>JABEUU010000063.1 GCA_013044295.1 Candidatus Dormiibacterota bacterium
CGGTCCTGGTCCGCCAGGTGCTCCAGATCGGCACGGAACGCCTCATCGTCGATGTGGGGAGTGCCGGCAGCGACCTCGACACTCCGGGCCGCAGTTCCGTCACCGGGGTTGGGTTGCGCGTGATCGCGAAGCTTTGCCCGGCCGCAACTGCTGCCACGATGGCGGCGTTCTGACTGCGCAGATCTCGTTGGGGGACTACTTTGCCCATTGCCGAGTGGGCGTAGCAGCGACAGCTACGCCCCGCTACGCGGGCTTGATGGGCGCCGGGCCCTGTGGATCACCGTGGCCAAGGGGTCGACCCGGGCGTCCGGCACCGACAGGGTCCATTGGCGGGGCTCCTGGCTGGCGGTGGGCGCACGGCCGGACCACCACCAATCCGCTCTCGCTGCCGCGGCACCGCTGATCTCCCGTCGCCAACCCGACCATGACGCCGCACTTGACATCTGATAGGTGATTGTAAAGAATGCACGTTGTCGATCCCGTTTCTTTCAGGAGAGGAGTCAGAGTGTCGAAGTCGAAGTCGAAGTTGAACAGGTCGTATCGGCGTCGGGGTGCCGGGCTGCTGGTGGCGACCATCTCGGCGCTGGTTCTGGCGTCGTGCGGGGCCTCGACTTCGAGTCCGGGCGGGTCGCCCAGCACCACGGGGGCGAAGAGCCCCATCATCATCGGGGCGGTGATCGACGAGACGAACACCATGAAGCCCTTCGATGTCCCGGCGCTGAACGCTGCCGAGATCCAGGCCAGCCAGATCAACGCCAGCGGCGGAGTCGACGGACGCAAGATCGTGTTCAAGGTCTACAACGACCAGTTGGTGCCGGCGCTGACGCGCTCCGACGCCATCGCGGCGGTGAGCGCGGGTGCCAGCATCCTGTGGGTCAGTTGTGACGTCAACTTCGCCACCCCCGCGATCCAGGTTGGCCTGCAGCACAAGCTGCTCACCATCGCGCCCTGCATCGGGACCGACCAGATGGGACCATCCCTGTTTGGCCCCGCGGGCAAGCTGGCTTTCAGTTACGGCAACGCGCCACAGTCGGATGGCGCCGTGCTGGCCCGGCTTTTGATCCAGCACGGGTGGAAAACCGCCACCGTGGTCACGGACAAGCTGCTCACCTACTTCACGGACGTGTGCCAGAACTTTTCCACGGACTTCGCCAAGATGGGCGGCCACGTCGTCTCCCAGCTCTCGTACACCACGGGCGACCACACGGTGACCCAGGTGGCCAGTCAGGCAGCGCAATCGGGTGCGGCCGCCACCGTCCTCTGCACCACCACGACACCTGATCTCCCGGCCTTCGTGACGGCCGTGAGGACGTTGGGGAACGCCAAGCCCATCGTGGGCCCGTGGGCGATCGACGGCGGGTTCTGGGAGCCGAGCAACCCCGCGATCTCAACCAACATATGGTGGTCGACCTTTGCGTCGGTGTTCGGCGATGACCCAAGTCCTCAGATCCGGGCTCTCGAGGCGGAGATGGTGGCCAAGGGAGAGGCTCCGGTCACCGGCGGGTTTGTGACGGGTCCAGCGGCGGTGCAGGGGATCGTGACGGCGATCAAGGATGCTGGCGGGAGCCTCAACGGCACTCGGCTGGCCGCTATCATGCAGACGTTCCACGATGTCAACACGATCTCTGGGCCGGTGAGCTTTTCATCCACCTATCACACCGTGGTTGGACGCCCCTACCGGATCATCGAGGACACCGCGGGCAAGCCCCACTTTGTGGAGATCCTGACGCCCGGCCCTCTGGGGTCGTAGATCTGTCAGGCTGGGCTCCCGGCAGGCGACACGGGGGAGACAGGTGAGATGCCCGACCAGGCGGCGGAGGGCGATGCCGTGAACCTGGCGGGGTCAGGGGATGCAGTGGGGGGAGCGGGCGCTCCCCCCCTGTCGGGTTCCACCGGCGGGCTCGTCTGCAGTGAGGTG
This sequence comes from Candidatus Dormiibacterota bacterium, assembly GCA_013044295.1. Taxonomy (GTDB): domain Bacteria; phylum Chloroflexota; class Dormibacteria; order Aeolococcales; family Bog-877; genus AG-12. Next base: position 1,919 of record JABEUU010000063.1, read on the forward strand.
TCGGTTGCCTTCGCGGGTGTGCGTGCCTTGGACAAGGTGAGCCTCTCGGTCAATCGCGGTGAGGTGGTCGGCCTGATCGGGCCGAACGGCGCGGGCAAGACGACGCTTCTGAACGTGCTCAGCGGTTTCGCTTCGACGGTCACGGGCTCGGTCCATCTCGACGGACAGGACATCACCCATTTCACTCCCCAGCGGCGGGCGCGGCTCGGTCTGGAAAGGACGTTCCAGCACGGACGTCTCTTCTCTGGGCTAACGGTGCGGGAGAACGTCGAGCTCGGGGCGCTCGCGGTCCGGGCATCGAGTCGGTCGGCGCGCTCCATCGCCGACCGGCTTCTGGCGAACCTCGGCCTGGAGGAGATGGCCGACCTGCCGGTCGCCCAACTCTCCCACGGAGACCAGCAGCACGTGAGCGTCGCTCGCGCGGTGGCTGCCACGCCCAAGTATCTTCTGCTCGACGAACCCGCCGCCGGGCTCTCCGAAGGTTCCATGGCCGAGCTCGGAGTGGTCATTGAACGCGCGATCAGGGAGAGTGGGGCAGGGGTCGTTCTGATCGACCACAACGTGGACTTCGTCCTGAAGTTGAGCGACCGAGTCGTGGTGCTGGACTACGGCGAGGTCCTCGCCGAGGGTCCCTCGGATGAGATCCGTCGGAACGTGGACGTGGTGTCGGCCTATCTCGGCGAGGCTGGGGTCGAGGACCTCGCTGCCAGCCAGGCTCAATGATCGACAGCCCGGTCCGGCGTGGTGCGGCGTCGTGAACCCGCTGCTCAGGCTCGATGACCTGCGGGTCACCTACGGCCGGGTGGTGGCGGTGAAGAGCGTCACCCTTGAGGTCAACGAGGGCCAGGCGGTCTGTCTGGTCGGGCCCAACGGCGCCGGCAAGTCGAGCACGCTGCTGGCGGTGATGGGAGCCGTGCGCTCGCGGGGTGACGTGCTTCTGCGGGGCACGTCCACCCGCGGGCTGCGACCCGAGGCATTGGCGCATCTCGGGGTGGCGATGGTTCCGGAGGGGAGGCACCTTTTTCAAACGATGTCGGTCCAGGACAACCTGTCGCTGGGGACCCTGGCGCGGCGCCAGGGCAAGCGGGCCCGGATCGATGAGCGATGGGTCACGGAGCTGTTTCCGATCATTGGACAGTTCGCTTCTCGGCGGGCGGGGCTTCTCTCCGGCGGGCAGCAGCAGCAGGTGGCGATCGCGCGAGCGTTGCTCTCGGATCCGGACCTCATTCTCCTCGACGAGCCGTCGCTCGGACTCTCGCCGGTTGCCGTGGACGCGGTCTTCGAGGTCTTGGAACGCATCCGGGGCGTGGGCGTCGCCATCCTGCTGGTCGAACAGCGGGCCCAGCGTGCCATACGGTTTTGCGAGCGTAGTTACGTCCTGTCCGACGGAGAGATCCGCCTTGAGGTGACCGGCGGGGCGGTCGAGGACCCGCAGGCCGTGGTGGAGGCATACTTCGGGAGATGACTGGGACCTTGAGTCGGTGCGCGCCCGTATGAGCTGGGTCAGCGATCTCGTCAACGCCATTTCGCTGGGTGTTGTCTACGGGCTGGTTGCGGTGTCGGTCGGGCTCGTGTTCGGCGTGCTTCGCCAGGTGAACCTGGCCCAGGGTGAGGTCATCGCGCTGGGGGCCTACTCGCTGTGGATGACCCGGGGGCTTCCCGTCGCCGCCAGCATTGCCATCTGCTGTGTGGTGTGCGTGGCCATGTCACTCGCCATCCAAGTGGCCATCTTCCGCCCGCTTCGGGGTGCGTCGGCCCTCACCACCCTGATCGTCACCTTCGGCCTGAGCTATGCGCTGGAGGCGGTCTGGCTGATCGCCTTCGGCCCCAACGGAGAACCGGTGTCGATGCTTTCTTCGCTCAACAGCGTGGTTCTCGGAGGCAGCATTGCCCTGCGGTGGATCACCCTAGTCGAGATAGGTGCCTCTGGGCTGTTCTTCACCGGCCTCGTACTCATCCTTTACCGGAGCAAGATCGGGATGATGATGCGGGCCACCGCCGAGGATTTCCAGACGGCGCGCCTGGTCGGTGTCCGGATCGATCGGGTGGTCACATGGGCGTTCGTGTTCGGGGGCCTGAGCGCCGCCCTGGTGGCGGTGCTGGTGACGGTCCAATCTCCACTTGTGACCCCCAGCTTCGGGTTCAATCTCATCGTCATCGGCCTGGTTGGGGTGGTGCTTGGCGGCATCGATCGCCTGGGCCGGGCCACTGCCGGTGGTTTCGTGGTCGGTTTTGTGAACTCGCTCCTTGGGGCAGTCGTCCCCGAGCAACAGCTGGTCTTCCTCCCCATGTTGACCTTCCTTTTCGTGATCGTGATCTTGGTGCTGCGACCGGCGGGCCTCTTCACCCCCAGGGGTTCGATCGTGGAGAGGGTATGAGGCCAAGGCTGCGCTTGGTGGCCGAGCTGGCCGGTCCCCTCTCCTTGGTCGTGGTCGTCGCCGTCGCCGGAAGCGCCATGTCAATAGCCCAGCAGGGGAACGCGATCAACGTCCTGGTGACCGCCACCATCGTCGTGGCGTTGTACGTGTTCATCGGGAACTCCGGGGTATGGTCATTCGGGCAGATCAGCTTTGTCGCGGTCGGGGCGTTCGCCGCGGGGCTCCTCACGAGCCCCACGGCCACGCGCCAGACCTCCATGCCCACCCTGTTCAAGTTCCTCGCCACCACCCAGATCTCCAACACCGAATCGCTGGTTCTGGCAGCCGGCCTGGGGGCTGTGTTTTCGTTCCTCGCCGGGCTTGTCCTGATGCGCTTGAGTGGGCTCAGTGCCGGGATCGCGACGTTCGCCGTGCTGGAGATCACCTACGATGTCCTCACCTACTGGGACAAGATAGGCCCGGGCGCGACCACGTTGGCGCTCGTACCGGTGACCACCAGCATGACCGTGGGGGCAGTGGGCTGTGGCATCGCGATCGTGGTCGCCTTCGCGTACCAGCACACGCGGTCGTGCCGGTTGCTGCGGGCCTCCAGGGAGGACCCCGTGGCCGCCCAGGGGCTCGGGATCTCGGTGTTCCGCCACCGTCTCGTAGCTTTCACCATCAGCGGGGGTCTCGCCGGGTTCGCCGGGGCACTCTTCGTGCATGAACTCGGGAGCATCAGCACCGGTCAGGTTTACATCGACCTCACCTTTGCCACGCTGGCGATGCTCGTGGTGGGAGGCGCGGGGAGCCTTTGGGGCGCCGTGCTCGGTGGGATGGGGCTCGGGGTCGTCGACGCCTTCTTGAGCAACGCCGAGAACGGAGTGGCGTTCGGATCGGTGAACGTGACGCTGCCCAACGGAATGAGGGTGGTGATCCTGGGCGTCCTCATGGTGGTGGTGCTCATCATCGCTCCCAAGGGTGTCACCGGAAGCCGGGAGTTCCTGGAGCGTTTCTTGTCGAAGCGACCGGGAAGGGCCGGCGCCGGGAACAAGCCGGGAGGCTCGTTGGCGGGTGGTGCGAGCGTCGCCGACGATGGATCCCAAGCCGTCCCGTCACCGAGTCGCACCCAGTCCTGAGGGTCGAGCCAGGCGGTTGCGGATGGCGTCCGAGAGATCTTGGGCTGGCCACCGGCCAAGCAGGTGACGGGCCACGATCGCACCTGACCCTGCCCCGAGCCCCGGCCCCGGGTGGGTGCTGGCGCCGATCTGGTAGAGGCCCCGGATGGGGGTGCGATGGCCGGCGAGGCCGGGGCGTGGGCGCCACAGGAGGCTCTGATCCAAGTCGCACGATCCGCTGTAGATGTCGCCGCCGCGAAGGTTGGGATTAGCAGCCTCGAGGTCAGCCGGTGAGAGGGTGACGCGCCGCAGGATCGACGACTCCAAGTTGGTGATGTGGCGGGCCAGCCGGGACTGGATGCGATCGGCGTAGCGCTCCCGCAGTGACTCGGTCCAGGTTCCGCGCTCAACTGCGATCTCCCCAGCGGCATCACCGATCGGGTGGGAGGGGAGCTCCTGGAGCTGGATCCAGAGGATCGAGCTCCCAGCCGGCGCTCGCGAGGCGTCGACGGTACCGGGTTGCCCACACACGATCGTGGCCGTGTGGGGGAGCAGGCCCCGGTCGGCCTCGTTGACGGCCCGAGACACACCATCGAGGCCGGGGGTGAGGTGGACGACAGGGGTCCGGCTCAGCCGGTCGTCGCCATCCCAGCGGGGAGGGCTCGAAAGGGCATAGTGGATCTGCATCCCGGCTCGGCCGAAGCGGTACCGGTGGCCCTCGGCGAGAGCCGCCGGGGGAACCGCGCAGTCCGCGAGCAGGTGGTCGTACAGCTGGGGTGGGGTGACGTTGCACAGCACCGCGCGCCCCGCCGTGACGGTGTGGCCATCGACCAATCTGACCCCTGAGGCGCGGCCACCGGATACCAGCACGCGCTCGACTTCCGCTCCAGTGCGGCAGTTCCCACCCTGGGCGTTGATGATTGCCGCCAGGGCGTTGACCAGGTGGCTACCGCCGCCCCGGGCGACCGGGAGCCCGGCCGTCTGCAGAACGCTGGCGATAGCACGGTTCATGAAGCCGGAACCTCCCGCGTCCGGCCCGACACCGGTGTGGAGGACCCACGGTGCGAGCAGGCCCCAGACACGAGGCGAAGCGAAGGTCGTCTGCAGCCACGACCGGCTGCTTATGAGAAGCTGGCCACTGTATTGGATCAGGCCCCGGCGGCCGAAACGACGGAGCGCGCGCAGCGCCAGTGCTCCTCCCGCGGGCGCCGCCAGCTCCTTCGAGAGCAGGCCGAAGCTGATGTCGCCATTACGTTGGAAATCTTCGAGGTCGCGCTGAAAGGCGTGACCATCGCCCGGGGCGTGGTGGTCGAACTCAAGCGTGTTGGCTTCGGAAGACCGGCTGAGGAAGGCGGCTTCTCCATCCGGGTAGAGGGTGGCCGTGACCAGCTCGGCCGTCAGGTACTGGAGACCCCGGGATCTCAACTCGTCGCCCAGTTGGGCATAGGCGTCGGAGAGCACGAAAAGGGGGTGCCAGCAGCTGTACACATCGTGTGTGAAGCCGGGCTCCGTGATCTCATCTGTCCGTATCGCGCCGCCGAGCTCGGGGTTGCGCTCGAGCACGCACACCCGCCAACCTCCCTGCGCCAGGAGGGCCCCAGCAACCAGGGAGTTGACACCGCTGCCCACGATCACTGCGTCATAGTCGCCGCCGCGGGAAGCGGCCGACGTCGCCCGTGTCACCGGGCCAACTCTTGAAGCAGGGTCCAAGCCACGACCGCCAGGGTGGCCATCGACGGAACGTTATAGAGGGGCACTCGCGGGTATCGTGCGGCCCCTGCGGGGCTGGGCGCTGTGCTCCGCCCGGCGCTCATCCCCATGTCCTCCGAATCCTGCTTGCGCTCGAGTGTCTGATCAAGTATAGTTCATGAGGGTTGGCAAGTCACAGGAGATGCGGAACTGACTAGAGCAGATTGCGAATGAGCCTGCCGCTCCGGATCGGGGTCATGCAGCTGACGATGGAGCCTGTCGAGGAGATTCTCGGCCACGCTGAGCAGCTCGACCGCCACGGATTCGATACGATGTGGCTCGCGGAGGCCTACCCCTGGTGGCGCAAACACTCGATGGAGGCGCGGTCCTCCACGGCGCTGTCGGCACTGATCGGGAAGGCAACCAAGCGCCTGACGGTGGGCTGGGGGATAATTTCACCCTACACCCGACATCCCATCCAAGTGGCGATGGAAGTCAGGGTCACCCAGGAGATCGTCGGCCCGGGCCGTCTGCTGGTGGGCTTCGGGGCCTCGAAGATCTTCATGAAGGAAGTTGGTCTCGGAGCAGAGAAGGCGGCTCGGCCACTCACGGCCATCCGGGAGAGCATCGAGATCGTGCGGGGTGTCCTGGGCGGGGAAGAGTTTGACTTCCATGGCAAGGAGTTCGTCGCGACCGTCCCCGCGCTGCGTCCGGACGCGCGGTCACCCCGGGGTGCGGTTCCCATCTACGTGGCTGGCACTGGGCCACGCTTGCAGCAGCTGGCGGGAGAAGTGGCCGACGGGCTGCTCACGCCGAGCATCACGACGCCGAACTTCGTCCGCTACGCCCGCAAGAACCTGGCTATCGGCGCGGCACGGGTAGGACGCGACCCGGCCGCTGTCGAAGTTGGCTGCACGATCGTCGCTTCGATCAACGAGGATCGCGCTGCTGGCCGAGAGGGCGCCCGGGAGATAGCCGGCATGTATCTCGCCAACAAGGTCGAGAACATCCAGGCCTCTGCCGATGTCCTCCTGGAGAGTGCCGGGTTGGCGCGAGAGGAGATCGTCCCGATCGCGGAGGCGATGACGACCGGTGGGCGGCTGGCCGCGGCGGCCGCGGTGAGCGATGAGGTCCTCGCCAAGACGGTACCGATTGCCGGCAATCCGGCGGACTGCATCGAAGCCATCGAGCAGTACCGGGACGCAGGCTGCACGCACATCATGCTCGAACTGTGGGGGGAGAACCGCAACGCCCAGCTGGAGCTGTTTGGTTCCAAGGTTCTCCCGTACTTCGACCGATGAGCGGCCCAGCTTCGGCAGGCGAGGACCTGCGGCGGACCATTGTGGCCAGTGTTGATGCCGAGCGGCTCGTGGAGGTGGCCTGCAGCCTGGTCGACACCCCGAGCCCGACCGGAAGTGAGCAGGCGATGGCCGAGCGCGTTCGTGACATCTGTGAGGAGATGGGCCTCGCGGTATCGTGGCAGGAGGTGGAGGAGGGCCGGCCCAATGTCCTGGCAACCCTGGCGGGGACCGGCGGCGGGCACACCCTGATGTTCAACGGGCACATGGACACCTCCTACTCGGGGCGCGAGCCGCACCTCAGAGGCAAGGCTGGTTTCCAGCCGCGGGCCACCGTCAGCGACGGCCTCGTTTGGGGACTGGGCATTGCCAACATGAAGGGCGCCATCGCCTGCTACCTGGAGGCCCTCAGGGCGATCCAGGGTGCGGGGGTGGTGC
>JABEUU010000064.1 GCA_013044295.1 Candidatus Dormiibacterota bacterium
GCTAGACAACGGACATAGCGGACACAGCCTCCTGTGGCCGTGGCTCGGGACCACCGATCAAGCCGGTGAGCTCCGGGGCGATCCCAGTTCCTGGTTCACAGCCACCGGCCGGGCGAGGCCTGGCCTTACGGTCGGCTCCACAGGCAGCTAGCGTCTCCGCTGCATTGGCGGTGACTACCGGGTATGCCCACCCGGCGAGATTGATCGCGGCGCTGGGGTCTCGGGCCAGGACCAGCCCCCAGCTCACGTAGTGGTAGGTCCGCTGCGAGAGAGTCAGCTCCGCCTCGGCCATGCCGCCCCGTAAGCAGGTCCCGGAGCTGGGACCGCCATTGCGGACCGAGACACCTACGGCTGAACATCCTCACCAGGATGCACTCTCCACCCCCAATGGCAACCCGGCTCGGGCAGCTGACCCACTCTCACGCTGTGTGGCGGTGGGCCACTCCTTTGAGCTACCTGGGAATCGCGCTCGCCATCACGGCCCCGGTCTGGCTCACTCAGTCCCCGCGGCTGCTCGGAGCTAGCGCTGACAGCGCTCTCCACCTGTGGTTCCTCGTCTTCATGGCGCACGCTCTGGCGCGGGGACGGACCCCATTTTTCTCGGCGGCCGCGACTTACCCGCACACGATCAGCTTGGTATGGAACAACGCCGACATCCTGCTCACCTTGGTGACCTGGCCGTTGGCTTTAGCCATCGGTTGGGTGCGAGCCACCAATCTTCTCCACCTGCTGCTGCTCGCCTCCGGCGCGACGATGATGGCTGTCGCCCTGCGGCCACACTTGCGGTCCGAGGCTGCGGCATGGGTGGGAGGGCTCACCTTCGGGTTCGCCCCGTTCGTACAGGGGCAGCTGGTCGACGGTCAGCTGACTTGGCTCACCACAGGTACCCTGCCGCTCGGCTGGTGGGTTGCAGAGCGGGCTGCCCTGGCCGCCCGCCGCGGCCGGTATAGGGTGCGGTGGGGCCTAGCCGCAGGTGGCTGGGTGGCGGTCCAGTACCTTGTAAACAAGGAGTTCCTGGCGACCATCCTCCTAATGGTCGTGTGTGTGGGCGCTTGGCCGCTTTGGCGCCGGCGCCGCGGCCTCTGGGGGATCCTGCGACCCTGGGCGGCCGTGGTGGCGGTGGCTGTACCTACGGCCGGGGCGCTGCTCGCCTACCCCCTGGTGCTCCTGATCCAGCTTCATCCATCCCTCAGGCACGCTGCCGGACTGACGCCGGTAAAGACTTATATTGACCTGCTCTCCTGGGTGCTGCCCTCGCCGGGTCAGCTAGTTGGGCTGGGGACCCACCATGCGCTCGTGGCCTACTCCATGTGGTGGCCTGAGGTCGTCGGCTACCTGGGAGCTCCGGTGATCGCCTTCGCCCTCTGGACCATGGTCCGCAGTCGGCAACGCCAGCTGGTCCGACTGGCGGCCGCGATCGTGGTGGTAGGTGGGTGTTTCGCCAGCGGAGAGTGGCTTCACGTCGCTGGAATCGCGATCATGCCCCTTCCCGGCTTGCTCCTGCGGCACTTGCCGATCTATGCCGACACGGTGCCGAACCGGTTCGCGATTTTCGTGGACCTCGGCGTCGCCGTCCTGCTTGCCATCGGGGTCGACCGCATTGTCAGCCGCCACCACTCCAAGCTTCTTCCCCTAGGCCTGGCGGCGATCCTCTTCTTACCATGGCTACCTGCCCCGATGCTGCTGTCCGGGGGGGAGACCGCCCCTAGCCTCTTGCCGCCGGTCTTCCTCAGTCCCATGATGAGGTCGCTGCCGGCCGGCAGTGTAGTCGTGGTCGCGCCAATTGCGATCTACGGGGACGGCGGCCCGATGCTCTGGCAGGCGCTCGACGGGTTTCGCTACCGGCAGCCATTCGGCTACATTCTGCACCCAGACAGTAGTGGAGCGGTGACGAACTTTCCCTACCCGTCCGCGCTCGGGCAGGTCCTCGTCGCCTACGCCGAGCACTTGCCCGCACCAGCTCTGGGCTGGGCGGCGATGCGGGTGGACTTAATGCACTGGCAAGTGCGCGCCCTGGTGGTGGTTAGTCCGCTTGCCGCTCCGGCGACGGTTGCCCTCTTCCGGTCTCTTACCGGCCACCCGCCCCGATCGGTGGCCGGTGCCGCTGTCTGGCTCCTAGCAGGGTGAGAGCATCCCGAGCCGAGCGCCCTGGCGGGGTGGCTTTGGCACCCTGTCCGAGCCCGCACCCGCCGGCAACCAAGCAGTCAGTCCTCATCTGGCCGTCGCCTCGAAGCCGGACCATTGAGCCCAAGCTGGAGTGGCGCTTGCCGCGGCGGTCGGCGGTGACGGCCAAGCCCTACCGTGCCCGTGCCGGTCGGGATCGGGCTCGGATCCGAGCAGGGCCCGGAGGCAGCTGAAGGTCCCGCTAGGGGTTGGTCCTGGCCGGGCTCAAAGCTGGCCTCCTCGATCAGTTCGGCTCCAAAGGCAGCGAGGCGTCGACGCCAGACTCAGCGCTCACTGGCGGCCGCCGCGGTCCAGGAGCAGGGAGCTGACCCTGCCCCCCAAGGGCGAAGTGAGATGCGCGGGATTGATAATCTCCGCGCTCGCGCACCACGGGAGGAACTCCTGGCGGACGGGTACCGATAAGGCGACACGGCCCAGACCAAGCGTCCCCCTGCGCGGCAGTCGGCGAGGAAGTCCTGGAGCAACTGGGCCAGGCCGAATTACCTGAAATGGTGTCGAGATCGGGAGCCGCCACTGTGATCTCTGGCACGGACCACAACTGCTGGCGGATCTGGGGGATGTATGAAAGCGCCGGTGGCCGAGTTCATAGCAGCACCTGACCTTGAGGTGGCGATTCACAACAGCTCTTGTCACCGTCTCTTTCGGATCATGTTCGGTTGAGCTTCGTGGAGGTGCTGTCGCTCGTGCGTGTGCCCACCTCCTCCATGGCTCCAAGCTCGCTCATCCGACGCCTATCTTCGCCAGCGAGCGCTCGCGGTGCGATCGGGTCAGGGCCGGTCTGTTCTGCTATTGTTACATGTAACATGGGAGGTCGGCGATGACGAGTGCAGGGTCCGCTAAGAGGGTGCGCGAGCATCGATCACGACTGGCACAGCAGGGCCTCCGCCCAGTCCAGATCTGGGTACCCGATGTCCGAGCGCCTGGATTCGCCCAGGAGGCCCACCGGCAGTCGCGAGCGGTCGCCGAGAGCATGTCCGCGGCCGATGATCAAGCGTTTGTCGATGCCGTCTCCACTTGGCCCGATGAGTGAGACGGGCTGAGATCTGGACCGTCGCCGGGGGGTCAGGGTATGCAGGCAAGCCTCGGCCGGCGCTGATCGTCCAGGACGATCGCTTCGACACCGACTCGGTGACCATCTGCCCGTTCACCACCGACTCGACGGACGCTCCGCTGTTTCGCCTCGAGGTCCAGC
>JABEUU010000065.1 GCA_013044295.1 Candidatus Dormiibacterota bacterium
AGCCAGTATAGCGCCGGCAGTGCCGCCTCCACCCGGCTGGGTCGGGCCCGCGACCGACCCAGTCGCGCTCTCCCGGCTGGGGCCGGTGGCGGCCGACGGAACCAGGCACGTTCTGGCGATCTAACGGCTGCCGGCGACTACCGCGTCATGGCCGACGGCCGGGGCGGCTGCTGGGAAACCCCGGTGCCGACTCAGGTCTTGCCAGCGCTCAGTCCCGAGAGCCAGCGGCGAGCGCTGCCTCTGAGGGCCGCGGGGCTGGGGCCCCCGGACCGACATTGAGCCGTTCGCTCAGCTCGGGCAGGGATCTGACCTCTGCGACGGCCGTGTCGTAGTGTCCCAGCAGCCGCGCCCAGCCGTGCTGGCCCTCCCGTGGGAATGCCGCCAGCAGATGCCGGACCAGGAGCCGGCTCACTCTAAATCCCGTGGCTGAATGCCACTTCAGCTCCTGGCTGCCGTTCATGGTGGCGGTGTTGGCGGTCGCCGTCTTGGCCTTCAGGGTCCGCAGCTGGGCGTCCTGCACCGCCTTGGGCAGCAGCAGAATCCGGTCGACCTCGGCCAGGACCTCGCGGGCTGCCTCCAGATGGGTGACCACGGTGTGGTGGGTGCTGGCGTCGATCAGGCCGGACGCGAACTTGAGCTCGTTGATCCCGGCCGCGACCCGATAGGTCGTGTCCACGATCTGCTCCCTGGTCATCCAGTCAGTCTCGTAGGAGAGCATCTCGCGCCAGGTGGGCCCGAGCAGGGCTTGACGGTGCTCCTCGAGGGTGGTGAAGCGGCGGTGATAGCCGAGCTCGGGTTGCTCGAAGCCGCGGCTGCCGGGATCCAGGAATGGTCCCAGCGGGGCGACGTAGAACTGCAGCCGCCTGTCGGCATGGAAGCGTTCGACCAGGTGCCGGCAGTAGTCGACCGTGGCCAGGGCGTCGGCTGGCGTCTGGCGGGGTAGCCCCACCATGAAGAAGAGGTCCAATTTCTCGCAGCCCTGTTCGAGAGCGGCCGCGATCGTCTCCTCCACGGCGGCGTTTGGGACCGGGAACTTGCCGTTGATCTTGCGGATCTCGTAGTCGGGCGACTCGATGGTTATCTCCAGGCTCCACCACCTGGTGGCCCGGCGGACCATGGCGAAGAAGTCGGGACCGGCGGGGTAGAAGAGCTCGATGGTCAGCTCATTTGGGATCTCGGCCTGGCCCACCAGTTCGAAGATCCGCCGGGCGCGATCCACCCCCCCCACCCTGGGGTCGTGGACCATGAAGATCGGGGCTCTCGAAAAGGTGGCGATCCGGCGCATGTCGGCGACCAACTTCTCGGGCGACCGATAGGCGGCCCGGGCCCGCCCGGCCACAATCTGGTAGCCCGACCTGGAACCCCCGCAGATGGAGCAGTTGTAGGGGCAGCCGCGGGCGTTCAGCACCATGGTGCTGGGGTACTGCAGCCACTCCGCATAGGGCACGAAGTCGGCCAGGCTGCGGTATTTGAAGACCGCGTGGAGCATGAATTCATAGGCGGGGACGTCGATCCAGTCCAGGTCGACCGGGACGAAGGTGAGCGGGTTGACGACCACCTCCCCATCGGGTCGCCTCCAGGTCAGGTTCTGCACCCGCTCCAGGGGCGATCCCTCGCGCAGCGCCTGCAGAAGCTGGCGGCAGGGCTCCTCCGTGGAGTCTCCTCTCAGGACAAAGTCGACCGCCGGGTTCTCGATCAGCTCCCGGTGAAAGTAGCTGGCGGAGAGGCCGCCGAGTAACACCTTGGAGTCGGGATGAACCTGCTTGACCAGATCGGCGATCCCGAGAGCGCCGTTGGCATGGGGGAGCCAGTGCAGGTCGATGCCGAAAACCGGGGCGTGCAGGTTGCGCAGATGGCTGGCGACGTCGTAGCTGGGCTCGCGCAGCATCCGGTAGGCGATGTTGAGGATGCGAACGTTGTAGTGGTTGAGCTCCAGGTAACCGCCGATGCTGGTGAGTCCAATTGGGTACATCTCGAACTCGTCGGTGGATGGGATCACGTCCGCCAGCGGCCCCTGCAGGATCACCTCCTGGCGGAAGTCCCAGACCGAGGGTGCGTGGAGCAGGATCAGGTCGGGCTCGAACACCCGTCGCCAAGCCCGGGAAACGCTGCCGGGTCGCCTGGTCGGCATTGGCTGGAATGACCTCAGCAGGCACGCGCGGTGGGCGGTTGGGGGTGCCGGCAGAGCGATTGTGGCACGGCGAGCTGCCGCGCCTGCGCGTGAATTCCCCTGATTCTGGCCCGTTGAAAGCCCTCTGGGAGCCGGCGATGCCAGCGCTCATGATCGAGGCATGCTCGTCTCATGGGTCAGCACCAGGCCCTCGCCAGATACCGCCCGCGCCCTGGCGCCGAGCGGCGTCGTCGGGTCAGCAGCCGACTCCAGCCCCTTGATGGCGGGCAGGGGGCGGGGCAGCAAGGCTCCCGCGCCCGAGTCCGTGGGTCCCACCGGCGGCAGCTTCCGAATCGACGGAGAGACAACCTGCCAGAGCAGAATCAGCGGATGGACGCGGGCGGGTACCGGGCGCGGACGCATCCATGGGGTGCCTGATCGCCGGCCGCTTCTGCAACCGAACACGAGGTGATTAGAGGAATGTACGGCTACGGTGGGTACGGATCGGGCCACTGGGTGTGGCTGATCGTGATGGCGGTCTTCATGGTGATCTTTCTGGTCCTGGTGGTCTGGGGCATCGCCGCTCTCAGTGGTCGGGCGCGCGGCCCTTGGCGGCCCCAGCCAGACCCCCAGGCGCCGGAGCAGATCCTGGCCCGGAGGCTGGCCATGGGCGAGATCGACGAGGAGGAGTACCAGCGTCGGCTGGCCGCCCTGAGGCGGGAAACGCCGCCCTCGGCCTAGCCGCCACCCACGCCGGTTGGTCCTGGCCCACCGCGCCCGCTTCGAAATCGGCCGTGTGGCTGCGCTCGGTGAGGACCTCGGCAGGAAGACGCAGGGACCGTCGCTGGTTGGGCGAGGAGAGCGAGCCGCGCATCTCCAGCAGCTAGTCTGTGAGCCATGGTTCCCCAGCTGATCGGACTGCCCGCGGCACCTTCACCGAGCGGTCGGGCGCTGGGGGCGGCCGCATGTCCGCGCTAGTTCGGCCAGCGGGCCTGGGGCTCGCCTCCCATGGCGATGTCCGCGACGCCGTGCGCCATGCCGAGCGGGCGGCCAGGGCGGGCCTGGACTCGGTGTGGTTCCACGAGACCTACTTCGAGCGGGACGGGGTGACCTACACGACGGCGGTGGCAGCCGCCGTTCCCGGCATCCGGGTGGCGCTGGGGGCGATCAACCCCAACACCCGCCATCCCGTCCTGATCGCCATGACCGTGAGCGCGCTCGATGACCTGGCGCCGGGACGAATGGTGCTGGCCCTGGGTTCAGCCCTTCCCCTGCGGCTTCGCCAAATGGGCTACGACTACGATCCTGACCTGGCCACCGCCAAGGTGGAGACCACCATCTTCGAGCTGCGCAAGCTGTGGTCGGGGGAGCGCCTGCCCACGGCGGCGGGACTGCCCGAGATCGAGCCCATGTTCCCCCCCGTGCATCACGTCCCGATCTGGGTCGCCGGCTACCGCCGAGGCTTTCACGAGCTGGCCGGGCGGAGCGCGGACGGCTTTCTGGCGCGACCCGCGGAGTCTCTTCCCGCGCTCCAGCTGGGGGTGCGCAGGATCCGGGCGGCCGAGCTGGCGGCGGGACGTCCGCCGGGGACAGTGGAGGTGGGCGGGTACCTGCTGGCCCTGGCGGACTCCAGCCGCCGGGCCGCGCTCGACCGGGCCAAGCGCGAGCCGTTCGTCATCTACATGCTCTCCGTCCAGTCCGACTTCGCCATGCGGCGGGCGGGGCTGGACCCGGCCCTGCGCCAGGCCATCGCCACCGCCTGGAGGGCGGAGGACTACCACGGGGCGGCCCGCATCATCCCCGATGAGCTGGTGGACGCCTTCCTGCTCTGTGGCACCCGGGAGGAGATAGCGGCCGGGGCCCAGCGCTTCCGGGCGGCGGGCATGACCCTGCCCATCCTCCAGCCGGTGCTCCAGGAGGACGACCAGGTGGAGGCGGTGGTGGACGCCGCCCTCCTCTACGGCAGCTCCGGGGACCTGGTGGCCGGCACCGCCGCCACCTCTCGGAGGGCCGCGCTCAGCAGCGAGACCGGGATCGGCCTGGGTCGGCGGGCCCGGGGCTGGCTGGAGATCGTGCGCCCCTTCAGCCTGACCGCCTCCGCCATCCCGGTGGCGGCGGCGGGCGGCCTGGCCCTGGCCAACCACGTCATGAACTGGCCGCTCTTCGCGGCCGCCTTCCTGGGTGGAGTGATGCTTCAGATCGGCACCAACGTGATCAACGAGATCTACGACGTCCGCAAGGGAATCGACGCCATCACCTCGCCCCGGGCCAGCCTGGCTCTGGTGACTGGCCGCGTCACCGAGAGGGCCGCCTTCGCCCTGGCCGCACTCGCCTTCCTGCTCGCGACCGGGATCGGGGTCTGGCTGATCACGGTCCGGGGCTGGGACCTGGCCCTGCTCGGGGTCATCGGCCTGCTGGGAGGCTGGGGCTACACCGCCCCCCCGCTGCAGTACAAATACCGGGCGGCCGGGCTACCGCTGGTGTTCCTGCTGATGGGGCCGCTCATGGTCCTGGGCGGCTACTACGCGGTCACCGGAAGCTGGTCCTGGCCGGCCGCCGTGGTCAGCGTCCCCATCGGCCTGCTGGTGACGGCGATCCTCCACGGCAACGAGTGGCGGGACATCGGCGAGGACGCTCGGGCCGGAATCAGCACGGTGTCCATCAGGGCCGGCCGGCGGGCGGCCCACGCCCTCTACGTCTTTCTCCTGGTGGGCGCCTATGTGGCCCTGGCCGTGGCGGTAGCGGTTGGCGCCCTGCCCCGGCTCAGCCTGCTGGCCTTCCTCTCCCTGCCGCTCTTCGTGCGCGCCATGCGCGCCTCCGAGCTGGGGGCCACGGGCCAGCAGAGGGCGATCTCCATGATCGACCTCCAGACCGCTCAGCTCCACATGGCCTTTGGGCTGCTGTTGGTTGCGGGCCTGGCCGCGACCGCACTCTGGACCCCGTGATCGGGCCCCGGACCATGGCGGGGCGGAGTCCAGCTGCCGGCTTGCTAAGGTGGTGCCCAGGGTCCACCGGCCAGAGCGATGGCGGCAATGGAGGGAGGCGCAGATGAGGCTCACCCGGCCGGCATCCGGGAGCGTGCGGGTTTCCTGGTTCGTGGCCGGGAGCACGGTGATCGCCTACGCCGCCTTCGTGGCCACCTTCCGGGGGCCGCGGCCCCGCTTCTGGCAGCGCATGACCAAAACCGGCCTCATCCTGGGCTCGGCGGCACTCGTGGGCGACCGGTCCCTGCGGCACCAGCGGGCTCATGGCGCAGATCTCGCCCTTGGCGGCGCGATCGCGGCCGGGCTCTACGGGGTCTTCATGGTCGGGGACAGGGCGGCTCGGGTGGTGATGCCGAAGGGTGCCCAGGACATCGGCAACATCTACCTGCTCCGCCAGCTGCGGCCGGCGCCGGAGCTGGCCCTCCGCCTGGCGCTGGTGGTCGCGCCGGCGGAGGAGCTCTTCTGGAGGGGGCTGTTGCAGGGTGAGCTATCGCGGCGGTTCGGCCCGGCTCGCGGAGCCGCCCTGGCCACAGCGCTCTACGGCGGAGCCCACCTCTGCACCGGCAATCCCACGCTGGTAGGGGCGGCGACCATGGCCGGGGCCGGTTGGTCTAGCCTGGCCGCCGCCGGAGTCCCCATGCCTGCCCTCATCGCCAGCCACATGATCTGGGACGTCTGGATCTTCCTGGTCTCTCCGACCACCTCCGAGGCGGCTCCTTAGGGTCGTGGGCCCCGTTCTCACCCCCTGGCCGCGGGCGAGATTTCTGACCCCGGCGCCGTGGCGAAAGGCCGGGTCAGACGGCTGGCGCCGGTCCGATCTGACAGGAGGCGCGCTTGCCATTGAGAGCGGAGACAGTCACCTCGGCCGGGCCGCTCAGAGCCGCATTGGCCCGGGCCGGGGAGAGGCCGGGAAAGATGACCACCGTCGGGGAGCCCGCGATCGGTCCGGAAGTGATGGGCCACCGCGCCGTCAGCGGGTGCGCGTCGCCGGTGGATCCCCGCCATCTCACGGCCACGAAGCCGGGACCCGGCACGGCGGAGGTGAGCGCCACCTCCGCCTCCTGGAGGCCGTCGGCCGTCCCGGTGTCGGCGTAGAAGCCCGCGCACACGAACAACCCCGGGACCGGCCCGGAGGGAGCATCCTTCGGCGCCAGGACGGCAGAACGCATCGAGGGCCCCGCGGACAGGAGAGCGGCCGCAAGCAGGGCGACCACGGCCCCCAGTCCCGCCAGAACCCGTCGTAGGTGCCCGCCCTGCGACATCGGTTAGGGCGACTCGGGGCTGTGCCCGCGCGCTCCCCCGGTCTCGGACGAGGGATCGTGGTCCCAGCCGGCCGCCTCCACCGCCTCCAGGAACTCCAGGCGATTGCCCAGAGGGTCCCAGCTGTAGAAGCGCCGGAAGCCGGGGAAGTTGTCGTCCCACTGCACCTTGGCGCCGGCGGCTTGGAGCTGCTGCGCCAGGCTGTCTATCGCCGCCACCAGGATGCCGGGATGGGCCTTGCGGGCGGGGCGGAAGTCCTCCTCGACGCCCAGGTGCAGCTCCATCTCCCCGGCTCGAAACCAGGCGCCTCCCCGGGCCGCCAGCACCGGTGGCTTGGGGATCTCCTCCATTCCCAGCACCGTGCAGTAGAAATGCCGCACGTCCTCCTCCCGCCCGGGCGGCATGGCCAGTTGCACATGATGCAGTCGTAAGCGGGGCGGCACCTCACATCCTCCCTGCGCTGAGCGGCTCGGCCAGGGCAGTGGCTGATGCAATGCCAACCGGCCGTGAGGCGGACCCCGGGGCCAATTCAGCGCCTCCTGGGGCGCCTGGCCGAGCCCACGCGGCAGGGGTCCCGGGGACCACTCTCACCTGCTCTGTCCGTCGGCCCCGGCCAGCTCCAGGTAGGCCGCGCGCTCGGCGTCAGTCAACGGCGACCGAGTCGAGGGTGTCACCCGCACCTTGAGAAAGAGGTCCCCGCCCTTGCCACCGGCGCGCAGGGCGGGGATGCCCTTTCCGGGGACCCGCATGGTTCGCCCCGAGGGGCAGTTGGGTGGCACCGTGACCTCGAGCCGGCCGGTCAGCCCCTGGGTCGTCACGCTGCCGCCCAGAGCCGCACGGTAGTCGCGAACCGGGATCTCGGTGTAGACGTCGCGGCCCCGGACCTCGGTGCCCGGCTCCAACTCCAGATGCACTCGCAGGTACAGATCGCCCCGGTTACCCCCGTTGGGACCGGCGGTGCCCTCGCCGGCGACTCGGATCCGCGAGCCCTCGGTCACACCCTTGGGGATGGTCACCTTCAGGCTGCGGCGCCGGGTCTGCCGCCCGGTTCCCTGGCAGGTGGGACAGGTCTTCACCGCCGTCTTGACCGCCGTCCCGCCGCCGTCCCCGGCCTCCTGCACCAGCCCGGTGCCATGGCAGGTCGGGCAGGTCTCCGACATCGAGAGCTGGAGGGTGCGCTCGCTGCCCTCGGCGGCCTCGTGGAGTGTGACGTCCACCTGGTGCTCGCTGTCCTGGCCCCGCCGGGGGGCTGACTGCTCGCGCCTGAGCCGGTCGAGTTCGGCCTCCACCAAGGGGTCCTCGGCATTGCCGCTGTGGCCGCTGAAGAAGGTCTCGAAGAAGTCGCTGAAGCCCCCGAACCGGGCGCCGCTCTGCCGGCCGGCGTTCTGGAACGGGGTCTGGGGCTGTCTGGGACGACTCGCCTGGGCCTTCTCGAGCTGCTCCCAGTCCGCCCCCAGCCGATCGTACTTGGCGCGCTTCTCAGGGTCCTTGAGGACCTCGTGGGCCTCGTTGACACGCTTGAAGCGCTCGGTGGCCTTGGGATCCTTGTTGACGTCGGGGTGGAGCTCCCTGGCCAGCTTGCGATAGGAGGAGCGGATCTCCTTCTCGGAGGCGGTTCGAGGCACGCCCAGGGTGGCGTAGTAATCGCGGAATTCCACACCTCCAAGGTACCGCCTCGGAGCGTCCGCGAAACGGTGGGGGGATACCTGACCTAGTCCAGCCGGCTCCGCACCCGGCTCACCAGGGCCATCCATTCGGGCCGCAACTCGCCCTGCGCAGACGTCAATGGGCGATCCGTGATCAGCCGAGCCAGCTCGTGCCCGGGCCGGGCGCCGGCTCGCACTATCAGCGCGGCCTCGCCGGCCGCGGGTCCGTCCAGGGTGAGCGGGCCACTGGCGGCGAAGCCGCCGTCGGGGCTGAGGCGGCCCCGGGCCGTCTCGGCGGCCCCCGGGCCCGTCTCCGGCCCTCGGGCGTCGCCGCCCCGGTAGATAATCAGCTGGGACCAGTGGCAGTGCAGCTGCCCGGCGGACTGTTGGCCGAGGCCGAAGCAGGCCAGGTGCTGTTCCAGGAGTGAGGGCTCCCCGAGATCGCGGGCCGAGAGCGACCAGAGCGGCACCGACGCCACCAGGCGGGGGTTGACCTCGATGCACCAGCAGCGGCCGTCCTCCGCCACCACCAGGTCGACCCCGAAGACGCCGCGGTGACCCTGCTCGCGGAGCCACTCGCCGACTTGGGCGGCGATGCCCTCCACCACCGACCGGTGTGGCACCACGGCCTGGAAGTCGTTGCCGCAGGAGCCCATGGGATGCGGGGTGAGCACCCGGATCCCGGTCAGCTGGAGGCACGCCGGCCCGGCCACTATCTGATCGGGGAAGGCGACGCCCGTCACGGTCACCGCGGTCCCTGGCACCACCTCGGCGATTCGACAGGTCTGGCCCGCGAATCGCAGCAGCAGCTGGTCCAGGTCCAGCTCCGATGTGACCGGATAGGTGGCGGCGCCGGAGAAGCCGTGCGCGAGCTGGAAGACCAGGGGTGGCCCCAGCTCGAGCGCCGGCGCCCGCAGCTCGGGCCCGGCCGGACCCGCCACCATCCTGGGCACCGGCAGCCCCGCCCGGGCCGCTGCGGCGCTGAAGTAGGCCTTGTTCTCGAGCCGCCTGGCGACTTTAGCGGGGCTGTTGGCGAGGGTCAGACCGAGCTGCGCCGCGAGCCGCTCGGTGGCGACCGAGCTCTTCCAGACGGCGACGCCACCGGCGCGCCCGGCCAGCAGCTGCTGCGCCGGGGCCCAATCCATGAGCGCCTGACTGGACCGGCCGGCTTCGGGAAAGGACACCAGGTCGGAATCGGTGATCCCGCAGCCGTCGGCGCAGATCACCGGCAGCCCGCTGGCCAGGGCTGGCACCGGCTCGGGCCCGACGAAGAATGCCATGGCCGAGTTCACGCGGCGCTCCCCGCCCCGAAACCGGCAGCCTCCAGGATCCGATCGAGCTCCGCAGGGGTGCCCGCGGCCGCGACCGAGGGGGCGGCTGCAGGGCTCAGGTCGAGCTGTTCCGCAGCCCCGCTCAGCACCACCAACCACCTGCCGCCGGCCCGCCTGCGGGCGGCCTCCCGGGCGGCGGCAAGGGCGGCCAGGCCCTCCCACGACGTGGCCACTCCATGCCGCTCGCAAAGGGCCAGGACTTCTTCCATCTCGGCACGACCAATTCGCCAACCCCAACCCGCGCTCTCCCTGACCGCCCGCCTCACCCGCGGTGCCAGCCGGCTCCGCCTGGTGCCGAGGTCGCCCACTCCGGAAGCCGCCAACCGCTGGGCTCGCGGGTACCAGGCCCTGGTCAGCTCGCCGCCCGGGGCGGCCTCCACCAGGTGCATCCGGGGCCGTTCCGAAGCGGCCAGAAGGAGCTTGAACCCGTCCGCCAGGCCGAGCACGGTGGCGCCACTGTTGGCGAATGCGAAGACGTCCTGCCAGGGCCCCTGCGGCACCAGCTCGGCGGCGATCCCGCGGTAGGCGGCCGATCCCAGCGGGTTGGTAGACGTGCGCAGGTCGGCCATCCCCCAGGCCGTCACCGCATGGTGCAACAGGGCGACCGGGTGCTCGCTGACGACCACCAGTTGGGGCTGTCGGAGCAGGGCGGACAGCTTCACCGCAGCGGTGCGGGGTGAGACCAGGCTGAGCAACCGGATCCCCGCCAGGGAGCAGTAGGCGGCCGCCGCCACCGCCGCATTGCCGGAGGAGGAGATGACCGCCTGTGAGATCCCGCGGGCCTTGAGGTCCGAGACCATGAGCCCGAGGCTGCGCGCCTTGTGCGAGCCCGTGGGGGAGAGGTCCTCCCGCTTCAGCCACAGCTCCGCGATCCCGAGCTCGAGGCCCAGCGCCCGGGCCGCCTGGAGCGGGGTCCAGCCCTCTCCCAAGCTCAGCCGGGCTGGGCTGGGTACACTCGCCTGGAACAGGGCGGCGTGACCCCACTGCCCGGGGCCGGGCCCGGCATCAGGGGTGGGCATGGAGGAGGAGAGGATTGGCACCAGCGCCCGATCTGGCACGCGAATGTCCCGACTGTGGAGCGGAACTGGACCTCACCGAGGCGGAGGAGGTGGGCGACCTGGTCGACTGCCCGAATTGTGGAGCTGCCTTCGAGGTGGTGGCCCTGGAGCCGTTCACGCTGGCCCCGTTCGTCGACGAGGAGAAGTAGAGAGGCGGCGCACCGCCTGCCGAAATCCGCCCGCCTGATAGTTCGCCGAGAAGAAGCCCGGGCAGGCGGGCGAGAGCAGGATGGCATCGCCAGGTCGGGCCAGCTCCCGCGCGATCCTGACGGCGCTTTCCAGATCTCCGGTCCGGCGCACAGACTCTCCGGCCCCCATCTCCGTGATTGCCCCCAGGAGCCGATCCGACCCGGCTCCGGGAAGCAGCACCACCGCCGCCAGCGAGCGTCCGACCTGGTCCGCCAGCTGGTCGAAGTCGATTCCCTTGTCCTGGCCCCCCGCGATCAGGACGCAGGGGCGCCCGATCGTGCGCAGCGCGGCCACGGTCGACTGGGGAGTGGTGCTGGAGAGGTCGTCGTAGTAGTCGACTCCCGCCTCCTGCCAGATGAGCTGGATGCGGTGAGCGAGGGTTCCGAAGGTCTCCAGCCCCCCGGCCAACTGGGGCAGCAGCTCTGGCCGGAACCCGTCCAGGCCGGCGCAGATGGCCACCGCCGCCCTCACGTTAGCCAGGTTGTGGGCGCCTCGCAGGCGCAGGCGATCGATCTCCAGCACCAGGGCTCGATCGCCGTGCCTGGTCAGCCAGACCGCGCCCGCCTCCTCGAAGCTTCCGTCGCAGGTTTCGAGCCCGGCCGGGGCGGTGGCGAAGCGGAGCTCCCTGATGCCCTCCCTCACGGGGCCGGTGCCGAGGCTGATCGGGTCGTCTCCGTTGCGAACCGCGACCCGGCATCCGGGCAGGTCGAAGATGCGACGCTTGCAGGCGATGTAGCCGGCCATCCCGGAGTGCTCCTCGAGGTGGTTCGGGGTGATGTTGGTGATCGCGGCCAGCCCTGGCGCGCGATCCATCTGGAGCAGCTGGCGGTTGGAGATCTCCAGCACCAGACAGCCCGCACCCAGCTCGTCCCGCGCCACCTGCTCGAGGGCCTGGCGATTGTGCCGGTCGTTGCCGGCCAGCCAGACCTCGGGGAACATCTGGGAGTGGGAGAGGGCGGCCGCCACCAGGGCGGCGGTGGTGGACTTGCCGTGGCTGCCGGTGATACCCACCACCGGGCCGCTGGCCAGGTCCAGATAGGCCTGGATCAGGGAGTAGAGGGCCCGCCCCTCGTCCCGAAGTTGACGCAGCTTGAGATTGGCCTCTTGCATGAACCAGGCCTGAGTCGGAATCAGCAGCGCTGAGTCCTCGATCCCCGCCAGGTACTCCTGCCCCAGGTGGAGCCCGGCTAGGCCGCTCAGGAGCTGTTCCAGGTGGGCCTGGCGGGCCGGCTCAGCGACCCCGGCGTGGGCCAGATGGTGGGCCCGGCGGAGCTGTTCCAGGTCGGGCTGGAGATCGTGGCCGACCACATTGGTGAAGCCCGCTGCCAGCAGGTAGCCGGCCATCTCGCCGCCTTCGATGCTCGCCACGCCGATCACGTCGACGCGCTGCCCTCGCAGGTCCTGAAGGGCCGGGGGCAGCGCGTCGACGTGATC
>JABEUU010000066.1 GCA_013044295.1 Candidatus Dormiibacterota bacterium
ACCCGGTTGGCGGAGCAGTACCCCGAGGTGCGCTTCGGGTCCTATCCGCAGGCGGAGCTCGGCGACGTGATCATCCGAGCTGGCGCCGCGGATAGGACCGCTCTGGAGCGCGCAATGGGGGCGCTGCGTGAGCAGGCGCCCCCATCTCGCTCTTAGTTAGCGGGCCACCCGATGGTTCTCGAAGCAGGCACTGCAGTAGACCGGTCGATCGTACTTGGGCTCAAAAGGCACCTGGGTGAGTGTGCCGCAATCGGCACAGACCACCTCATGCATCTGTCGGGGCGCCCGCGGCCCCGACGAACCATATCCGCCGCTGGAGCCTTGGCGGGAGGCCTTGGCGAGCTGGCGGCAGGGCTGGCAGCGCGTCGGCTGATTGACCAGGCCCTTTGACTGATAAAACTGTTGTTCCCCGGCCGTAAAGATGAATTCCGACCCGCACTCCCGGCAGGTCAGGGTGACGTCGACGAGGCTCAATCCGAGCATCCTCCAACACGCTAGCTAGCCAGGACCACTCGGTCGCGCCTTGTATCGCCGCCCGGAACTGTGTCTGGCGGCCGGTACTATAGCAGGGAAAAGCAAGCCTGGGACAATTGTCCAGATCTTAGGCCCTAAAAGGTGAAGAGGTCGATGCCCCCGGCGACCGCCAGCTCGACTCCGGTGACGTAGCGGGCCTCGGGGCTGGCCAGGTAGCAGACCGCTCCGGCCACGTCCTCGGGACGGCCAAGCTCCCTCATGGCCGTCCGCAGAATCATGCGGTCGACCATGGCCGGCGCGGTGGTCCGGAAACTCTCGGTGGCGATCGCCCCGGCCACGATGGCGTTGCTGGTGATTCCGTGGCGCGCGCCCTCCAGCGCCATCGACTTCATGAGCCCCAGGACTCCCGCGGCGGTGGCGCTGGCGCTGGCCTGACCGAAGCCCCCCTCCACTCCCGCGATGGAGGACATGTAGATCAGGCGGCCGAAATTGCGGGCGCGCATGTGGGGCCAGACCGCCTGAGTGCAGTTGAAGGCACCCGTCAGGTTGACCTGGAGGTCCCGCTCCCAAAGCTCCGGTGACTGGTCGAGAATCTGGCTGACATGCTCCTGGCTCCCCGCACTGTTGACCAAGATGTCGATCGCTCCGAACTCGTCCACCACCCGGTCGATGGTCTCTCTCACCAGCTGGGTGTTGGTCACGTCCATCTGAATCGCGCTGCTGCGACGGCCCATCTGGCGGATCTCCTCGGCGGTCCGCTCGGTGAAGACCACCTTCTCCGAGGCCATCACCTGGGCCATCACGCTGCCGCTGCGGGCGGCCACCGATTCCAGGTCTGGGTCGGACTCCACCAGGAGATCGGTCACCACCACATCGGCACCTGCCCGAGCCAGCGCCAGAGCGTCGGCGCGGCCCAGACCCCGGGACCCTCCGGTGACCAGGGCCACCTTGCCAGAAAGATCAAACATCCCCATTGCTGTGAAGGAGTGTATCCATCTTGACACCAGCACCTGGCTGCCCGTACGGTCTGGCTCCAGGCCGATGGACCTGGCCCCTCCGGCAGGCAAGGAGACCTCAGTGACGCTTCGACGGTGGGGATGGCGGCCGGTGACCTGCTCCCGGCGCAAATCCCTCGCGTCGGTCGCGCTCGGCGTGGTCGCCGGGTTGCTGGTGAGCGCCTGCGGCAGCAACGGGGAGGCCGCCAAGTCGCCGCAACAGATCCTGCGCGACACCGCCAGCGCGCTGACCGCGGTCAAGTCCTACGAGATCCAGGGGAAGGTGCCGACCGGTACTGGGCTGGGGACCTTCACCTTCAAGGTTGCCGGCGCCAACCTCGGCGAGGGCAGCTTCACGCTGGGGAGCCTCAGCTTCCAGCTGGAGGAGATACACGGCACTGACTACATCAAGAGCGGCAGCCTCTGGGCGGGGCTTGGGGGAGGGGCCCTCCAGAGCCTGCTCGCCAACCGCTGGGTTTCGGTCCCGGCCAACAATCCCCTGGCGCAGCAGCTCACCAATGGGGTGGCGGCGCTGACCTCCGCCAAGCAGACTGCTGCCAGCTTCACCAAGGCCGACACCAAGGCCACTCGGGGGCATACCAGCACCTTTGACGGTCAGGGTGTGGTGGCGGTCATCAATGGCACCAGCACGATCTTTGTGGCCACCAGTGGCCAGCCGTTGCCGATCCGGATCACCGCCAGCGGGGGCAGCTACCTGAACCTCTCCAACTTCAACGCCAGCTTCGGAGTCACAGCTCCCAAGCCGTCGGTCAGCCTGCTGGACGTAATCGCCGGCCTGGGGGCCGGCCTTGGCAGTCAGGGCCGGGCCTAGAGGCGCCTCAGACCGGGCGCAATTCCACCAGGCCGCGGCTGAGGACGCGCTCGCCCGCCTCGTTCTCGGCCTCGAGCTCGATGGCCGCCCTGGTCGACTCTGACTCGATGACCCTGGGCTGGCCGGAGACCACCTGACCCGACGGATGCGGGGCTGAGAAGCGGCAGCTCACCCGAGAGGTCCACGCGGTTTCCTGAGCCCAGATCTCGATCTCCGCCGCGGCGGAGCCCAGGGTGAGCAGCCCGTGGGCGATCGTGGAGGGCAGGCCCACCGCCCGGGCAAAGTCGGGGTCGAGATGGATCGGGTTATGGTCCCCGGACGCCTTGGCATAAGCGTCGATCCTCTCTTGGGTGAGCCGCTGGCTCAACTTCGGAGGCACTTCATCCAGGGCGGGTGGGAAGCCGACCAAGCGGTGCTCTCCGCTCACTCCGGGCCCCGCACCAGAAAGAGGCTGCGGGAGTGGGCCACCGCCTCCCCCCGCCCGTCACGGCCGTGGCAGAGCAGCTCCAGGAATACCATTCCGCGACGCTCATCGGCCCGAGTCACCGAGCCCTCCGGGGTCAGTTCCTCGCCAAACTGCAACGGTCGCTCGAACCAGAACTCCTGCTCGCCATGGAGCAGGCGCGGCAGATCGAGGCCCACCTGCTGGTCGGAGAAGAGCTGGGGCACGATCGGCCAGAGCAGGTACACCGCGGCGAAGCAGGCCAGCGGCCGCACCAGCTCGGGAGGCGGGTCCTGGCCGGTCACAGCCGCAGCGTAGGCCAGGTGGCGCTCCCGGTCCAGGATCTCGGGTGGGGCCGAGTAGCTGCGGCCGAGGCACTCGGGATGAAAGCTCATGACTTCACTCAGGATAAGCGGTCGAAGCCACCCGGGGCGGGCGCCGGCGGACCCGCGACTCCTACGCTTTGACACTCCAGTTGGCCGCCTGTTAGGGTGGCGGGCAGCGTCGTCGGGGAGGGCTTCCTGGCGGTCGTCATCGTCCGCAAGAAGCTTGGGGAGAAGCTGCTTGCCCCGTCCCGATCTGCGCCTGACGAACCTAGCTGTAGCGCTGCTGGCGGCCGGATTGCTGGTGGCCGGGGTGGTCTCAGGCTCGCCTACTGGAATCCAGGCGGCCACCCAGTCGGCCGGCTACTGGCCATCGCCGGCCTCGTTCCAGGCTGGGCAGTACTACGACAAGCCGGCCGCCGTGCCGGGCAGCATCCCGGTTCTGCTGGCCCAGTTGATCAGCACCCCACCGGCAGCCACACTCGCCTCTCTGGCCAGCCGCTACCAGACAACACCCGAGGAGCTCGCCTGGGCCAATCGGATCCCGGCCGGCCAGGCCCTGAGGGCGGGCCAGCCGCTGCTGGTCCCACCTCCGGGGCCGACGGTGCTGGTGAGGGTGCTCGCGGGTGAAACCCTCGCCACCTTTGCAGCCCGTTTTCGGGTCTCCCCCGGGGTGGTGCTGGATTACAACAACCTGACCACCGCGGGGGCCCTGGTTCCCAACACCTTCCTGCTGATGCCGAAGGCGGCGTCGCCCTCGTCCCTCCCCAGCTCCGATCTGGTCCCTCTGCAGCCGGGGTTTCCGGAGGTCACTCCCAGCGTCCCCGCCCCGGCCAATCAGTTCCCCTGGGGACAGTGCACCTACTGGGTCGCCAGCCAGCGTTTGGTGACCTGGAGCGGGAACGCGATTCAGTGGTGGTCGGAGGCTCGGAGCCTGGGGATTCCAGAGGGGCAGGTCCCGGTGGTGGGGGCGATCGCCGTCTTCAACATCGGCTACTACGGCCATGTGGCCCTGGTCACCAAGGTTCTCCCGGACGGCAGCTGGCAGCAGAGCGAGATGAACGTGTACGGCCTGGGGGTACTGGACACCCGCACCATGGTTCCCGGCGAGAACGCTCTGGTCGGCTTCATCTACTGACGGCGCTGGCTCGCCCGGCCCCGGCGGCACGGCGCGCCAGCGGGGAGCTGGGCCGATGCCGAGGCCAGCGGGATCTCAGCCGGCGAAGCGGTAACCGATCCCTGGCACCGAGTGGATGTAGGTGGGATGCTCGGCGCTGGGCTCGATCTTGCGCCGCAGCCGGTAGACGTGCGCGTCGACGGTCCTGGTCTCGATCTCCACCTCGTAGCCCCAGACCCTCCTCAGCAGCTCGGCGCGGCTCATCACCTGGCCCGGGCGACTGGCGAGGAGGGCCAGCAAATTGAACTCGGTCAGGGTCAGTTGGACCTCCCGGTCGTCGTGGTAAACCTGGCGTCGCCTGAGGTCGATGCTGAGGCCGGGGAACTCGAAGCGCTCCTTGACCTGCTCGCCGGGCACGGTCTCCGAACGGCGCAGATGGGCCCCGATCCGGGCCACCAGTTCGCGCACCTCGAAGGGCTTGACCACATAGTCGTCGGCGCCCAGCTCGAGCCCCACCACCACGTCGATGGTGTCACTCTTGGCGGTCAGCATTATGATCGGCAGCTTGTGGCCATCGGCGCGCAGTTTTCGGCATACATCTAGCCCGCTCATCCCGGGCAGGTTGATGTCCAGCAGGACCAGGTCGGGGGAGTGCTGCTGCACCATCTCCAGGCCCTCGGGCCCACTGGTCGCCTCCAGCACGGTGTAGTGCTGTGGTTCGCAGGCGAGCCGCACTATCTCCCGGGTGCCCGGATCGTCCTCGACTGTGAGGATTGTCTTATTACCGCCACTCATGCTCCCTGTGCCTCCAGGTATTCGGTCACGGTATTCAAAAAGCTCTTGACCTCGATGGGCTTGGTGATGTAGCCGGAGCAGCCCGCCTCCAGCGCCTCGCGCTCGTCTCCCAGCATTGCCCGAGCGCTCAGAGCCACGATCGGGGTCTGCGATGTCCTGGGGTCAGCCTTGAGCAACCGGGTGACGGTCAGCCCGTCGATACCGGGAAGTTGGATGTCCATCAGGATCAGATCGTAGGGATGAGCCTTGGCCTTCTGCAGTCCCTCCTGGCCGTCGGTGGCAGTGTCCACCTTGAAGCCCTGCCCGCGCAGGACCAGAGTGGAAAGCTCCAGGCTGGAGGGGTTGTCCTCGATCACCAGGATGCGGTTGCGAAGTTGGCCGTCCGGACGCAGCCCGCGCAAGGGTAGGGTGACGGTGAAACTGGCTCCCCTCCCCAGCTGGCTGTCAACCTTGATGGTGCCCCCGTGCAGTCCCACCAGTCGCTTGACCAGCGCCAGCCCGAGGCCGGTGCCCTCGAAGCGACGGTCGGCCGAGCCCTGGACCTGGAAGAACTCGCTGAAGATCTGGTCGTGGTGCTCAGGATCGATGCCGATCCCACTGTCCTTGACCTGCACCACCAGCTGTCCCGCTCTGGGCTTGGTCCTGGTCTTGATCAGCGCCTGGCCACCCTCGGGGGTGAACTTGATCGCGTTCGAGAGCAGGTTGTACAGGATCTGCTTGAACTTGCCCTTGTCCGCCCGCAGCAGGGTGACCTCATTGTCCATCTCCACCTGCAGGGTGACCCCGGCCCGCTCCGCCAGTGGTTGGACCACGGTCAGAACCTCGGAGATGCACTGCCCCAGTTGAAACTCCTCGTACTGCAGTTCCAGCCGTCCGGCCTCGATCTTGCTGAGGTCGAGCACATCGTTGACCAGGTTGAGCAGGTGGCGGCCGCTGGAGTGGATGTTGACCAGGCAGTCCTGCTGCTGTTGGGCGGTCATCTTGCCCGCCAGGTTGTCCTTCAAGATCTCGCTGAAGCCGAGAATCGAGTTCAGCGGGGTGCGCAGCTCGTGGCTCATGTTGGCCAGGAACTCACTCTTGAGACGGCTGTTCTCGCGGATCTGGGCGTTGGCCACTTCCAGCTCATGCTTCTGGAGGGCGATCTCCTGGAGCTGACGCTGGGCGGCGGTGTGCAGGGCGGCGTTGTCGATGCTGATCGCCGCCTGGTTGGCGATCACCCTCACCAGGGCCTGCTCCAGGTCGGTGAACGGCTTGACCGTCTTGCGCCCCAGGGTGAGCGCGCCCACCACCCGATTGGGCGACTCCAGCGGCATCACCATCACGCTCTTGGGGGAGCTGGGTGAGGAGAGCGCCTTGAAGCGGGGGTCGGTGGTGGCGTCGGCGACCCGGACCGCCTTGCGCTCCGCCACCGCCCAGCCCACGATGCCCTCGCCGAGTCCGAACGAGGCCACGCTGCCCACCTGCTCCGCGTAGGGGTAGGTGACCATGGCGTGCAGCCGGGTCTCGTCATCGTCGAGCAGGAACACGGTGTCGGTGTCGCACTCGACCAGCTGCGAGAGCGCTCGCAGGGTGAAGTCGATGTTCACCTTGAGGTCCAGGCTGGACGTGAACAGGTTGCCAACCCGCTCCAGCAGGTCGACCATCACCTTGTCGTCCATTGGCCTCGGATTATAGGTTCCTAATGAACTGGCGCTGCGAATCGGAGTCTCCGGCTGTAGACCCGGGGTCCGAACGGTCTCGGCATCCGTGAGCTCGGATTTCTGGCGTTTGCTCCCGGCTGGCCGCCCTGGCGGGGCCGGCCTGGTCAGCAGCTCCAGCCCCCTGAGGCGATGAACGAGGACCCGGTCCGGTTCATGAACCTGATGAAGGCCATGCCGCTGTCAAGGCTGGAGTACACCTGGAAGTCGCCGCCAACCGCCGCCCAGTTGGAGCTCGGGATCCGGCCCGGCAGATTCGGCGCGGCGGTCCGGTAGACAGCGGCAGTGGCCCAGCTGGACTGGATGGGCAAGGTGGCGGTCGTGAAAGCGGGGTAATAGAGGCCAGGTCCCCGGAACTGCTGCACCTGGACGTCCAGGACGTAATGGTGCCCGTCAAGCACCACCACCATGGCGGCGTTGAACTTTGACGCTGGGCTGCCCCCATATGGCCCGCAGTTGGGCGCCGGTGCGGCCAGCTGTCCTGCCGGGACTGCGGCCGAGCTGACGAACCCCTGCAGCGCGCCGCTCACGGTCAGCGACTCGGGATGGTTCGCGGTGGGGGGCGCGCTGGAGCTGCCGTAGCCATTTCCAGGCTCCGCGCATCGCCAGCTGCCAGCCACCTTCTCGAGCGGGCTCGGATGCCGGGACGTGGGGTCCGGGAGCTCCAGGTGGAGTGTCCCGCTGCGGCCGCCCGAATCGACGACGACCCGGCCGTAGCGGGCCGTCCGAAATCCAGTGACGGTGGCGACCGCCAGGTTGATCGCGGTGCCGTCGGTAGACACCGTGTAGGCGCCCGGTCCGCTGTAGCTGGGCAGTTGCAGATCCAGTGTCACCATTCGGCTCCCGACCGCCATGTCGACCGAGGCGTTGTACCCCAGGCCCGGGTACACCCCGCACTGGGTGGCGTATCCGAAGGTGACCTGGGCCCGCCGGGGGCCGGAGAATTTC
>JABEUU010000007.1 GCA_013044295.1 Candidatus Dormiibacterota bacterium
ACCGGCAATCCGGCGACGGCGGTGGTCGGCTCGATCTGGCTGAGCATCGCGGCGCTGACTGTGGCGGCTTACGCCATCACCCAGGCCTCGCACTGGGCCAGCGACGATGCCGACGGCAGGGTGGAGATGGAGATCGCCCAGCCGGTGCCCCGCTGGAGCGTCGTGCTCGAGCGGGGCCTGGCCCTGGCCGTGGCCAGCTTGGTGATTTCCGCGCTCGGAGCCGTGGTCGTCGCGGCCGTGGCGCCCAGCCAGGGGGTACATCTCGGTGGTGGTCGGCTCGTGATCGCGACCGGGCTGCTGGTGCTCCTGGCCCTCAGCTTCGGCGCCCTGGGGGCCCTGGCGATCGCCCGGGTCCCCCGAGTCACCGTGCCTTTGCTCGCCGCCATCGCCGTGGTCTCCTTCTACATTCCTCTCCTGGCACCCCTTTTCAAGTGGCCCCGCTGGACCCTCGACATCTCTCTCTTCCACCTCTACGGCGAGCCGCTCACCTCCGGCCTGTACTGGACCGGCCTCTGGATCATGGTGGCGATCGTGGTCGTCGGCTTGGGCGGGGCGGTGGCGGCGATGCGGGTGCGCGACCTGGGTCGCTGAGGGCCCGCGGCCGGGGCGCGGCTGCGGAGGGCCCGCGCCCCACCAGCTCTTTCGCCGGGCCGTCTCGGCGGCACCCCTCCGCCGCCGTCGCTGCCATCGCCGGCACCACCTGGTTCGACAACTGGGTGGACCCGGGGGCGCACCCTGCCGGGCGCGCCCGAGTGCTGGCGGCGGACGCTGACCGCCACCAGCCAGTCGCGCCGCATCTGGACTTCACAGCGGCCGCCAGGATCTTCCGCCGCGCCGCATTGACATCAACCCCTCAGAACCTTCCCGTCTTGAGGTTCTGGTGGTGTGGCCATCGGGTCCCTCTCAGCGCGTGCCTGGGCTGTAAAGGCGCACGCAGATCGGAGCCACGAAGCTGACGTCCACCAGTGCTCGAGTGGCGCCGAACGAGCGGGAGAGGTGCTTCGCCGAGACGGCCGGGGCGGTCACCGCCCGGGGTTTTCAGCGTCGGCCGCCTCGTCCTCGGCCAGGATCCGGTAGAGGCCGCGCTTGGTCTCGCGCAACAGGTGGGTGGCCCTGGCCATCTGCGCCGGGTTGCCGGCGCGGACCACCTGGACCAGGGCGCCGGCGGTCTGGCGCATCAGGTCGAAGAGCTCATGGACATCGTCACCAACGGCACTCGAGACATCGTCCCAGGGCGAGCCCAAATCCTCCCGGTGCTCACTGGTGTAGGCCAGTCCCGAGGCGGTGAGGGTGAGCAGGCGCTGCCCGTCACTCTCCTCGGTCCGCACCAAGCCCTCGTCCTCCAGCAGTTGCAGGGCTGGGTAAACGGAACCTGGACTGGGTCGCCAGACGCCCTTGCTCCGCTGCGAGATCTCCTCCATGATCTGGTAGCCATTGCGGGGTTGCTCCGACAGCAGAAGCAGGATCGCGGCGCGCACGTTGCCTCGGGGAACCCTGCCGCCGCCGAAGCCGCGCCCGCGGCCGTTCCAGCCGCCCCGCAGGGCGTGCCGTATGTCGCCCTCAACGAACGGCCCGAGCCGCCAGCGCCGCCGACCTCCGCCCGAGTTGGGTGCGCCTCCCCGATCGGACGGACCTTGCTCAAACCTGAATCCACTCATCATCTGCGGTTCTCCCACCTAACGATATATCGCTCGACCCATAGTAACGCAGCGATATATCGTTTGCACCCAAAGGTCTGCCGAGCCGGGCTACGGCGGGCAGCCCCCGGCCCCCGCTCGGTGGTCAGATTGGGCTGAGACGAAGTCTTGCCCCAGGGCTGGAAGGCAAGCCTCACCGGTTGGCCGCGAAGGTCGGCCGCCGATGCCGGTGGCAGGGGACCGGGCTTTCAGAGGGGGCTATTCGAGCCCGCGGACGGATCCGCAGTCTGGCTGGCGGTTGGTTCACCGGGCGTCCCCTCAGGCGACGCCGTGACGCCGCCAGCCCGTCTGTAGGCCTGGCGCTTCCTGGTCACCTTGAGCAGGAGGTCGCGCTCCCGCGCTGGCGCCCGGTGGGGTGGCCGCAACGGGATCATCGACGACTCCAGCTGACCACGACGGGTACCCGACCAGGGGCCAGGTGGCGCGTCGATCAGGCTGGCCAGCTGGTAGGCCGTGCCCTCGTAGTTGACCCGCCAACCGCGGAAGTGGGGCCAGGCGTCCTCGCCGCTGCGTTCAGGCTCCCAGCCCACCGCCAACACCCTCTCGACCGCCTCCTGAAACTCCTCGGCCGTGAGCTCGATGGGATCGTCGGGCAGGGGATCCGAGGTGAAGGGGATGTTGGTCACGCCGGCGACGGAGCGCAGGCAGACGATGCCCATCCGCAGGAACGGGCGGGCGGAGGCGGGAGCTGTCAGGGGGTTGAGAGCCAATTGCATAGAGGCGGCATCCATGCAGGCGAGCAGGGCCAGAATCCACGAGGTGCGTGGCTCGGGAGAGCGAAAGTAGAGCAGGGTGGCGTAGCTGGTGTGGCTCTCGGCGATGTCGGCGGCCCACTGCTCCCAGTCGTGATAGAGGTCGGCGAGATGGTCCTGGTTGTCGATGAGCGCGTGCCGGGCCAGGATCTCGGGGCCCCACGGGGGTGACCCGCTGCTGCTGTCGAGCATCGTGACCAGAGTCTCGCGGCGGTTGAAGGAGCTGTAGAGGCTGGGAAGGTAGGAGATCTGCAGGGCGACCACGATCACCCCGGAAGCTGACTCC
>JABEUU010000067.1 GCA_013044295.1 Candidatus Dormiibacterota bacterium
CGCCAGCCCCAGCCGCCCCTCACCGATCGCCACCAGAGCACCCACCAAGTTGCGCAGCATTCCGCGCAGGAAGGCGTCCCCCCGAACCTCAACCGCGATCAGGCCGGCCCGCGACTCCAAAGCGGCCATGTCGATGGTGCGCACAGTGGACCCACCCGGCTGCGGACTCCGCCCGAAGGCGGCGAAGTCATGTCTTCCCACCAGCAGCCGAGCCGCCTCACGCATGGGCTCCATCTCCAAATGAGGACTCACTCGCCAAGCATACTGGCGCCCGACCGGGCTCGGAACCCGGGTGGGGGCCAGCAGGTAGCGATAGGTCCTGCGCCAGGCGCGCCGACGGGGATCGAAGTCGAGCTCGGCCCGATCAGCTTCGAGTACTGTGACATCCGCCGGGAGGTGGGCATTGGTGGCGGCCAGCAACTGCGGCGGAGACCAATTCCGGCTCAGGACGAAGGCCACGACCTGCCCGTGGGCATGGACTCCGGTATCAGTGCGTCCGGCCGCCCGGACCCGCACGCGCTCCCCGGTGGCGGCAGCGAGGGCAAGAACCAAGGCCCCCTCTACCGTGCTGATCCCAGCCTGAGCCTGCCACCCATGGTAAGCCGTCCCGTCATAGGCGACCACCATCCGGTAGCCACTCCCGATCCCAATCAATCGACGAACTCCATGATCACAACCGGCGCCCCGTCACCCTGGCGAGGGCCCTTCCCGATAATCCGGGTGTAGCCCCCGGGGCGGTCCTTGAAGCGCTCGGCGTACTGAGTGAACAGCTTGGCGGCAACATCGGCCCTCGTGACCACCTCGGCCACCTGCCGGCGTGACTGGAGGTCATCGGTCTTGGCAGTGGTCACCAGCTTCTCAACCCAGCGGCGGATCTCCTTGGCCTTGGCCTCGGTGGTCTCGATCCTGCCGTGCTCGATCAGGGCAGTGGCCAGGTTCTTGGTGAGAGCGATGCGGTGAGCCGAGGTTCGATTCAGCTTGCGGCCGGACTTCATGTGTCGCATCGGGCCTAGCGCTCCCCTGACTGGAAGATCGAGTCGATCTCATCTTCCGGAACGAATCCGCGAGCCACCAGCTTCTGCTTGATCTCGTCCAGAGACTTCGAGCCGAAGTTGCGAAGCGCCAGGAGCTCATCCAACCGCATTGCCAGCAGGTCGCCCAACTTGGTGATGTCATTGGCCTTCAGGCAATTCAGCGCGCGCACACTGAGCTCCAGCTCCTCGACCGGTACATCACTCAGGCGCCCCTTCAGATCAGTGCTGGCCACCGCCGCCTCCGTGGTGGCGCTCAGGCTCTCGCCGAAGCTGGCAAATAGATTCAGGTGACGGGTGTAGTACTGCGCCGCATGGCTGACCGCCTCCACGGGGGAGATGGTGCCATTGGTCCACACCTCCAGCACCAGGTTTTCCCAATCGGTGTCCTGGCCAACCCGGGTCTTCTCGACCATGAAGTTGGCCTTCACAACGGGGGTGAAGATCGAGTCGACCGGAATCACCCCGATCGGCTGACCCTCCTTCTTATTCCTTTCCGCGGGCGTGTAGCCCCGCCCCATCTCGACTGTGAGATCCATGCGCAGGTTGGCCTGAGCCCCGTCCAGGGTGCAGATGTACAGGTCGGGATTGGCTATCTCCACGTCCGCGTTGGGGGCGATCTCCGCAGCCGTAACCCGCTTGCCGCCATGCACCTCAAGGCTGAGATGGGCGCCCTCCGGGTTATGGCAGGTGAGGCTCAGTTGCTTGAGATTGAGCAGAATCTCGCCCACATCCTCCTTGACATGCTTGATGCTGGAGAACTCGTGCGCCACCCCATCGATGGACACGGCCGTCACCGCCGCTCCGGTGAGCGACGAGAGCAGCACCCGGCGCAGCGAGTTGCCCAGGGTTGTCCCATAACCGGTCTCCAGCGGTCCGATCTCGAAGCGTCCGTGATCGCGGGAACTGGCGATCTCTCGGACCGTCGGTTGAATCGCAGTCTCTGGCATGTGAAGCAATTTCCTCGTGGCTGGTGGGCACAGCTGCCCGGGTGGTTAGCGGGAGTAGAACTCGACGATCAACTGCTCGTCGATGCTGGTCTCCATCTCCCCGCGTTCGGGATGCCGGGTGACGTCGACCCTAAGTTCTTGGGGATACAAGGTGAGCCAACTGGGAACACCCTGCCCGCCACGGAACTCCACGGATCGACGGATGGGCTCCTTCTCTCGACTCCGTTCGCGGACCTGGACAATCTGGCCTGCCCGCAACTGATACGAGGGGATGTTGACGGTCCGGCCATCCACCTGAAAATGCCTATGTGAGACCAGCTGCCGGGCCTCTCGGCGAGACGACGCAAAACCCGCCCGGTAGACCACGTTGTCGAGGCGCTGCTCAAGCATCTGCAGCAGAACGGTGCCCGTGACCCCCTTCCGGGCCGATGCGGAATCGAAGTAGTTCTGGAATTGGGTCTCCAGGACGCCGTAGATACGCCGACCGCGTTGCTTGGCGCGGAGCTGGATCCCGTACTCACTGATCCGCCGCCGCCGGGCCAGGCCGTGTTGCCCCGGAGGGGTGGCGTTGCGCTTGGTGAAGGTACAGCGGTCACCCACGCACTTCTCACCCTTGAGGAACAGCTTGACGCCCTCACGACGGCAGAGCCGGCATACCGGAGGATGTGGATTTGCCATCTCGGTCCCCCTAGACTCGGCGCCGCTTGGGTGGGCGGCAGCCGTTGTGCGGGATGGGCGTGACGTCAACGATCGAGCTGATCTCCAGCCCGGCGGCCTGGAGCGACCGGATCGCTGCCTCCCGCCCCGACCCTGGACCCTTGACCAACACCTCGATCGACTTCAAACCATGCTCCATGGCTCGCTTGGCGGCCTGCTCGGCGGTGACCTGAGCGGCGAACGGGGTGCTCTTCCGCGAGCCCTTGAAGCCCGACGAGCCGGCACTTCCACAGGCGATCACGTTGCCCTGGGGATCGGTGAGAGTCACGATTGTGTTGTTGAAGGTGCTCAGCACGTGGGCGCGGCCAACGGCAATGTTCTTGCGCTCTCGCCGCCTGGTCCGGACCACCTTCTTTTTCTTCGCCAAACCGTCTCCTCGACTAAATGCCCTGCGGCCCAACCGGGCCGCAAACCCTACTTACTAGCTTTCTTCCGCCGCACTCCA
Source organism: Candidatus Dormiibacterota bacterium (assembly GCA_013044295.1). GTDB lineage: Bacteria > Chloroflexota > Dormibacteria > Aeolococcales > Bog-877 > AG-12. The sequence goes on from JABEUU010000067.1 coordinate 3,144, forward strand.
ACCGTCTTACGCGGTCCCCGGCGAGACCTGGCATTGGTCCTGGTGCGCTGGCCCCGCACCGGCAGTCCGCGCCGATGGCGTAGCCCGCGGTAGGTGCCAATCTCCATCAGCCGCTTTATGTTGAGCAAAACCTGCCGCCGAAGGTCCCCCTCGACCCGGCCCGGCAGCTCCTTGGTGACCACGTCGCGGAGGCGACTGACCTGGGCCTCGCTGAGATCGTTCACCTTGATGCTGGGGTCGATCTGGGCGATGCGGAGCAGGCGCTGGCTGGTGTGCAGGCCGATGCCGAACACATAGGTCAAGCCAATCTCGATCCGCTTGTCGCGGGGAAGGTCGATTCCGGCAATACGAGCCATCCTGGTCCCCTATCCTTGCCGCTGCTTGTGCTTGGGGTTCTCGCAGATGACCCGCACCACCCCGGCACGCCGAATGACCTTGCACTTGTCGCAGATCGTCTTCACCGAGGCCCGCACCTTCATCGTGAGCTCCTCACCGTTTCAGTCACCTCAAACCACTCGCGACAAGATGCGCCCTCGCCCCGGATCGGTGGCCGAGAGCTCGACCAAAACCCGGTCCCCGGGGAGTAGACGTACGCTTGCCAGACGCGCCCGCCCTGCCGCGTGAGCCACCACCTTGCCCCCGCCCTCCAGTTCGACTCGAAAGAGCGAGTTCGGCAGAGGCTCAAGGACTCGACCCCGCAACCCGTCGGGATCACTCAAAGTGGAGGGCACACGAAACCCAAGCAGGCTTCGCCCGGTTCAGAGTATAGCCGATTCGGGCAGACGCTGGCATCTCAGCCGCCGCCGCCATCGAGGGCAGTCAGCACCTCCGGGCCGGACTCAGTGATGGCGATCGTGTGCTCGAAGTAGCAGGACCGCTTCCCGTCGGTGGTGACCACGGTCCATCCATCTGACTTGACCGCCGTTGCCGGGGTGCCCTCGTTGACGATGGGCTCGATCGCGATGCAGAGACCGGGTCGGATTTCGACCCCTCGGCCGACGCTGCCGTGGTTGGGCACCTCGGGGTCCTCGTGCATGTCCCGGCCGATGCCGTGACCCGTGTAGCCACGGACGATGGAGAAGCCGTGGGCCTCGACGTGGGCCTGGACGGCATGCCCGACGTCTCCCAGGCGATTCCCGGGCCAAGCGGCCGCAATCCCCAGTCCGAGCGCCTCTTTGGTCACCTTCAGCAGGAGGCCCGCTTCGGAATCAACCTCCCCGCACGGCACGGTAAGCCCCGCGTCAGCCCACCAGCCCTGGTAGATCAGACCGCAATCCAAGCTCACCAGGTCGCCGACCTCGATCCGCCGCCCGTTAGGGATCCCGTGCACCACCTCCTGGTTGACCGAAACGCAGAGATGTTTCGGGAAGCCGTCGTAGCCGAGGAAGCCTGGGAAGCAATCCCGCTTTCTGATCTCGCGGTTGGCAGCCCGGTCCAAATCCGAGGTGGTGATCCCGGGTTGCACCATGCGGCCCAGCTCGTCCAGAACCTCGGCCAGCATCCGTCCTGCATGACGCATCAGATCGATTTCCTCAGACCGCTTGAGGGTGATCACTGGAGCAGGCTCAGCAGCTCTCGGCCGACTTCCTCAATGCTGCTGGAACCGTCGATGTGCAGCACCGGGACGTCCCCGGCTAGGTACTCCAACACGGGCTCGGTCCGCTCCCGATAGACCCGCAACCGCTCCTCGATCACCTCCGGTCGATCGTCCTGGCGTTGCTCCTGGCCCGCGCGTAGCGTGAGCCGAGCCTTGAGGGCAGACACGGGGACATCCAGTACCAGCACTATGTCAAGCGGCCGGTCCAGGTTGGTCAGCAGCTCCTGCAGCGCCCTGGCTTGGGCCACGGTGCGGGGGAAGCCGTCGAGCACAAAACCGGCATCGGCTCGACCTTCCTCGAGCCGGTGGCGGATCATGTTGACGATCACCTCGTCGGGCACCAGTTTCCCGGCGGCCATGTAGCCGGAGGCCATCTGACCAAGCTCAGTTCCCTGGCTGAGGTGCTGGCGAAGCATGTCACCAGGCGCTATGTGATCCAGTTCGTAACGCTCACGGAGCAACTCGGCCTGAGTTCCTTTACCCGAGCCCGGAGGCCCGAATAGGACCAGGTTGCGCCGCAGTGCCACCCCTCCCATGGCCCCTCCCTCACCTAATGAACCCACGATACTGCCGCATCAGAAGCTGGGTCTCCAACTGCTTCATCGTGTCCAGAGAGACCCCAACCACGATCAGGATGGCGGTACCGCCGAGATACAGGCCACCATTCAGCGCCTGACCGGTCAGAGTTGCGGTCAATAGTGGCACCACCACCGTCACCAGCCCCAGGAAGATCGCGCCAGCCAGAGTGATGCGACTCATCACCCGGGCCAGATACTGGGCAGTGGCCGCCCCCGGCCGAATTCCCGGTATGTAGGTCGCACTCTTCTTGAGGTTGTCGGCGGCATCCTCTGGATCGAAGGTGACGGCCGTGTAGAAGAAGGTGAAACCCATGATCAGGGCGAAGTAGAAGACCTCATAGGCCACGTCCACTATCACGTTGGGGCCAAAGGGGTTCCAGTAGGTATGGAGCCAGGTGGCGAGCTCGCCCATGACCCCGCCAGTCTGCCCGACTGGGGGCAAAAAGAAGTTAGCGAAGATGGTGGGAAAGAACATGATCGAGATGGCAAAGATGATGGGGATCACCCCGGCCTGGTTGACCCGCAGTGGCAGGAAGCTGCTGCGGCCCTGATAGACCTGTCGTCCGACCACCCGCTGAGAGGATTGGATGGGAATCTTACGGGTCGCCTGTTGGACAAAAATGATCCCCGCCGCCACCACAATCCCGATCACCGCGAATTCAAACAGAGCCAGGGTCTGGGCATGGAAGCCGTTCGTGAAGCTGATCACCGTGCCGGGAATCTGGGCCAGGATTCCGGTCATGATGATGATCGACACCCCATTCCCAAGCCCGTACTCGGTGATCAGCTCGCCAAACCACATGATCACCACGGTGCCCCCGGTGAGCACGATGATGATCCCCAGGGTCTCCGCGAAGGAGATGTTGGCCGGCAGAATGGACTGGCCCTGGAAGCTGAAGCTTTCGAAAAGGCGGGTGTAGCCGAAGGCCTGCAGCAGGCCCAGGCCGACAGTCAGGTAGCGAGCGTATTGAGTCAGCCGCCGCCGCCCAAGGTCCCCCTCCTTGGACATCTCCTTGACCCGAGTCGAGATGACGGTCATCAGTTGCATGATGATGGTGGCGTTGATGTATGGGTTAAGCCCCAAGGCCACGATCGAAATGCCGGCGTTGCTCCCGGAACTGACCCCGCTCCCAGAGAAGAGGTTGATCAGACCGAGCAGGCTGTTGCTCTTATACAGGTCCGCCAAGGCGGCGCTGTTGACCCCAGGAATGGTGATCGTTGCCAGCATCCGGAAAACGATGATCAGCCCCAGGGTGATCAGGAGCTTACGGCGAAGCTCCGGGACATGCATGGCCGCGCGGAGCGCACCGAATAGGTTCACGGCTCGCTAACCTGCCCTCCCTCGGCTGGTCCCGACTCGGCCTGGTCGGCCGACTCCGGCCCGGCCAGGAGCTCCACAGTCCCGCCGGCGGCCTCGACGGCGGCGACCGCCGCCCGACTCGCGCGGTGAACCCTGATCGTGACCTTGGGAGGTGCCCCTCCCCCTGCCAGCAGCTTGACCGGGCGGACGGCATGACGCACCACCCCCGCTGCCCGCAGCGCTTCCAAATCCACCACGGTGCCCGGCTCGAAACGGCCGAGCTTGCCACAGTTGACGACCTGGTACTCGACCCGGAAGCGGTTGTAGAACCCGCGCAGCTTGGGCACCCTCTGAGTGAGCGGCATCTGCCCTCCCTCGAACCCGCGCGGCAGGCTCCATGAGGTGCGAGCGCCCTGTCCCTTCTGCCCCCGCCCAGCGGTCTTGCCACCGCCAGCTGAGATTCCCCGCCCAACCCGCTTGCGAGGGCGGCGACTGCCCTTGGCGGGTTGGAGTTCATCCAGCCTCATCGCGATCCTCCCGAGCGGTTGCGGTCCCTGGAAGCAGTTGCGTCTTCAGCATGGACCAGGTGGGCCACCGTCATGACCATCCCCCGGATGGCGGCGGTGTCGTCATGCTCCACGCTCTGGTGAAGCCGCCTCAGGCCGAGCGCCGCGATGGTTCGCTTCTGGTTCTCCGCGTACCCGATCGCGCTCTTGGTCCAGGTCACTCTCAGTCGGCCGGAGGGCTCACTCACTATCGGCCTCCGCCGCCACCGCTTCGACCTGGGACGGCCGCAGACCCAGCTCGTGCATGGTCTTGCCCCGCAGATGAGCCACCGTCTCCGCAGTGCGCAGCTCGCGCAGAGCGGCAATGGTGGCTCGCACGGTGTTGATGGGATTATCACTGCCCAAGGACTTGGTCAAAATGTCCTTGATCCCAGCCAACTCCACCACGGCCCTCATGGCCCCACCCGAGATCACTCCGGTTCCAGGCGAAGCCGGACGCAGCAAAACCCGGGCCGCACCCTCCTTGCGCAGGACGTCGTGGGGAATCGTGCGCCCCACCATGGGCACCCGGATCATGTGCTTCTTCGCGTCGTCAACACCTTTGCGAATCGCTTCGGGCACCTCTCCGGCCTTGCCCAGCCCGGCCCCGACACGGCCAGCGCCGTCGCCCACCACCACCAGGGCGCTGAAGGAGAAACGGCGGCCTCCCTTCACCACCTTGGCGACCCGGTTCAAGCTCACCACACGCTCGGCAAACTCTCCCCTGGCCTCCCTGTCTCCACGCGCCATGTTCATGCTCATCAGATACTTCTCAGAACTCCAGACCGGCCTCGCGGGCCGCATCAGCTAGGGCTTGGATTCGACCATGGTACAGATAGCCACCCCGGTCGAAGACGACCCGCTTGAGGCCGGCCGCTAGGGCCCGCTCCCCCACCACTCGTCCGACCACGGCCGCACTCGCCCGGGTGGCTCCCGTCACTCCCAACTGGTCCTCAGCCGTGCTGGCCGCCACCAGTGTCCGGCCCTGACTGTCGTCGACCACCTGGGCATAAACGTGACGCAGGCTCCGGTAAACACAAAGTCGGGGTCGCTCTGCGGTGCCCCGAACATGCTTACGCACGCGCCGGTGGCGGTGCCGCCGGGCGGCTTCGCGGTCATCAATGCTCATCTCAGCCCTTGGCCCCCTTGCCACTCTTGCCGGCCTTACGTCGAACTATCTCGCCCCGGTAGCGCACTCCCTTGCCCTTGTACGGCTCGGGCGGACGAGTGGACCTAATCCGGGCCGCAAGCTGTCCGACAGACTCTTTGTCGGTCCCGCTGACGGCGATCCGAGTGGGCTCCGGCACCTCCACCTTGATGCCTGCCGCCGGGGTCATTCGAATCGGGTGTGAGTACCCCAGAGAAAGCTGCAGATCGGTGCCCTGGAGAGCGGCGCGATAGCCCACTCCTTGCAACTCCAACTCCCGCCGGAACCCGGTGGTGACGCCGGTGACCATGTTGGCCACCAGGGTCCGACTGAGGCCGTGCAGGGAGCGGTTGGTGGAGGAGTCGGTGGGACGCTCCACCAAAATCTGTGCCTCCTCCTGGCGCACGCGGATGGGATAGGGCAAGGTGCGACTCAACTCCCCCAGGGGCCCGGAGACGCGCACCGTCTGCCCCTCGATCACGATGGTGACCCCAGCGGGCACGGCAATCGGCGATCTGCCAATTCGTGACATCAGCTGCCTACCAAACCTCGGCGATGACTTCACCGCCGACACCCTGCTGACGCGCCTGACGGCCCGACATAATGCCCCTTGGCGTCGAGACGATGGCAATGCCCAAGCCGCCCAGCACCCGCGGAATGACCCGGCTGCCACGGTAAACCCGCAGCCCCGGCCGGCTCACCCGCCGAAGACCGTTGAGAGCCCTACCCTGCTTGGTGGCTCGCTTGAGTTCCAGCCACAGCTGCAGCTGGGGAGCCTCGCCTACGATGCCGAAGCCAGCGATATAGCCCTCCTCCTGGAGGACCCGCGCAATCTCTGCCTTCAGCTTGCTGGCCGGCATCTCCACCCGCTCGTGGCCAGCCAGATTGGCGTTGCGCACCCGCGTCAGCATGTCCGCAATCGGATCGCTCAGCATCTCGCTCCTACCAACTCGACTTCCGCACCCCAGGGATCTCCCCCTGGGAAGCATGGATTCTAAAGCAGATCCGGCAAAGCCCGAACTTGCGCATATAGCCGCGGGGCCGGCCGCACAGGTTGCAGCGGCTACGCGCCTGGACCGGGAACCTGGGAGCGCGCCGACTGGCCATAATCTTCGACTTCTTGGCCACTGCCAGCCCTCCTAGCGCCGGAACGGCATGCCCAGGGCAGCCAGCAAACTGCGGCCCTCGGCATCCGTCTCAGCGGTGGTCACAATGGTTATCTCGAGCCCGCGCAGCTTGTCGATCTTGTCATAGTCGATCTCCGGGAAGACCAACTGCTCGCGGAGCCCGAGAGTCAGGTTGCCGTGGCCGTCGAAATGGGCGGCGATGCCACGAAAGTCTCGGATCCGGGGCAGAGCCACGCTGATCAGTCGGTCCAGAAACTCCAGCATCCGCTGTCCGCGCAGGGTTACCTTGAGTCCCACCGGCATGCCTTCCCGAAGCTTGAAGGCGGCCACTGACTTCTTGGCCTTGCGGACCGTGGGTTGCTGGCCGGTGATGAGCCGAAGATCAATGGTGGCAGCGTCGAGGGCCTTCCCGTTCTGGGATGCCTCGCCAACCCCCACATTGACCACGATCTTCTCCAGCCGCGGCACCTGCATAACGTTGAGGTAACCGAACTCGGTGATCAGCGCGGGCACCACCGTGTCGCGATAGAGCTCCAAAAAGCGTGGGGCTGGGATCACGGTCATGCCCTCGGAGCCCGCAGATAGGCCTCCCCACAGCGCTTGCAGAAGGGCACGTAGTGGTCGCCTTCCAGACGCCGACCCAGGCGAGTTGGCTGGTCGCAGCGGCTGCAGATCAGCTGCACGTTGCTGTAGCTGAACGGCGCCGGAAAGTCGATGATTCCGCCCTGGAGCGCAGTGGTGCCACCGCGCTGCTCCCCGGAGCGCTGATGCCGCTTGCGAATGTTGATCCCAGCCACCACGATCCGGCGCTGCGCCGAGAAGGTGCGCTGGACCACCCCGCGCTTGCCGCGCTCCGCTCCCGAGATCACGACCACGGTGTCGCCCGATCTGATGTCGAGTGAGCGCACATGCGGCCGCCCCTGAGCTTGCTGACGTCCCATGGCTAGAGCACCTCCGGAGCCAGCGAGACAATCTTCATGAAGTTGCGCTCCCGAAGCTCCCGAGCCACCGGGCCAAAGATGCGAGTACCCCGAGGATTGTTCTGAGGATTGATCAGGACCGCAGCGTTGTCGTCAAAACGGATCCGAGTCCCGTCCGGCCGGCGACACTCCTTGGCGGTCCGAACCACCACCGCCTTGACCACATCTCCCTTTTTGACCCCAGAGTTGGGTTGGGCCACCTTGACCGCCCCAACGATGATGTCACCCAGCGAGGCATAGCGACGATAGGAACCACCTAGCACCCGAATGCAGAGGATCTCTCTCGCGCCGCTGTTGTCCGCCACCTTCAGAATCGTCTCCTGTTGAATCACGAGCTACCTCGCCCTCTCGACAATCTCGACCACGCGCCAGCGCTTGGTCCGGCTCAGCGGCTTGGTCTCCATGATCCTGACCCGGTCCCCCGAGCGGCACTGGTTGGTCTCGTCATGAGCCTGGAAGCGGCGCCGGCGCCGAAGCACCTTACGGTACAGGTTGTGGGCCCGGAGGTCTTCCACCTGAACCACCACGGTCTTATCCATCTTGTCGCTCACGACCAGTCCTACGCGCACCTTCCGGCGCGGACGCGCTTCAGTCACGACGACCTCAGACATCAGCTCTCCTCCAACAGATCGGCCAACTGCCGACCTCGGAGAAGGGTTCGGATCCGGGCGATACCCCGCCGGATTTCGCGGATCCGCCGGTGCTGCTCGAGCTGGCCGGTCGCCCGTTGCAACCGCAATTGAAGCAGCTCCTGACGCCGCTCCGAGAGGATCTGGGTGAGCCCAAAGTCATCGAGATCACGCAGCTGCTGCAGTTCATCACGATGCTTGCTCACGCCTCTACCTCCGCCGCGGAGGCGGGCTCCTCACGGGCCACAAACCTAGTCTTCACCGGCAGCTTGTGGGCAGCCAGGCGCATTGCCTCGCGGGCAGTCTCCAATCCAACTCCATCCATTTCGAAAAGTATCCGCCCCGGCAAGATCACCGCCACCCAGCCCTCGGGATTTCCCTTGCCGGACCCCATTCGGGTCTCAGCGGGCTTTTTGGTGACCGGCTTGTCCGGGAAGATGCGAATCCAGATCTTACCGCCTCGACGGACGTGGCGCGTCATGGCCCGGCGGGCCGCCTCAATTTGGCGGTTCGTCATCCAACAGGGCTCAAGGGCCTGTAGGCCATAGGGGCCGAAGGCGAGCGACGACCCCCGATAGGCGGCCCCGGTCATCCGGCCGCGGTGCACCTTGCGGTGATGTGGGCGACGTGGGATCAGCACCTCAGTCCTCCGCCTTCTTGGGAGCTGCCTTCCGAGCCGCCCTGGGCTTGGCGTCGCCAGTGGCCACGCTCGGCTTGGCGGCCCGCTTCCGGGGGGCCGGCTTATCCGCGACCGCTGCCTCAACGGCAGGCACCACCTCCGCGACCGCGGTGGCCAGCGCCGGCTGACCCTCTGACGCAGGCGCTGGCTCGACCGGGATCACCCCCGCCTCGGCAACTACCGAGATGGCCGGAACGGCCTCGGTAGCCAGCGGTGCCACCTCGACCACCGGGGGCGGTACGGCCTGGGGTGCCGCGAACTCACCCTTGTAGATCCAGACGGTCACGCCGATCTGACCAAAGGTGGTCTTGGCCTCCGTCTGACCGTAATCGATGTCCGCACGCAGGGTGTGCAGAGGGACTCGACCATCCCGATCCCACTCCCGCCGGCTCATGTCGCCGCCTCCCAGCCGACCGGAGACCTGGATCCGCACCCCTTTGGCGCCGGCCCTCATCGCCCGCATCACCGACTGCTTCACCGCGCGCCGGAAGGCGATGCGCTTCTCAAGTTGATTGGCGACGTTCTCGGCCAGAAGGTGGGCATCGAGCTCGGGCGTCTTGATCTCTTGGATGGTGACCCGCACCTTCTTCCCCGAGATCCGCTCCAGATTGTCACGCAGGGCATCCACGGAGGCCCCGCTCCGGCCGATCACAATGCCTGGCTTGGCGGTATGAATGATCACGGTCAGCTGGTTGGCCGAGCGCTCGGTCTCGATCCGAGCCACGCTGGCGTTACGCAGGCGGCTCATGATCAAGGCGCGCATGGCAAGGTCTTCCTGGAGCAGCTTGGTGTACTCCGGACCGCTCGCGTACCAACGGGCCTCCCAGTTGCGGTAGATGCCCAGCCGAAACCCGTTGGGGTGGACCTTGTGTCCCATGTCGCTTACCTACTCCTCTTCATCATCAACGCTGGCGGCGGGGTCGGAGGCCGCCACAGCCGGGCGGGGAGCGCGCGCCCGCTGGCGAGTGGGCCGATCCAGGTTGTCCTCGACCACAGCCCGCAGGTGGCAGGTGCGCTTGAAGATCGAGTACGACGACCCTCGCGCTCGGGGCCTGAACCTCTTGATGATAGGGCCTCCGTCCACATCCACGCGGAGCAGCTGCAGCCGGTCCCGGTCCAGGTTGAAGTTGTTCTCTGCATTGGCGGCCGCCGAGCGCACCACCTTGCCCACGTCGTCAGCTGCGGCCTGGGTCATGAACGACAGCACCGAGAGCGCCTCGGTAACCGGCATTCCCTGAACCACCTCCGCCACCAGTCTGGCCTTACGAGGGGGCACGCGCACCCACTTGGCCGTCGCCTGAACCTGCATTAACTGATCTCCAACGCTACTTCAGCGCACTGCTGCGTTCGGTGTGGTGCCCATGGCCCCGGAACTTCCGGGTGGGCACGAACTCCCCGAGCTTATGTCCAACCATCGCCTCGGTGACGAATACCGGCACGTGCTTGCGCCCATCGTGAACCGCAATCGTGTGGCTCAACATCTCGGGGAAAATGTCACTCCGGCGAGACCAGGTCCGGATTACCCGCTTCTCCTTGGCCTGGTTCATCTCCAGGACCTTCTTGAGCAGCGGGGCATCACAAAACGGCCCCTTCTTGACAGATCTACTCATGAGCTACTTACGTCTCCTGCGCACGATCATCCGGTCTGTGCTCTTGTTGTGGCGAGTGCGATGACCAAGCGCGGGCTTGCCCCAGGGTGTCTGGGGATGCCCCCCGGGACCGGAACGACCCTCACCCCCACCATGAGGGTGGTCAAACGGGTTCATCGTCGAGCCCCTGACTGTGGGTCGGAATCCACGCCACCGGTTCTTGCCAGCCTTGCCGATGTTCTCATTGAAGTGGTCAGAGTTGCCCACCTGTCCGATCGTGGCTCGGCAGCGAACATCAATCAGCCTCACCTCACCTGAGGGCATCCGCATCTGAGCGTAGCTACCCTCGCGCGCCACCAGCTGGGCGCCAACTCCCGCGCTCCGAACCAGCTGCCCGCCACGGCCCAACTGGACCTCGATGTTGTGGACAGTCGTTCCCAGCGGAATCCGACTGAGGGGAAGCGCGTTGCCCGGCCGGATTTCGGCCTTCTCCCCCGCCATGATCAGATCGTCGACCGCCAGACCCTCCGGCGCCAGGATGTAGCGCTTGTCCCCGTCGCGGTAGTGGATCAGCGCGATTCGAGCGCTCCGGTTGGGGTCGTACTCCACCGCCGCCACCCGCCCCGGCACGTCCACCTTGTCACGCTTGAAGTCGATGATCCGGTAGATGCTCTTGTGGCCACCGCCGCGATGACGAACGGTGATCTTGCCGGTGGCGTTGCGGCCGGCGTGCTTCTTGAGGGCAACGGTCAGCGACCGCTCCGGACGGCTCTTGGTGACCTCCTCGAAGGAGCTCACGCTCATGAAGCGGCGACCAGGGGAGGTGGGGCGGTAGCGATTAACCGGCATCTCAGACTCCCTCGAACAGGTTGGCGATGGTCTCACCCTTCTGCAGGGTCACGATCGCCTTCTTCCAGTCCCGGCTGCGGCCGACGACCCGACCGCCTCGGCGCATCCGGGTGCGGACCTTACCCTTGACCAGAATCACGTTGACACTGCGGGCCTTGACCTTGAAGGCCGACTCTACCGCCTGCTTGATCTCAATCTTGTTAGCGCTGGTGGCTACCCTGAAGACGTAGCGCTGGCTCGCCATCCCGGCGTAGGACTTCTCGCTGATCACCGGTCGCAGCAAAATCTCCGACGGGTCCTTCATCCCAAGTGCTCCCTGACCCGCTCCAGGGCGGCTTCGGTAAAGATCATGGTGTCGGCGATCAGCACGTCGCGCACGCTCAGGTTGGAGGCCAGGACGACCTTAACCTGGGGAATGTTCCGAGCCGACAGCTCCAGATTCTCCGAGTGCTCGGACAGCACCAGCAGCACTCGCCTGCCCGCCCCGACCTGCTCAAGGAAGGTGGCCAGCTGGCGAGTCTTGGGCGCAGCGTAGTCGAAGTCCACGGTGACCTGAATCGTGCCCGCGGCAGCTTGAGCCGATAGGGCAGACCGCAACGCCAGCCGCCGCTGTTTGCGCGGCATTGCCAGCGCATGGCTGCGAGGAGTGGGCCCGAAGACGGTCCCACCGCCGCGCCAGTGCGGAGCACGAATCGAACCCTGGCGAGCCCGACCCGTTCCCTTTTGCCGATACGGCTTGCGCCCGCCACCGCTCACCTCGCCTCGCGTCTTGGTGTCGTGGGTGCCCTGTCGAGCGCCCGCCAGCTGCCGAACGACCGCCTGATGGAGGACTGACATGTTCACGTCCCCGCCGAAGACTGCCTCGGGCAGCTCGATGGAGCCGGTCTCCGCCCCCTCTGCACCTCGCACCAAAGCCGTGGCCATCAGTGCTGTCCCCTGACCTTGCGAACGCGGGAGCTGGAGTCGAACACAGTCAGCAACCCTCCTGTCGCCCCGGGCACGGCCCCTTTGACCAGCAGCAGGTTGCGTTGAGCATCGACCCGGAACACCTCCAGGCGTTTGACGGTAACCCGCTCGTCGCCCATGTGGCCGGCCATCTTCAGGCCGCGAAAGGTGCGCGCCGCATCGACAGACCCGACCGAACCTGGCTGGCGGATGTTGTGACTGCCGTGGGTCACAGGACCGCGGCCGAAGTTATGCCGCTTATGCTGGCCCGCGAACCCCTTGCCCTTGCTGACGCCGGTGATATCAACCCGCTGGCCGGCCTCGAAGGCCGCCACGGTGAGGACATCGCCGACCGTGACGTCACCAATGCCCTTGACTTCCCGGAGGTGACGCAACGGCTCCAGCCCGGCCACGTCAAAGTGTCCCTTGGCGGGCCGGTTGACGTTTTTACGCTTGGGCTGGAATCCGATCTGGACGGCGTCATATCCATCCAGCACCGCCGTCTTCACCTGGACCACGGGACACGGGCCTGCCTCGAGGACCGTGACTCCGAAGCAGCGGCCGTCGTCGGCGAAGACCTGAGCCATCCCTAGCTTGCGGGCGAGCAACGCGCGTCCCATCAGAGTTTGATCTCGATGTTGACACCGCTTGGCAAGTTGAGGTGCATCAGGGCGTCCACAACCTTCGGGTTGGGGTCCAGAATGTCCACGATCCGCTTGTGGGTACGCATCTCGAATTGCTCTCGCGAGTCCTTGTCAATGAATGGACCCCGGATCACGGTGTATTTGTTGATCTCCGTCGGCAATGGCACCGGACCCACCACCTGGGACTGGTTGCGAGCGGCGGTCTCGACGATGCGAGCTGCTGCCTGGTCCAGGACCCGATGGTCGTAGGCCTTGAGCCGGATCCGAATTCGCTGTGCCATTTCTCTCTACTTGTTTCCCAGCGCCTACTTGTCGATCTTGGTAACGACGCCAGCACCCACCGTGCGCCCACCCTCACGGATGGCGAAGCGCATGCCTTCCTCGACCGCCACCGGCGTGATCAGCGATACCTTGAGCTCGACGTTGTCACCTGGCATCACTAGCTCCCGACCCTCGGGAAGGCTCACCTGACCGGTCACGTCCGTGGTCCGAATGTAGAACTGAGGTCGGTAGTTCCCGAAGAAAGCGGTGTGCCGGCCGCCCTCCTCCTTGGTCAGGACGTAGACCTGGGTCTCGAAATCGGTATGCGGCTTGATGCTGCCCGGCTTGGCCAGCACTTGGCCGCGCTCCACATCCTCGCGCTTGACGCCTCGGAGCAGGCAGCCACAGTTCATGCCTGCCTCACCCTGGTCCAGCAGCTTGTGGAACATCTCGATACCGGTCACCACCGTCTTGGTGGTGTCCTTGATCCCCACGATCTCGACTTGTTCGTTGACCTTGACCACTCCACGGTCGATGCGTCCAGTCACCACTGTGCCCCGACCTTCGATTGAGAACACATCCTCGATTGGCATCAGGAAGGGCTGGTCAATGGGCCGCTCGGGGAGCGGGATGTAGGTGTCGACCACGTCCATCAACTGGCGGATCTGGTCCTCGGCGGCCTTGTCGCCCTCGAGCGCCTTGAGGGCGGACACGCGCACCACGGGAATGTCGTCGCCAGGGAAGTCGTACTTGCTGAGAAGCTCGCGGACCTCCAATTCCACCAGCTCGAGCAATTCCTCGTCATCGACCATGTCCACCTTGTTCAGGGCTACCACGATGTACGGGACACCCACCTGGCGCGCCAGCACAATGTGCTCGCGGGTCTGTGGCATGGGCCCGTCAGTGGCAGCCACCACCAGGATCGCCCCGTCCATCTGGGCCGCCCCGGTGATCATGTTCTTGATGTAGTCGGCGTGCCCTGGGCAGTCCACATGGGCGTAGTGGCGGGTGTCCGTCTCGTACTCGACGTGGGAGACCGCGATGGTTATCCCGCGCGCCTTCTCCTCGGGCGCGTTGTCGATCGAATCGAAGGCCCGGAAATCAGCCAGGCCCTTCTCCGAGAGAACCTTGGTGATGGCCGCGGTCAGGGTCGTCTTGCCATGGTCGATATGACCAATGGTTCCCACGTTGAGGTGAGGCTTTGTGCTCGAGTACTTCTTCTTTCCCATCTTTACCTGCCCTTCGTCTGTGGCGATCTGCTCTGGCTTGGACTGCTGTTCAACTCTTCCGCTTGGCCGTGATTTCCTCTGCCAGAGACTGCGGCAAGTCCTGGTAGTGGTCGAATTCCATGGTGTAGCTCGCGCGCCCCTGGGTCATGCTCCGCAACTGAGTGGCATAACCAAACATGTTGGCCAGCGGCACCTCGGCATGCACCGTCTGCATTCCTCGTCGGCTCTCCATGCCCAGGGTGTGCCCCCGGCGTGAAGCCAGGTCTCCAATGATATCGCCTAGGTTGGCCTCGGGGACGCCGACATCGACCTTCATGATCGGCTCCAGCAGCACCGGGGCAGCTTTGCGAAGCCCGTCCTTCATTCCCATCGACCCAGCGATCTGAAAGGCCTGCTCCGAAGAGTCGACATCGTGGTAGGACCCGTCATAGAGGGTCACCTTAACGTCGACCACCGGGTAGCCCGCCACCACTCCCGACTGGAGGGCGTCGATGCACCCCTTCTCCACTGGCGCGATGTACTCCTTGGGTATTGTGCCCCCCACGATCTTGTTGATGAACTCGAAGCCCTTCCCGGTCTCGTTGGGCTCGACCTCAAGCTCGCAATGGCCGTACTGGCCGTGCCCGCCGGTCTGACGGACGAAGCGGCCGGTGCCCTTAGCCTTGCGGCGAATGGTCTCCCGGTAGGCGACCTGGGGCTTGCCCACATTGGCGTCGACCTTGAATTCACGGAGCAGGCGGTCCACGATCACCTCAAGGTGGAGCTCTCCCATTCCCGAGATCAGGTTTTGCCCAGTTTCGGGCTCGGTCCGGACCTGGAAGGTGGGGTCCTCCTCGGCCAGCTTCTGAAGGGCGATCCCCAGCTTGTCCTGATCGGCCTTGGTCTTGGGCTCGATCGCGACCGAGATCACCGGCTCCGGGAACACGATGGACTCCAGCACGATCGGAGCCGCCTCGTCGGTCAAGGTGTCCCCGGTCGAGGTGTGGCGGAGTCCGATGGCGGCGGCGATGTCACCCGCCAGCACCTGCTCGATCTCCTCCCTCCGGTTGGCATGCATCTTCAGAATCCGGCCCACCCGCTCGCGGTCCCCATGGCTGGCGTTGTACACGTAGCTACCCGACTTGAGGACGCCGCTGTAGACCCGGAAGAAGGTCAGCTTCCCGACAAATGGATCGGTCATGATCTTGAAGGCCAGAGCGGAGAAGGGCGCGTCGTCGGAAGCCTCGCGGGTCAGTACGGCCTCGGTCCGAGGATCCTTGCCCGTAATCGGGGGGCGGTCCAGGGGGCTGGGCAGGAACTCGACGACGGCGTCGAGGAGGGGCTGCACGCCTCGGTTGCGCAGCGCCGCTCCACACAGGACCGGGAAGACCTCCGCCTTGACCACGCCACGCCTCAGCGCCGCGCTGAGCTTGGGGGTGTCGATCGGGCCATCGTCCAAGTAGGCCTGCATCAGCTCGTCGTCGTATTCCGCAGCCACCTCTACCAATTCCTGGCGAGCGGTCCTAACCCGGTCTCGCATCGACTCCGGGATCTCGGTGGTCTCGATGGCGGTGCCAAGGTCGTCGGTGTACACGATGGCCTGCTCCCGCAGCAGATCGACAACGCCCTCGAATCCGTCCTCGGCTCCGATCGGCAGCTGGACCGGAATGGCCCGCGCCCCCAGGCGATCTACGATTGAGGCCACCGCGGCGTCGAAGTCCGCTCCGATGCGATCCATCTTGTTGATGAAGCAGATTCGGGGTACGTCGTAGCGGTCAGCCTGGCGCCACACGGTCTCGGACTGGGGCTCGACCCCGCTGACAGCGTCGAAGACCGCGACGGCACCATCGAGCACCCTAAGGCTACGTTCGACCTCGACTGTGAAGTCCACGTGACCCGGGGTATCGATGATATTGATTTGATGACCGTGCCACTCAGCTGCCGTCGCCGCCGACGTGATGGTGATGCCACGCTCCTGCTCCTGCACCATCCAATCCATGGTGGCCGCGCCTTCGTGGACCTCCCCCATCTTGTGGATGCGCCCCGTGTAGAAGAGCACCCGCTCGGTGGTGGTGGTCTTGCCAGCGTCGATATGCGCCATGATGCCAATGTTTCGGACCCGCTCCAGGGGAACTCGGCGCCCGTGCGCCAGCGGTCCGCTAGCAGCCATGGTGGATTGAATGGACATTCAGCTTTCTCAATACCGGAAGTGGGAGAAGGCCTTGTTGGACTCCGCCATCTTGTGAGTGTCTTCCTTGCGCTTGACCGCCTGCCCCATCCCGTTGCTGGCATCCATTAGCTCGGCGGCCAGCTTGTCGGCCATGCTCTTGCCATGGCGCGCGCGGGCGCTGCGGATGATCCAGCGCCGAGCCAGGGCGAGCCGCCGATCGTGCCTGATCTCGACGGGAACCTGGTAGGTCGCCCCCCCGACACGCTTGGGCTTGACCTCAAGGATCGGCGTCGCATTGCGGATGGCGACGTCGAACACCTCCAACGGCTCGCGCCGCTGGCTCTTGGCGATTCGGGCCAGGGAGTCGTAAACGATCTGCTCGGCGGTGCTCCGCTTGCCGTTGAGCATGACGCAGTTGATGAACTTGGCCAGCCCCTCACTCCGATAGACGGGGTCAGCCACGATGACTCGGCGGGAAATCCTAGCTCGGCGAGGCATATCAGCCCTTCGCCGGCTTATCGCGCTTGGCCCCGTACTTGCTGCGGCCCTGCTTGCGCGCCTTGGTGCCGGCCGTGTCCAGCGCCCCGCGGATGACGTGGTAGCGAACTCCGGGAAGGTCCTTGACCCGGCCGCCCCGCACCAGCACCACTGAGTGCTCCTGGAGGTTATGTCCAATCCCGGGGATGTAGGCGGTGACCTCGATCTTGCTGGTAAGGCGCACCCTGGCCACCTTCCGAAGCGCCGAGTTGGGCTTCTTGGGAGTGGTCGTGAACACCCGCACGCATACTCCCCGCCGCTGAGGCGAACTCTTGAGAGCGGGCGACTTGGTCTTCTTGATCACCGGGCTGCGACCCTTGCGGACCAGCTGCTGGATGGTAGGCAAACTGAACTTGTCCTTGGAGAACGCTGGCCGTTCCGGGGCGACGGCCATCATGGACGCAAGCGCCCCTCCGGAGGCGCGGTGGTTCATTCTACAGTCAGCCCAGGACCCTGTCAAACTCGCAGGTAGCGTCGGCGCCCCGGCGCCTTCCCCCGCTTCTCGCTGGAGTTCGATTTGGACCCCGCCTGACGCCTCCCTTCCGCAAGCGCTGGAAGCGGGGTCTTCCATCTCGTAAGGCCCCTTCCCGGGTTTGGGATTGGATCGCCCGATGACAGGACGTTCAGCGGGCGAGGGCCTGGAGCCGTGGCGCCCAAGTGCCCGTTAACGGCCCCGGCACGTCGCTGGGGAACCAGGGCACCGCTATGGCCCTGCCGGCGCTCGGTCCCCGTCGATCCCTTCAGATCCTCCCGGGCCTAGCTCGCGCTGCCGCCTGAAGTGGTTGTCGATTGCGACCAGCGCGAGGTACAGGTTGGGACAGGTGGCACATCCGGCCACATGGGCCTCCACCAACGCCACCTGGTCCTCGCCCAGGTCTCCGTCCAGGAGGTCAGAAGCCAGGTCCCGCGCCTCGGCGCAGCTCAGGGTCCCCACTCGGCTCCCTCCGCCAGGGCAGTCACCAGGGCCTGGCGCCCCCGGCGCAGATGAGACTTCACCGTCGCCAGTGGCAGACCCGCCAGCTCGGCGATCTCCCGTTCCGTCCATCCCTCGATGTCGTGCAGCACCACGGCTCGATTCTGCGCCGGCGTGAGCCCGGAGAGGGCGCGTCGCAGCACCCGGGCGTCCTCCAGCGCGACTGCCACCCGCTCCGGGTCCACGGTGTAGGCTGGGTCCCGCCAGAGGGCCTCCCTCCGCAAGGCGAGATCGCGGTTCTGCGTCGAATTTCGGCGCCGAAGGGTGTCCTGACAGGTGTTGATGCAGATCCGCTGCACCCAGGAGCAGGCATCCGCCTCCCCGCGGAACTTCTCCCGCCCTACCAGGGCCTTGATCACGGAGTCCTGCACGGCATCCTCGGCCTCCGCCTGATCGCCCAGCATCGATGTTGCCAGCCGGACCAGGCGAGCCCGTGCCGGTTCAACGCAGGCCAACAACTCCTCTTCGCTGAGCGGCACCGCCACATGATCCCGCAGTGAGAGGCCTCAGCGGATGAGTAGACCGAGCGCGAGCGAACCTGGCCGGCCCAGGGCCGGCAGCTGAGGGCCGCCGTCCGGACCTGGGCTGTGCCACCCCCACTGCCATGGGGGTCAGGCGGAACCGGCATCAGTGCCTCCCAGGTGCCCTGACCCCGAGAGGCGCCCGCCACTGGCAGGGCCGCACCCCTGCCGCCATGACCGCGCCCACCAGCTGGGCCACCAACCGTGCGCCTCCCATCGGGTCGCGTGCCGAGTTCGCCCGCCGCCAGGATGGCTTCCGGTAAGTGGAAACTTTGACCACAATGAAGCTCCGCGCCAGGGGTCTGCCGTATTCCCTAAGCGCAGCCAGGGCGCCCACCGTCGAGGGCCCCCTCACCCCTTTCCACAGTCGATCCGTCTGCAACGCGATCAGATCGTCGTCGATGCCCGTCGGCGCACGGGAGGGGTCAAGGAGGGGACGGTGCCCATCGGCGCCCGGTTCAAGCGGAAGGTCGACCCAGTCGCGTCCGGAAGTTCCCGGCTCCGTGCTGCGCTGAACCCAACGGCGGGTCGGGACACCGCCCGGTCGGCGCCGCGGAGGCGAGATCTCAAGCGAGGCTCGACCGGAGCCGCGTTGGCGATCTGCCCGGCGATGGCCGGGCCGGCAACCACTTCTCGCGGGACGACTTGCTTGCCCGTCCCAGCCGCCACGCTCCTCCCAAGCCCCTCCCTCCGCCTGAACCGGCTTCGCCGCTCTGGTCGGAAAGAAGACTGGTCCTGCGTGGCCGCTGGCGGTCCAAAATTCGCCCGCTGCGAACTGGGCCCCTGCTGGCCAGCCGTGATCGCCGGCCCCACTGTGGCATGGCCCCCCTGCCTTCAGCCCAATCCCGCCCTCTGCCGGTTGACAAGCGGGGCCTCGATCATCTTCCGAACTAGGTGCGCCACCACTCTGGAGTCCAGTTGGCTGCGCCGGAGCGACTCCTCTCCCCCGATATCGAGCTGGGCCGCCGCACCAACGGGAGGTCGCCCCCGAAGCGCCAATTCAAGGCCAGGCAGTGACCTCCCTCGGGCGCCTGCGTGGTGGCCCAGCAACGAGCTTCCTGCCAGGTTCCACGCCCAGCCCCAGGGGCATGATCGGGCGCTGCTGAGGCTCGCTAAAGCAAGCGTGAGTGTTGGCTCCCAGGATCCCCATCATCCGGCCGGCAGACACCAAGATTTGCTTCACCCAGCGCGCCCGACCACACGGGGAGCGGGATCCAGGTGGCGCCCGCCCGAGGCGGACGCCACCTGCTGCCTATTCGCTCGCTTGGTCCAGCACCGCGACCGCCTCAGGAGTGGCGAACTCCTCGTTCACCGCCCCCTCAACCACCACCGTCTCCGCCAGCGCCTCACCCTCCTCGAGGTACTTGACCGCCTCCTCGCGCAGCTTGCGGTAGTAGTCAAGGCCCGTGCCCGCGGGGATCAGCTTGCCGATGATCACGTTCTCCTTCAGGCCGCGCAAGCGGTCGACCTTGCCGGAGATGGCCGCCTCGGTCAGCACCCTCGTGGTCTCCTGGAAGGAGGCCGCCGAGAGCCAGCTGGCGGTGTTCAGCGCCGCCTTGATGAGGCCTAGCAGCACCGTGGCCGCGATGGCCGGTTCGCCGCCCTCAGCCAGGACCTCGGCATTGGCTTGGTCGTACTCCCACTGGGAAATGATCTCGCCCGGAAGCAGCTCGGTGTCACCACCTGACTCCACCCGGACCTTGCGCAGCATCTGCCGCACGATCACCTCGATGTGCTTGTCGTTGATGTCCACACCCTGAGAGCGGTACACCTTCTGAACCTCATGGACCAGGTAGTCCTGCACCGCCTCCCGGCCGCTGATGTAAAGCAGCTCCTGCGGACTGACCGAGCCTGCCGTGATGGCGTCCCCGGCCCGAATCTCGTCCCCGTCGGCCACCCGCAACTGGGCGCCGTGCGTGATGGGATACTCCTTGACATCCTCCTCCAGGGCCCGGACTCGGATCTCCCCGCCCGAGGGCCGCACCTTGAGCAGGGTGATCTTGCCTCCGATCCGGGCTTGCAGGGTCACCTGCTTGCCGGCCTTGGTGCCGCGGGCCAGAATCTGGCCCTCACCCACCAAGGCGCCCTCCGCCACCGCGGAGTCGATCTCAAGTCCGGAATCCAGGGCGTGAGTGACCTCGAACTCCTCGTGGCTCACGACTCGGACCTTGCGGCCGCCATCGGCCCGGACCACCTCGACCACGCCCCCAGCCTCGGCCAGGGTGGCCTTGCCCTTGGGAATACGCGCCTCAAAGAGCTCCTCAACGCGAGGCAGGCCCTGGGTGATGTCCAGTCCGGCGACGCCACCTGTGTGGAATGTACGCATGGTCAGCTGGGTGCCAGGCTCCCCGATCGACTGGGCGGCGATCACTCCCACCGCCTCCCCGATCTCGACCAGCTTCCCGGTCGCCAGGTTGCGCCCGTAGCAGAACCGGCACACACCGCTGCGGGCACCGCAGGTGAGCACGCTGCGCACCCTCACCCGCTCGATCCCAAGTGCCACCACCTCGCGGGCGACGGCATCCGTGATCTCCTCTCCGACCGGCACCAGGATCCGACCATCGGCGGCGGCCACCTCGGCTGCTGCCACGCGGCCCGCGATCCGCTCCAGAAATGGCTCCCCCTCATCGCTCAGATTGGTGAGCCAGATCCCCGCGTTGGTGCCGCAATCCTCCTCGCGCACGATCACGTCCTGAGCCACATCCACCAGCCGCCGGGTCAGATACCCGGAGTCGGCGGTGCGCAGGGCGGTGTCGGCCAGACCCTTGCGGGCTCCGTGGGTGGAGATGAAGTACTCGAGAACCTCGAGCCCCTCGGAGAAGTTGGCCTTGATCGGCATGTCGATGATCCGGCCGGTGGGGTCGGCCATCAGTCCGCGCATCCCGGCCAGCTGGCGAATCTGCTGAATTGAACCCCGGGCTCCCGACTGCGACATCAGCAGCACCGACGAGAGGGGGTCGAAGTGACGCATGGTGGCCTGGGTGACCGACTCGGTCGCCTGGGTCCAGATCTCGACTGTCTTGCCGTAGCGCTCATCCTCGGTGATCAGACCGCGGCGATGCTGAAGGCTGACCTCGTCGACCGCGCGGTCGGCGGTTGCCAGAATCTCGATCTTGGCCGGCGGCGTCTTGATATCCATGGCCGACATCGTGGTGCCCGACTGGGTCGCAAACGCGAACCCGATCCGCTTGATGTCGTTGACCACGGTCGCGGTCACCTGGTTGCCGTAGAGCCGAAAACAGGTGGCCACCAGCGCCCGCAGCTCCTTGCGGTCGAAGGCGCGGTTCTGGAACACCATCGGGCCACCGTCGGCGCCCTCGCGCACGGGCTCGGCCAGCGGCAGCAGCTCGTTGAAGATGACCCTGCCGGCGGTGGTGGTCAGCATCACGGGTTGGTCGCCATCCTCTCCGGGGGCCACGGTCTCCACCTTGCGTCGAGGCAGCCGTACCCGGAGCGGCTGGTGCGGTGCGATCGCCCCGGTGTCGTGGGCCAGCATCACCTCCTCCGGGGAGCTGTAGCTGCGCAGGGTCTGAATCTCCAAGCCATCCAGGGGCTGCCGCACCAAAGTCAGCCAGTAGGCGCCCAGGACCATGTCCTGCGAGGGCGCCACGACCGGGTTGCCATCACTGGCGGAGAGGATGTTGTTGGAGGACATCATGAGGTTCTTGGCCTCGGCGATGGCGCCACTGAAGAGCGGCACGTGGACCGCCATCTGGTCCCCGTCGAAGTCCGCGTTGAAGGCGGTGCACACCAGGGGATGGATCTGGATGGCGGACCCTTCCACCAGCACGGGCATGAAGGCCTGGATCCCCAGGCGGTGCAGGGTCGGTGCCCGGTTCAGCAGGACTGGATGGTCCTGGATCACCTGGTCGAGCACGTCCCAGACCTCGGGTCGGACCCGCTCCACCATCCGCTTGGCACTCTTGATGTTCTGGGTGAAGCCCTGGTTGACCAGCTCGCGCATCACAAATGGCTTGAACAGCTCCAGAGCCATCCGCTTGGGCAAACCGCACTGGTTGAGCTTCATCTCCGGGCCCACCACGATCACGGAACGCCCGCTGTAGTCGACCCGCTTGCCGAGCAGGTTCTGGCGGAAGCGCCCCTGCTTGCCCTTGAGCATGTCGCTCAGGGACTTGAGCTTGCGGTTACCGGTTCCGGTGATGGCGCGGCCGCGCCGGCCATTGTCAATAAGGGCATCGACTGCCTCCTGGAGCATGCGCTTCTCGTTGCGCACGATGATCTCCGGGGCACCCAGCTCCAGCAGCCTCTTGAGGCGGTTGTTCCGGTTGATGACCCGCCGATAGAGGTCGTTCAAGTCCGAGGTGGCGAACCGGCCACCATCGAGCTGCACCATCGGACGCAGCTCCGGGGGAATCACCGGGAGCACCTCCAGGATCATCCAGGTGGGTGCCGTCTCGCTTTTGCGGAAGGCCTCCACCACGCGCAGCCGCTTGACGGCCTTCAGCTTGCGCTGACCGCTGGTGGAAAGCAGCTCCTCACGGAGATGGGTCGACTCGGCGGCTAGGTCAATCGCCTCCAGCATCTCCTTGATGGCGGCCGCCCCCATCGACGCGCGGAACACCTTGCCGAACTTGTCGGCGTACTCGCGGTACTCGCTGTCGGTGAGCAGCTGCCTGACCGTGAGCCCCTCCAGACGCGCCTTGGCGTCGGCCAGCTCAGCCTTGACCCTGGCGAGCTCCTCGTCGTCCACGGCGGCGCCACCGCTGCGGCGGGCCTCCATCTCGCCTTTGATCTGCGCGATCTCGAGAGCCGCCTTCTCCCGCATCTCGCTGGCCGCCTCAGCGGCCACGGTGGAGTTCTCCGCCAGCTTGGCCGCAAGCAGCTCGGCCAGCTCCTGCTGGTGCTCCTCGGCAAACACGGTGCCGCGCTTGACCACCACCAGCTTTTCGTCGTCGTCCTTGAGGACCAGGTCCGATGGCGCCTTGCGCCCCAGGCCGGCCTCGATTCGCTGGCTGAGAAGCTCGCCGTCGCCCTCCAACTTCTCCCGGCGCTTCTCCGCGCCATCAAGGATGGCGGTCGCCGCAGCCTCGCTGGCTGCCTCCAGCTCCAGGACCCTGGCCTCCTGAGCAGCCAGGAAGCTCTCGCTCTCCTGGGCAGCTGTCTTCCTCAGCTCCGAGAGCCGCTCGCTCCGCTCTGGGTCGAGGGCCTTGAGCGCCTCAGCCCGGGCGTCCTCGTCCACCCTGGTCACGATGTAGTTGGCGAAGTAGAGCACCTTCTCCAGGTTGCGGGGTGACATGTCCAGGAGCAGGCCCAGACGGCTGGGGATGCCCTTGAAGTACCAGACGTGGGAGACCGGGCTGGCCAGTCGGATGTGACCCATGCGCTCCCTGCGCACCTTGCTCCGAGTCACCTCGACACCGCACTTGTCGCAGATGATGCCCTTGTAGCGGTAGCGCTTGTACTTGCCGCAGTGGCACTCCCAGTCCTTGGTGGGACCGAAGATCTTCTCGCAGAAGAGCCCGTCCCGCTCCGGACGCAGGGTGCGATAGTTGATGGTCTCGGGCTTGGTCACCTCCCCGTGGGACCAGGAGAGGATCATCTCCGGGCTGGCGAGAGACAGCTTTAGGGCATCGAAATTCTCAAGCTTAAGCAAGGCTTGTCCGCCTCCTGGCGAATTGGTGGGTGAGGAAGGGTCCGGGGGCGGTCGCCTCGCCGAGATCGGCCGCTCCGGTCAAGAGTCTGCGAACTAAGGTCACGCCTATCTGCCGATGTCCTCGGCGTCGTCCCGCTCGTCGCGTTCGAGGTTGATTCCCAGTCCGAGGGGCATGTCTGGCATGTCATCCTCCGCGAAAACGATCTGCTCCTCGTTCTCGGACATGATCTCGACCCCAAGGCCCAGCCCTTGGAGCTCCTTGACCAGCACCCGGAACGACTCTGGAATCCCCGCGTCCAGGGTGTTGTCGCCCTTGACGATCGCCTCATAGGCCTTGACCCGGCCGACAATGTCATCCGACTTGATGGTCAGGATCTCCTGAAGGATGTGACTGGCCCCGTAGGCCTCAAGCGCCCACACCTCCATCTCGCCAAAGCGCTGTCCACCGAACTGGGCCTTGCCTCCCAGCGGCTGCTGGGTGACCAAGCTGTAGGGGCCGGTGCTCCGGGCGTGGATCTTGTCCTCCACCAGGTGGTGAAGCTTGAGCATGTAGATCATCCCGACCGTGATGGGCTGGTCGAAGGGCTCACCGGTGCGGCCGTCGCGAAGCACGATCTTGCCGTCCCGGGGCAGCCCCGCACGCTCCAACTCATCCTCGATCTCCGACTCCGAGGCGCCGTCGAATACCGGGGTCGCCACCTTGATGCCCAGGGCCGAGGCCGCCCACCCGAGGTGAGTTTCCAGCACCTGGCCGAGGTTCATTCGGCTGGGAACGCCCAGTGGGTTCAGGACGATCTCGACTGGCGTTCCGTCTGGCATGAATGGCAGATCCTCGATCGGGAGGATCCTGGCCACCACACCCTTGTTGCCATGGCGGCCAGCCATCTTGTCACCCTGGCTGATCTTCCGCTTCTGGGCTACGTAGATCCGGATCAGCTCGTTCACGCCGGCCGGTAGTTCGTCCTTGTTGGTGCGGCTGAAGTGCTTGACGTCGACGACCACGCCCCGCTCTCCGTGGGGAACCCGAAGAGAGCTGTCGCGGACCTCCTTGGCCTTCTCCCCGAAGATGGCCCGCAGCAGGCGCTCTTCGGCCGACAGCTCGGACTCCCCCTTGGGAGTGGTCTTGCCGACCAGGATGTCGCCCTGCTGCACCTCGGCACCCACATAGATGATGCCGCGCTCGTCGAGGTTGCGGAGACTCTCCTCGCCCACGTTGGGCAGCTCTCTGGACACCTCCTCCGGGCCCAGCTTGGTCTCCCTGACCTCCACCTCGAACTCCTCGATGTGGATCGAGGTGTACTTGTCCTCGCGCACGACGGACTCGCTGATTAGGATGGCGTCCTCGTAGTTGTAGCCCTCCCAGGGCATGAAGGCGACCATGACGTTCTGTCCCAGCGCCAGCTCGCCCTTGTCGGTGGCCGGCCCATCGACCAGCACCGTCCCCTTGACCACCCGGTCTCCGGGATCGACGATGACCCGCTGGGAGAGACAGGTGCCCTGGTTGCTGCGGACGAACTTGTGGACCCCGTACCAAACGTCGCGCCCCTCCCCGTCGGGATGGAAGAGGATCCCCAGGCCGCTGTCCTGGCCGCTGCGCACGATCTTGACCCGATCGGAGTCCACCTCCGCCACCGGGACGTTGATGCCAATGACGGTGCCATCGGCGGGGGCAACGATCAGCTCGCCGCTGTCCTTGGCCGCGTAAAGCTCCATGCCGGTACCCACCACCGGGGAGTCGGTCGCCACCAGGGGCACCGCCTGGCGCTGCATGTTGGAACCCATCAGCGCTCGGTTGGCGTCGTCGTGCTCCAAGAAGGGGATCATGGCCGTCGCCACCGACACGATCTGCTTGGGCGACACATCGACGAAGTCCACATCGGTGACCGGCACATCCTTGAAGGTGTGCCGGGTCCTGGCCGGGGTGTGCTCCACCAGGAAGCTGCCCTCGGCCGTGATGGGAGCGTTAGCCTGGGCGACCGTGTACTTGTCCTCCTCGTCGGCGGACAGGAAGTAGACCTCATCGGTTACCCAGGGGCGGATCTTGATCTCGGGGATGGAGGCCTGCGCCAGCTTGGCGACCTCCTTCTGCCCCAGAACCGTCCCCGCCGCTAGCCCAGCCGCCTCCTCGCGGAGCTCCCGACCCAGCACCCGCTCCCTGTCCTGCTCCATCTCCAAGCTGTGGTAGACGCGCCGCAGGGGGGTTTCGATGAAGCCGAAGTCATTCACCCTGGCAAAGGTCGCCAGGGACCCCATCAGTCCGATGTTCGGTCCCTCGGGGGTCTCGATCGGGCAGATCCGACCGTAGTGGCTGTGATGAACATCTCGCACGTCGAATCCCGCCCGCTCCCTGGACAGGCCACCCGGGCCCAGCGCCGACAGCCGCCGCTTATGGGTCAGCTCCGACAGGGGGTTGGTCTGGTCCATGAACTGGGAGAGCTGGCTGGAGCCGAAGAACTCCTTGATCGCCGCCACCACCGGCCGGGCGTTGATCAGCGAGGCGGCGGTGACCGTGGTCGCGTCGCAGATGGTCATCCGCTCCTTGATGATCCGCTCCATGCGCAAAAGGCCGGTGCGGAACTGGTTCTGGAGAAGCTCCCCCACCGCCCGCACCCGGCGGTTACCGAGGTGGTCGATGTCGTCGGCCTCTCCGTGGCCGTTGTTGAGCTCGATCAGACGCCGCAGGATGTTGATGAAGTCCTCGTGAGCAAGGACCCGCAGATCCTTGTCCTCTGCCCGGGCGCGCGCCTCCGACTCGGAGAATCCCAGCCGCTTGTCCAGCTTGAAGCGCCCCACCCGTCCCAGATCGAAGCGGCGCGGGTTGAAGAACAGTGCCTGCAGGAGGTTGCGCGCGTTCTCCACCGTGGGCGGATCTCCGGGCCGGATCTTGCGGTAGAGCTCGATCAGGGCCTCGTTGACGTCATGGCTCGGGTCCTTCTCCAAGGTGGCATCGATGTAGCGGTGCTCGGGGTCGACGTCGACCTCCTGGAAGAACTGCCTGATGTCGTCGTCCCCGGGATATCCCAAGGCCCGGATCAGGGTGGTCGCCTGAAACTTCCGCTTGCGGTCGATCTTGGCGGTCAGGATGTCCTTGTTGGAGGTCTCAATCTCGAGCCAGGCGCCCCGGTTGGGAATGAACTTGACCGCGTAGAGAGGCCGCCCGGTGACCGGGTGCTCGGCGCCGGCGGTGAAATACACCCCTGGGGAGCGGACCAGCTGGCTGACCACCACCCGCTCGGTGCCGTTGACCAGGAATGTCCCCTCCCCGGTCATCATCGGGAAGTCGCCCAGGTAAACCTCCGACTCCTTGATCTCACCGGCGCTCTCGCCGGTCTTGATGTGGAGCCGAGTCATGATCCGCAGCGGCGCGGCAAAGGTCATGTCCCGATTGCGGCACTCCTCCTGGTCGAACTTGGGCTCCCCGAAGCTGTAGTCGAGGAAGCGGAGCTCATAGTTCTTGCCGGTGTAGTCCGTGATCGGATTGATCTCGTCGAACAGCTCGCGCAGCCCCTTCTCGACGAACCAGCGAAATGAGTTCAGCTGGGTCTCTATGAGGTTGCCCACCTCGAGCATCTCGGGGATCTTCCCGTAGCTGAGACGGGTGGGCGCAGCAGGCAGGGCAGCACGAATTGGGGGCATGGGCTAAAGTTCTCCAGGCAAGCGCAGACATAGGGTGAACTTCACAGTGGCGGAAGCTCAATGCTACCACACTGCGGCGTCACACCTGCTGGGGCACCCCAGCCTAGCGGTTCAAGGACGGCTCGGGAGTCCGTCCTACTTGATCTCGGCGCTCGCGCCTGCCTCCTGGATCTTCTTGGCGACGGACTCAGCCTCCTCGCGAGTGATCCCTTCCTTGACCGCCTTTGGGGCACCGTCGACTAGGTCCTTGGCCTCTTTCAGGCCCAGGCCCGTGATCTCCCGCACCGCCTTGATCGCGGCGATCTTCTGATCCCCGGCGGCGGTCAGGACGACGGAGAACTCAGTCTGCTCCTCGACCTCGGCCACAGCCCCTGGGCCGGCAGCCACCGCCGCCATCGCGACCGGAGCGGCAGCGGTTATCCCGTACTTCTCCTCGATCAGCTTCTTGGCGTTGACCAGATCCAGCACGGTCCAGTCCGCCAGCGCTTCCACAAAGTCCTCGACTTTAACCTTGGCCACTTGCTATCTCCTCCGCTCACTAACCTTCCAATCCACCGACTTGGTTCGCTTTTGATATGAAGAGGGCTGGTCAGGCCGCCTCCGCCTGCTTCGCCTCCAGAAGCCCAACAAGGTCCCGGACCGGCGCCTCCAGCAGCCCCGCCAGCTGCGCCATCGGGGCCTCGAGCACGCCCAGAAGCTGAGCCATCAGCACTTCGCGAGAGGGCAGCTCCGCCAGCTGCCTGACCTCGGCCGCGTTGAGGGCGCGGCCCTCGGCGATGCCACCCCGGACCATGTCGGGGCGGCGGTTGGCCCGCGCGTACTCGATCAACAGGCGAGCGGGAGCGCTCAGATCGTCGTAACCAATGGCGAGAGCGGTCGGCCCCACCAGCTGGCCCTGGAGCTCGGCCAGACCGGCCTGCTCGCTGGCCCGCCTGGCCAGGGTGTTCTTGACCACCACGTAATCGATCCCCGCGCCACGAAGAGCGGCTCGAAGCGTCTCCAGCTGCTCCACGGTCAGACCCCGATAGTCCGACAGCACGGCGCTGCTCATCCGGCCCAACTTCTCGGCCAGCTCGGCCACGTTGCGCTGCTTCTCCTCGGGAATGCGGGCGGCACCATGCTGCTTCGCGGCGATCATCCGTCTCCACCTCCTGCCCCCGGGATCCAAGAGTCAGGCTGGAGCGGAGACCAGGTGGCGTCACCTGCTCCCAACTGGTCACCTGCGCGGGGTGGGATTTTGAGCACTGCTGCCCCCGCGGTCTCGGGCGCCGGGGAACGCGACTGTTCCAAGCGAGGGTTGAGTATACCGCACGGCGCCCGGAGCCCCGAGTCCGCAACTGCGACGAGGTCCCCAGGTGTCAACCGCGGCGGGTCGGCAGAGAAGAAGCGCCCCGGCGGTCGCCAACCGGGCAGTCTCCGCCGGCTGCCCCGCGGCCCATCCGGCTCCCTTCGGTCAGGCCACCGACAACCGCGCCGCCGCCGCCGGATCCAGCTTGACGCTGGGGCCGATGGTCGGCGCCAGAAAGCAGGCGCGCAGATAGGAGCCCTTGGCGGCCGACGGCTTGGCCTTCACGATCGCCTCCATCATGGCGGCCAGGTTTTCGTAGAGAGCGTCGTCCTCGAAGCTCGTCTTCCCCACCGGAACGTGGATGATGCCGTAGCGATCCACCCGGAACTCGACCCGCCCGGCCTGGACGTCCCGAACGGCCCGCGCGATGTCGAAGGTCACCGTGCCGGCCTTCGGATTCGGCATCAGCCCCCGGGGACCCAGGATCTTGCCCAGGCGTCCCACCGACCCCATCATGTCTGGGGTCGCCAGGGCCACGTCGAAGTCGGTGAATCCTTCCTGGACCTTCTTGACCAGGTCTTCCGCCCCGACGATGTCGGCTCCGGCGTCGCGTGCCTCCCGCTCCTTTTCACCCTGGGCGAAGACGGCGATCCGGCGATGCTTCCCGGTCCCGTGGGGGAGCACCACGCTGCTGCGGACCATCTGGTCGGCGTGGCGTGGATCCACCCCCAGCCGGACATGCAGTTCAACGGTCCCGGCGAAGGTGGAGGCGTTGACCGCCTTGACCAGCCGGATGCCCTCTTTGGGATCGACCAGATCCTTGTCCTCGAGCAGCTTCAAAGCCGCCTCGTAGCGCTTGCCTCGTCCAGATGTCACTTCGCGAATCCTCCCGTGGTGCTAGCGGCCGCGCGGGCGGCCTCCCACATCCAACTGTCAACTAATGTCAGGCGGTTACCTTGACTCCCATCGAGCGCGCTGTGCCCTCCACCATCCGGGCGACCGCCTCCTCGTCCACCGCATTCACGTCCGGCAGCTTGGTGCGAGCGATCTCCAGCGCCTGCTCGTGAGTCAGCTCCCCGGCCTGCTCTCGGGGCGGCTTGGAGGATCCCTTGGGGATCCCTGCGGCGCGCTTGATGAGGTCCGCCGTGGGAGGCGTCTTGGTGATGAACGTGAAGGTGCGGTCCTCGTAGATGGTGATCTCAGCGGGGATCACCATCCCGGCCTGAGACTCGGTCTGCTCGTTGTAGGCCCGACAGAACTCCATGATGTTCACCGAGTGCTGCCCCAGGGACGGCCCGATGGGGTATCCCGGGCTGGCCTTGCCGGCCTCGATGGCCAGCCTCAGTACAACCTTGACCTTTTTTTTACCCATTCAAATCACTCCTAGCGCAGCCGCTCCACCTGGAGCAGATCCAGCTCCACCGGAGTCTCCCTGCCGAACATGTTCACCATCACCTTGAGCTTGCCCTTGTCGGCGTTGATCTCACCGACCTTGCCGTGGAAGTCGGTGAACGGCCCATCCACGACCCTGACCGCGTCTCCGATCTTGAACTCCACCTGCACCTTGGCCTGGACCTCGTTGCCGATCTGGTGCTGGATGGAGCGCATCTCCGACTCCTGGAGGGGCACCGGACGGGTCCCCGAGCCCACGAAGCTGGTCACCCCAGGGGTGTTTCGGACCACGTACCAGGACTCGTCCGACATCACCATCCGGACCAGGATGTAGCCAGGGAAGATCCGCTTGGAGACGTGCCGGCGCTGGCCGTCCTTGATCTCCAGGACGTCCTCGGTGGGCACCAGCACCTCAAAGATCTTGTCGTGCATGTCCATCGACTCGACCCTCTTGAGGAGGTTGGCCTTGACCTTGTCCTCGTGGCCGGAGTACGCGTGGATAACGTACCAGCTGGCTTGCTCGGTCGCTTCTGCGGTCTTGGCAGCTGTCACTGCGGGGCTCCCAGTGAGTTCATCTTGAGTTCAAGGCGTCGGCGAGGCCGGCGGGGTTGCGGTCGGGGTCGACGACGGTGCCGCCGAAGGGGCGGCGGTGGCCGGGGCGGTAGCGCTCGGAGCCGGCGTGACCGCCGGGGTCGGGGTGGTGTAGAGCGGCGCCAGTAGGGCCGTCAGCCCGAAGTCTACGAGACCGAGGAACGCTCCCAGCAGGACGACCGTCACGATCACGACCCCGGTCATCTGCCGCAGTTCCGGCCAAGTTGGCCAGACCGTCTTCCTGAGTTCGCTCCATACCTCTCTTAAGTAGCCTCCGGATTCAGCTCCCTCGGCTGGGGTCTCGCTTACGACGTTGGCCAAATGTGGTCCCTCTCAGCCATTGACTAGGTTCTGCAGGGGCGGCACGGCTCGAACGCGCGACCTGCGGTTTTGGAGACCGCTGCTCTACCAGCTGAGCTACGCCCCTTTGAGCAACAGGCGGACGCCCCCCCTACTTGGTCTCACGGTGGGCGGTGTGACGACGACACCTGCGACAGTACTTGCGCAGCTCCACCCGATCGGGATCGTTGCGCTTGTTCTTCTGGGTGGTGTAGTTACGCTCGCGGCACTCGCCGCACTGCAGGGTGATTATGGTGGCAGGCACCGGCGACTCTCCAGACAAAAACGCCTGGCCAAGCCAGGCTTACCGAAGTCAGTATAGCCGTCCCCCCGTAGAAGGTCAAACCGAACCTGCCCTGGGATTGGCTCCGGGCGTGGCTCGGACCAACCCTGAGGGTGCCTTCGGAGACCACTCCCAGGGGCCCAGCCCGGGCCCGGGCGATTCCGGCACCGGGCAGGGACGCCCAGAGCCCTATATATAGGTGGTGCTGGCCGTCCACCCCACCGTGACACGAACTGACCACTTCGTTGCAGCCTGATCCGGGTAGCGGCACTCGGTGCGACGTTTCTTGGTACGTGATCACTGATGCGGGGATCGGGCGCTTGTGGCTTGCCGGGACGGCGTTCGACACCTGGCTCGAGGTCGAGCTCTCGCGTGCCCTGGCCGGCACCGGAACGCGCTCAGCGTGCCTCTCATTCCGACCACTCGCGCGCCGCACGCCCTTTGGCTGGCGGCCTCTCCACGGAGCTGAGACCCTGGCCAAGTTCGGCCTGGGGGCGGTGGCCGTGGCCGCGACGGCTGGCGGCCTAAGCCTCGCCTCCCACCCGGTGGCCCCCAATGGTCCCAGTCCTAGCCCCTCCGTCTCCTCCGGCTTGGCGGGACCGAGGGCGCTCGCAAGCTCTGGGGCTCCGGTCCGCCACGGCCGCTATCAAGGTGGGCTCTCCGCGATGCGGGTGGCTGCGGCCCGAGGGGCTGAGAAGCGAGTCGGCCACCCCTCACGTTCTGCCGCTCCGCAAGTGGCGGGCCAGGTCGCGATCGCAGGTCCCGGAAGTGAGTCCGAGGGTGGACGCCCTCGTGCGGGAAGCAGTGCCAGCCGGCTGGGGATGCCCATGCCGGGCGCCCACGCTCTCGTGCATGGATCGACCAACGGTGCCCAACCAACCCAAAACTCCTCAAAGAGGTGATCCAACCATGAGATTCCATTCCAGTCAGGGGCAACGCGGGCAGGTGGCGGTGCTGTTCGCGCTGGCGGCTGTGGCCCTGGTGGCTATCGTCGGTCTGGCCTTGGACGCCGGACAGGCATTCGTGAGTCAGCGAGCTCTCCAGGGCGGCTCAGACACAGCAGCGCAGTCCGGGGCGACAATGTTAGCAGTGGACTACAGCAACTGTGTGGCCACCGCCGGGACTGCCAACCCAGCAAGCGGCGACGGGACATACAGTCAGACGACCATTGCTGCTGACGTCACGCAGTTAGCGCTATACGCAGCCGCGGCTCAGGGTCGGGCCACATCCCCCCCGGGGGTTTCCTTCGTCAACTACACCGGGGGCGGGGTTGAGATCAACTCATCTCCGACGCCATTTTGCACGGTTGGTTCGTGGACAGGGCCGTCAGGCATCGAAGTCAGCACTAGCGACACGCATCCTACAAGTATGCTTGGAGTCGTTGGGATCAACTCAGCGACCGAAACGGCGCACGCAATAGCGCTGATCGGGACCCCGACCAGTACCACTGACGGGGCTCCTTTCGGCGTGTGGTACCAGTCGTGCCCTTCAACTGACCTCAAGGCCGGGGAGGCCGTCACTCTTTTGAGCCCAACGTGGGACTCAACTACATGCGGCAACGTGGACACTCGAAACTCTTTCAAAGGTTATTTCAAGCTGCCTGGACCTATAACGTTGGGTAGCTCAGGGTGTATCCAAACCGGGACCGGATCGGGCGGAGCAATCGGCACGGATCCGAACCCGCCAGCATCCCCCAACTCTGTTTATGTGCCAATGATCACCAAAGTCTACTCATTTGGGGACACCATTCCCGAGAACGGTCTTGGCTCCAACTGCCCATCGATTTCGGTGAAAGGTACATTCGACTTGCTGTACTCGGGGTTCGCTTATGTGAAGGTCAACCCGACTAGTTCAAGCTCGACAATCACCGGAGTGGTTCAGGGAGTTGCTTCGTTCACGACCGGTCTTCAAGTGTGCGCGGTACGCGACACGAGTTGCTCTTCGGGATCGTCTTCTGCGAGTTCCGAGCCCGCCGTTCCCTACATCTGGCAGTGATGTCGTGACCAGACAACGCGGCCAGAGCCTGGTGGAGTTCGCCTTGGTCCTTCCTCTCTTGCTGTTCCTGCTGGCCGGAGGCACTGACCTAGCGCGCGCCTACTTCGTGGGTATTCAGGTCGCTGACGGGGCACGGCAGGCGGCTCTATATGCCTCGGAGAACGGGGCCACTTACACCTACGCACAACTGAAGGAAATCGCCAAGAACAACGCTAGCGGTGGCGGCATTCTGGGGTGTCCAGCGGCCAGTGTTTCAGTCACCGCTGGGAGCAGCACTGGCAGTTCGACGCTTTACGACCAGCCGGTCACAGTAGTCTGCGAGCTTCCCATGCTCACCCCGCTCATTCCATCTCCCGTGGCCATAAGGGCAACCGCGAAAGTCCTGATAGTGCCGGGCTCGTGATGATCACGAGGCATCGCCTGGACTCATCCCGCTGGACCGCCCGAGGTGACCGGCCTCGTGGTCCGGGCCGCCAACAGACGGGAGCCACCATGGTGGAGTTCGCCCTGATCGCACCGATCTTCTTTGCGCTTGTCTTTGGCATCTTCAGTGTGGCCACCTATGTTCTGGAGGTCCAGGTGGCTAATCAGTCGGCTCAAGCCGCGGCACGATGGGGCGTAGCGGCCCAGAATTTTGTGGTCCCACCCGGAGGTACGGCTCCCGCGCCCCAGTGCCCGGCTGCGCCTCCTCCCCCCGGGCTGATAGCGGCCGCCCAAGCGGCCGCAGGGCCGTTTGCCGACTCCATCAACTCATCTACGGTGCAGGACTTGGCGGC
>JABEUU010000068.1 GCA_013044295.1 Candidatus Dormiibacterota bacterium
AGTCGCGGGCCGGTCCTGCCCAGCCAGACCAGCCCGCCCGCGAACGCGGCCAGGCCGGTTGCGTCCCAGAGCAGGTAGGCCGCCCGCAGGGGCAGCAGCGAGTAGGGGAGCATCACCCAGGCCGCGATCGGCGGGTTGACGAAGGGAATCGCGAG
This sequence comes from Candidatus Dormiibacterota bacterium, assembly GCA_013044295.1. GTDB lineage: Bacteria > Chloroflexota > Dormibacteria > Aeolococcales > Bog-877 > AG-12. The sequence goes on from JABEUU010000068.1 coordinate 156, forward strand.
GGTGGCGCCGGCGCGGTTCCGTATGAAGGACTCCAGGGCGTACTGAACAGGCACCGAGTAGAGCCGGGAGTCGAGGCCCAGGCCGTAGATCCGAAGGCCCCGGGCCATGGCGTAGAACGCCGCGTAGTCGTTGGGGAACTCCTGGCTGATCCCGGTGACGATCAGGACCAACCAGGCGAACAGGATGGCGCCCATGGCCATGGCCAGATGGCGAGGCCCCAGCCTTCCCAGCTTCACCCCGTTCGACCCGACACCGCCCGAGGTTCGGGCCGGCTTCTGACTTCGGGCCGCCATGGGGCCCCCGAGAGCCCAGCGGCGCCGACACAGCTCGAGCGAGCGCGACGCTGTCTCGAGCCGTTCTCGTGGCCGGTGCCAGCGCGGCGGTAGAGCGGGTGAGACTGCGGCTGGACTCCGCTTCCTTCATGGACGGCCACGGTGGGGAAGTTTCCCACGCTGCGTCCCAGCCCGGTCGTCTGGGCGCCCCCGAGCCGCTCCATCCGCCGCCGACCTCGGCTTGGTCGAGATCAGGGCAGCCGTCCGGCCCTGAGGCGAGGCTGTCGAAGATCGCCTCCCAGATCGTGCCCTTGAAGATCAGGGGGAAGCCGAGAGCGCGAGCCAACGCGGCTTCACCCTGGTCCCACCAGAGCGGCACAGGCAAGACCGAAGTGCCACCCTGTGAGCTGCGATGAGGCCCTCCCCGTCCTCGCCCGGGGAGTTCAGCTGCCGGCTGGCGGCCTGTGGGCGATCAGGCCCCAGGCGGTCAGGCGCATCTTGAGCTGGCCGCTCTCGCCCCGGAGCTCCCCTCTCATGACCAGGGTTCCCCGCTCTGGGTGGCGGACGGACGGTCGTCCCGAGATCACCTCCACGGACGCCCTCAGAAGGTCTCCCGGGCGCACCGGAGACAGCCATCTGAGCTCCTCGATTCCGGGCGAGCCGAGGATGGCCGCTCGGAGCAGCAGCCCATCGCAGTAGAGGCGCATCCAGATCGCCGCAGTCTGCCAGCCGCTGGCGATCAGGCCCTTGAAGATGGTGGCCGAAGCCTGCACCGGATCAATGTGAAAGGGCTGGGGATCGAACCGGCGCGCGAAGTCGAGCATCTCCGCCTCCGTGATCCGGTACTCTCCCAGCTCGAAGCGCTGGCCCGGATGGAAGTCCTCGAAGAAGAGGTCGACTTGCGGACCGAATTCGCCCCCGGTGGGCAAGCTGTGCTCGTCTGCTGCCGACAACTGGATCCTCCTCTCCAACGGCGGGGCCACGGGATCGGGGGCTTGAGCCCAGCCCGCACTACCTGCCATGCTAACCTGCGTTGAACTCACTGCTCCAGCCCATAGGGCAGTGAACCCACTCCAAGGAGATCGCAGCGCGTCCCGATGCCGGTCTTTGAGCCACTTCCCGCCCATGTCCGCTTTCCGGAGCTGGAGGAGAACGTACTCGCCCGCTGGGGGCGGGAGCGCATCTTCGAGCGCAGCCTGGAACAGCGCAAAGACGCCCGGCCGTTCGTGTTCTACGAAGGGCCGCCCACGGCCAATGGCCTGCCCGGCGTGCATCACATCCTGGCTCGGTCGTTCAAGGACTGCTTCCTGCGTTACCAGCAGATGCTGGGCCGGAGAGTGGAGCGGCGGGGCGGCTGGGACACCCATGGACTGCCGGTGGAACTGGAGGTTGAGCGCAGTCTCAAGCTTCGTTCCAAGCAGGAGATCGAGGAGTTCGGGGTCGAGGAGTTCAACCGGCTCTGCCGGGCCAGCGTCATGGAGTACATCGACGAGTGGGAGCGCCTGACCGGACGGATCGGATTTTGGCTGGACATGGAGCACGCCTACCGGACCTACGATCCCAGCTACATCGAGTCGGTCTGGTGGAGCCTGCAACAGATCCACCAGCGCGGGTGGCTCTACCGGGGCTACCGGGTCGCCCCCTACTGTCCCCGCTGCCAGACCTCTCTCAGCAGTCATGAGCTCGGTCAGCCGGGTGCCTACCGGGACAACACCCCCGACCCCGGGGTCACGGTGCGCTTCCGGCTGATCGAAGATCCCGGGACCAGCCTGCTGGCCTGGACCACCACGCCCTGGACTTTGCCCGGGAACCTGGCGTTGGCGGTGGGGGCGGAGATTCCCTACGTTAGGGTGCGGCAGGGGGACGAGCGCCTGATCCTGGCCCGCGGCCGCCTGGACGTCCTGGACGGCGCTTATGAGATCGAGGCTGAATTCCCCGGCTCTGAGCTGGTCGGACTCAGTTATCAGCGGCTCTTCCCATACCTGTCGGAGCAGGATCGGGCCTGGAAGGTGGCTGCTGCCGACTTCGTCTCCACCGAGGAAGGCACCGGCATAGTCCACACCGCCGGTGCTTACGGCGAGGACGACCTTCGGCTCTGCCAGGAACTGGGCTTGGAGGTGCGCCACACGGTCGGCTTGGATGGCCGCTTCCTGCCCTTCGTGGAGGAGTTCGCGGGTCTGTTCGTGAAGTCGGCGGACCCGGTCATCAGCGACGATCTGCGCCGGCGCGGCCTGCTTTACCGGGAGGAGACCATCCTCCACACCTATCCCTTCTGCTGGCGCTGCGAGACCCCTCTGCTCTACTACGCGCTGGACTCCTGGTTCATCCGCACCACCGCGGTCAAGGAGGCGCTGCTGCGTCACAACGCCAGCGTTGGCTGGGTGCCCTCCCACATCCGGGACGGGCGCATGGGTAATTGGTTGGAGTCGCTCCAGGACTGGAATCTCTCGAGGGCCCGCTACTGGGGCACGCCCCTGCCGGTCTGGGTCTGCCAGAGCTGCCAGCAGGAGCGCTGCGTGGGCAGCTTCGCGGAGCTGGGCCTGGGCCAGGACATCGACCCCCACAAGCCCTTCATCGACGGGGTCACCCTGGCCTGCGAGTGCGGCGGGGTGATGCGACGGGTGCCTGAGGTGATTGACTGCTGGTACGACAGCGGCGCGATGCCGTTCGCCCAATGGCACTATCCGTTCGAGAACCAGGAACGGTTCCAGGAGGAGCATCCGGCCGACTACATCAGCGAGGCGCTGGATCAGACCAGGGGTTGGTTCTACACGCTGCTGGCGGAGTCGGTCATGCTCTTCGATCAGCCCGCCTACCGTAACGTGGTGGTCCCCAGCCTGGTGGTGGACGACAAGGGCCGCAAGATGTCCAAGTCCCGGGGCAACGTGATCGACCCCTGGGAGCTGCTCGGTGAGACCGGGGCGGACGCGCTGCGCTGGTGGTTCTACACAACCGTCACGGTGGGTCAGGAGTACCGCATCTCGGCCCAGCGAGTGGCCGAGTCGGCCCTCAAATTCCTCAATGTGCTCTGGAACACCCAGAGCTTTCTGGTCACCTACGCCAATTTAGCGAAGTGGGATCCGAGCCAGACGCCGCCCGATGTGTCTGCCCGGCACGTGCTCGATCGTTGGATCCTGGCCCGGCTCGCCCAGACCGTCGACGAGGTGCGCCTGAGCCTGGACCGCTTCGACGCCCACAGTGCCTGCCGTGCCATCGCCGAGCTAGTCGACGAGGCCAGCACGTGGTACCTGCGCTGTTCCCGGCCCCGCTTCCGAGGGACCACCGACGGGGCCGCCTTTGCCACCCTCCACCAGGTGCTCTTGGACATCTCCCGCCTGATGGCTCCGTTCACCCCCTTCGTGGCCGATGCCATGTACCGAGAGCTCACCTCGCCGCTGCCCGGCTCTCACCTCTCGGTCCACCTGGAGATGTACCCCGAGCCGGACCCAAGCCGACTCGACCCGGAGCTGGTGCGCGACATGGCCGAGCTCCGGCGGCTGGCCGAGGAGGCGCGAGCCCTTCGGGAGGCAGCGGGAGTGCCCACCCGCCAGCCCCTGGCACGGGCACTGGTCGAGGGGGTGGACATGTCCGCCGAACTGCGGGCGGTGCTGGCCCAGGAGATCAACGTCGGTGAGGTGGTCTGCCAGCCTGCCACAGAGCGCGGCCGAAGCTCGGTCCGCCTCGACTTCGAGCTCACCCCAGAGCTGCGCCAGGAGGGGCTGCTGCGGGGGTTGGTGCGGCAGGTCCAGAACCTGCGCAAGCGATCGGGACTCAACCCCGGCGAGCCGGCGGACCTGGTGCTGGCCTCGGATCCTGAGCTGGAGGAGGCCGCGTCGGCGGGGAGAGAACTGCTGCGGAGCCAGTGCTTCCTCGACACCGTTCTGACCCTGGCTTGGGATCTACCCATGCCAGCGGGGTTTCCCGCGCCGGTTGAGGTGGCTATCCAGGGCAAGCGCGCTCGGCTCGGACTGCGCCCTGGTATCGAACCGCGAGGCGGGGGTGTACACCAGACCGGCTGAGAGGCCATAATTCCTCCGCCCCCGTCCAGCACGCGGCTGCTTCTGGGGGCCCATCGCCAAGCATCGAGGTGCAGGAGCATGACCGAAACGTCCACTTCCACGCGCGAGCGAGAACTCGACGGGATTCGGATGCAGGTGGAGGGCGAGCGCGACCGGCTGCAACATGAGCTCGACCAGCTCCGGTCGGACGGGGGCGGACGCGACGACGCCCACTTTCACGAGCATCCCACCGACCACGCGGGGGAGATGGAGGAACATGACCGGCAGCTGGCCATCCGTGAGAACCTGGATCAGATGTTCTCGCAGTGCCAGGACGCCCTGGGCCGTTTAGAGCGCGGCGAGTACGGTATCTGTCGGAGCTGCGGCCAGGAGATTGACATCGAGAGGCTCAAGGCGCTCCCCTATGCGACCAAGTGCATTCCCTGCAAGGAGGCGCGGCGCGACTGACGAGTCCCCGTCCGGGGCGGCCGAGCTGAAGCGGACTGCCGCCCGTCCCGGGTCGTGGCCCCTGTGGCTGGTCGTGGCCGCGGTGGCTGTGTTCGTGATCGACCGGCTCACCAAATTCTGGGTCGTCCACTCCCTGGGGCTCGGCCAAGAGCTCTGGCCGGGGGCCCCGGTGCACATTCACTACATCGAGAACAGCGGTGCCGCCTTCAGCATCCTGCCCAATCTGGACTGGCTGTTCCTGTTGGTGGCGCTGCTGGTGGTGGCGGCGGCGATCTGGTTCTGGCGGCGCTTGGCCGCGGAGCCCTGGTGGGTCCAGGCCGCGGTCGGGATGGTGGTCGGGGGCGCCGTTGCCAACGGCATCGACCGGATCACCCAGGGTTATGTGGTGGACTTCATTCAACTTCCTCACTGGCCGGTCTTCAACGTGGCCGACAGCGGGATCACGGTGGGGATGGTGCTGGTGGTGCTGCGGTTCCTGCTGGAGGGACGCCGGGATGGCTGACTTGGCCGAAGCTCAGGAGGGCGGGACCCTGCTGCCGGTGGATCCCGACGAGGCGGGGGTCAGGCTCGACTCTTTCCTGGCAAGCCGCTTGGGGAATGGACGGGCGAGAGCTCACCAGCTGGTGTTGGCGGGGTTGGTCCAGGTCGGTGGGGCGGTGGTGCAGAGGCCGTCCACGCAGCTTTCGGGCGGAGCCATCGTCTCAGTCCGAGAGCTTCTCGTGAACTCGGACGCTCCGGTGGCCACGGGCCCCGTGCGGCTGGTCTACCAGGATGACCTGATTGCAGTCGTAGACAAGCCCGCCGGCATGGTGGTGCATCCCGCTCCCGCGCACCACGGCACCACGCTGGCCGACGTGGTGCGCGCCTGGGAGGGCCCATGGTCCACGGTCGGGGGCCCGGAGCGACCCGGCATCGTGCATCGACTCGACCGTGGGACCAGTGGCCTGCTGGTGCTGGCTCGCACCGACGACGCCCACCGCGACCTCGCTGAGCAGCTGCGGTCGCGGGCGCTGGGCCGGGAGTACTGGGCCCTGGCCTCGGGCGCCTTCCGCGAGGACAGTGGGCGAATCGAGGCTGCGGTGGGCCGGGATCGGTCCCGGCCCCGGCGGATGAGCGTGACCGCGGAGGGTCGTGACGCGGCCACCGAGTTCTTCGTGCTGGAGCGGCTGCCCCACCACACCGCTCTGCGGCTGCGATTGCTATCGGGCCGGACCCACCAGATCCGGGTCCACCTGGCCTACATCGGGCATCCCCTGGAGGGAGATCCCCTCTACAGCGGAGCCCAGGCGGTGTCCGACCGACCGGCGCTGCACGCGGCGATGCTGCACCTTCGCCACCCCGGGACCGGGCGGGAGATGGTGTTCTGCAGCCGGTTGCCGGAGGATCTCGAGGCGGTCCGAATCAAGCTGGGCGCCGATTTGGGAAGCGGAGCGCGCTGGCCATGGAGCGACCTGGACGGGGCGCGATGGTGAGCGAAGCCGCAATCGGGCAGGCTAGGCGGGGCCGCCTGGTTGTGCTCTCCGGGCCCAGCGGGGTCGGCAAGGACACTGTCATCAAACGACTGATGGACCTGGCCCCCGCCATCTCGCGGCCGGTCGCCTACACCACCCGGCAGCCTCGACCGGGAGAGCGGGACGGCATCGAGTACTCGTTCATCAGCCAACGCGAATTCCTGACCAAGCGGGACGCCGGGGACTTCCTGGAGACGGCGACCGTGCATGGCAATCTCTACGGGACGGCCAGGGAGCGGGTCGAGCATCTGCGCGAGCAAGGCCGTGACGTGCTGCTCAAGATCGACGTCCAGGGCGCCTCTCAGCTTCGCTCCGGCGCGGCCGACGCGGTGTTCATATTTCTGGCACCGCCCTCCCGCGAGGTGCTGCGCCAAAGGCTGAAGCAAAGAGAGACCGAGAGCGCGCCCGAGCTGGCCACCCGCACCAGGGACGCGGAGCGCGAACTCGAGGAGGCCCGCTGGTATCACCATTTGGTCGTCAACGACGAGGTCGATCGGGCGGCCGGTGAGATCGCGGCCATCCTCTATCCAAATCCCGACCCGGGATCGTCCCGGCACCCTGCCACAATGGCCTGACCATGGCTGACTCCAGCGCCAGCTTCGCAGGCCGCCAGATCGTCGTGCATGTATGTGGCGGTATCGCGGCCGTCAAGGTACCGGCACTGGTGACCGCGCTGCGCCAGGAAGGGGCCGAGGTGCGGGTGGCAATGACCGAAGCAGCCGCCACCCTGGTGTCGCCGCTGAGTCTGCAGGCGCTCTCCGGGCACCCGGTTGCCCTGGCCACGCCCCGGCCCGACTCTGAGGGTGGCGGCTCGATCGCCAGCCACGGGATGGCACACCTGGACCTGGCCGGCTGGGCCGAGTGCCACCTGGTGGTGCCGGCCACCGCCAGCACCATCGCCCGGCTCGCGGTGGGGCTGGCCGACGACCTGGTCAGTGCGACTTTGCTGGCAACCTCTGCGCCGGTGCTGCTGGCCCCTGCCATGGAGACGGCCATGTGGACGCATCCAGCCACCCAGGCCAATCTGCAGATTCTGAGGAGCCGCGGACTGACCGTGGTCGGCCCCGGCAGCGGCAGGCTCGCCTCCGGGCGGTGGGGCCCGGGTCGGATGGCTGAGCCGGAGCAGATCCTGCAGGCGGCCGGGGAGCTTCTGTGGGGTGGCGGCCCGCTCGCCGGCGTGGAGGTGCTGGTGACTTCGGGTGGCACCCGCGAGCCCATCGATCCGGTGCGCTTTCTGGGCAACCGCAGCAGCGGCAGGATGGGCCTCGCGCTGAGCCTGGAGGCGGCCCACCGGGGCGCCCTGGTGCACCTGGTCACGGCGGCTGACCTGATAGCGGAGGCGCCGGGAGTGAAGATCGTCCGGGTCGATACAGCGGCCGAAATGCTGGCGGCCTCCCTCGAGGTGCTGCCACGGGTGCGGCTGGTGATGATGGCGGCGGCCGTGGCGGACTACCGTGTGGCCGAACCAGCCAAAGCCAAGCTCCACCGGCGCGACCAGCCCAACCCGGAGCTGCGCCTGGTCGCCAACGTGGATGTGCTCGCGGAGATCATGGCCCGCCGCCCGCCTTCCTGCCGGGTGGTCGGCTTCGCCGCTGAGACGGAATCGGTCAGGGAACGTGGCCTCGCCAAACTGCTCGAGAAGGGCTGCGACATGCTGGTCGCCAATCCGGTGGCGGGGACTCATTCGGCCATGGGCGGTGACCGGGCCGAGGCCACGGTCCTGATCCGGGACGGCCGGGAGGTCGAGCTGCCCTGGGCCCCCAAGCAGGAGATCGCTGGGCGGATTCTGGATCTGGCCCAGGGGTTGCTGGAGCCGGACCAGGGGGCCGCGGGGCAGGATTGACCAAGGCCCCGCCCCGGGTGGCGCGGGTGGCCCCGGACTTGCCTGCTGGTCCCCCGGGCCAGCTCTACGACTACCAACTGCCAGAGCAGATGCGGGACTCGATCCAGCTTGGCCAGCGGGTGGTGGTGCCGTTCGGCAGGCGCCATGTATTCGCCTTTGTGGTGGAGCTGTTGGAGGATTCGCCGGTCGAGCGGCTGCGCGAGGTGGAGCGGATTCGCGACCCGGATCCGCTGCTGCTGCCGCACCAGCTCAGCCTGGCCCAGTGGATCTCCGCCTACTATCTGAGCCCGATCCCAGACGTGATCCGAGCCATGGTCCCGCCAGCGCTGCGCACCGGGCGCCCGGGCGCCCGGGCCACCCGCCGCCGCCCCCGCCTCGCAGGGGAGGCGCGAACCGCAGCCGAGCGCAACCGGCCGCCGCTCCACCTGAGTTCCGACCAGGAGCGGGTCTTCGAGCCCATCCGCCGGGCCGTCATGTGGTCGTCATCCGAGGAGTTCCTCCTCTTCGGGGTGACCGGGTCGGGCAAGACGGAGATCTACCTGGCTGCGATCCGGTCCGCCCTCGACCAGGGCCGCGGCGCCATCGTCCTGATCCCGGAGATCTCCCTAACCCCCCAGACCGTGGCGAGGTTCTCGGTCCATTTCCCGGGGCGCGTGGCTGTCCTCCACTCCGGGCTCACGGCGGCGGAGAGGGGCAGGGAGTGGCGCCGGGTTAGGGCTGGAGAGGCCGACGTGGTGGTGGGCTCCCGCAGCGCGATTTTCGCCCCCATGCCCAACCTGGGGGTGGTCATCGTGGACGAGGAGGACTCAACCTCCTACAAGCAGTACGACCGGGTGCCGCGGTACCACGCGGTCGAGGTGGCCCGCCGGCTGGGCCGGATCCTGTCCATACCCGTGGTCCTGGGCAGTGCCACTCCGCGTCTCGAGACCTACCACCAGGCCAGGTCCGGTGCCGAGCTGGCGATGCTCCGCCTGGCCGGGCGCTACGGAGGGCGTGCCCTGCCCCCGGTGACCGTCGTCGACCTCAGGGAGGAGCTCGCCTGGGGCAATCGTTCGCCGTTCTCCCGCCGCCTGGCCGCCGCGGTCACCAGGACGCTCGGGGAAGGCGGGCAGAGCATCCTATTTCTAAATCGGAGGGGAATCTCGAGCGTGGTGCTCTGTCGAGGATGTGGGGAGGCGCTGGGGTGTCCCAACTGCGCGGTGTCCCTGACTTTGCACGCGACGGACCACCTCTGCACGTGCCACTACTGCGGCCACCAGGTACGCCTGCCCGACCTCTGTCCCAGCTGTGGGGGCAAGATCTTGCGCCCTCTCGGAGCTGGCACCGAGCGGGTCGAGGCGGAGGCGCGGGCGCTCTGGCCGGCGGCTCGAATCCTGCGCATGGACCGGGACACGGTGGGCCACCGCGATGCCCATCGGGAGATCTACGAGGCGTTCGCTGAGCGGCGCGCCGACCTCCTGATCGGCACCCAGATGGTGGCCAAGGGCTGGGACCTCCCCGGAGTCCGCCTGGTGGGGATCGTCAACGCCGACATCGCGCTCAACTTCCCGGACTTTCGAGCCTCGGAGCGGACCTTCTCCCTGCTCACCCAGGTGGCCGGCCGAGCCGGTCGGGGAGATGAGCCAGCGGAGGTGATCCTGCAGACCTACAGTCCCGATCATGAGGCCGTGGAGCGGGCGGTGACCCATGACTATGAGGGCTTTGCGGAGGTGGAGCTTGAGGTCCGCCGCCAGCTGCGCTTTCCTCCTTTCAGCAAGTTGCTGGTGCTGACGCGGAGCGCCGCCGTGGAAGACGAGGCGCGCGCCGACGCCGAGCGCGAGGCCCATCGCCTGCGGACCCTGGCAGCGGAGCAGGCCATCGAGGTGCTGGGCCCGGCCCCGGCGTTCATCCCCAAGCTGCGCAGCCTTTACCGTTGGCAGGTGACCCTACGCGGGGTGAGGCTGGACGGGCTGGTCGAGCAGCTTCCCAGCGGCCGTGGTTGGGCGCTGGACGTCGATCCCGGCTGACGTCGGCTGGGCCGACCTCGATAATCGCGTTCTGGTCCGGGCTTGGGAGGTTGGCACGGTGCGGGTGGTGTTCGCTGGGTCGGCGGAGTTCTCGCTGCCATCGCTGAGGGCGCTGGCCGCTTCCGCGCACCCGGTGGCCCTGGTGATCACGGCCCCTGATGCTCTCGGCAGCCGGGGCCGGCCGGCGCCGCGACCGGTGCGCGATCTGGCCCAGCAGCTCGGTCTGCGCACCGCCCAGCCGGCCCGGCTTTCGCGCGAGTGGGCGCTGGCCTCGCCCGAGCTGGCGGCCGAGGTTCTGGTTGTCTGCGCCTACGGTCAACTGATCCCGGCGACGGTGCTCGGGCTTTTCCCCAACGGCGCTTTGGGAGTTCATCCCTCGCTGCTCCCTCGGCATCGCGGTGCGTCTCCGGTGGCGGCTGCCATCCTGGCCGGCGACGGCATGACCGGTGTCACCATCTACCAGATGGACGCCCGTCTTGACGCCGGACCGATCCTGGCCCAGGAAGAGATCCCGATCCCACCCCGGGCGACCACCCCGGACCTGGAGCGGGAGCTGGCCGACGTTGGCGCGCGGCTCCTGATCCAGGTGCTGGACGAGCGCCAAAAGAGAGCGGTCCACGCCTGGCCGCAGGATGACGGCTCCGCCACCTACTCCCGCAAGGTGACCCGGCTGGACGGGGAGGTGGACTGGGCCCTGCCAGGGGTGGAGATTGAGCGGCGCCTGCGTGCTCTCAGCCCCTGGCCGGGAGTCTCGGTGCCCTTGGGAGGTGCCAGGGTCAAGCTGCTGGCCGGCACCGCGCTGCCCTGGCCAGCGGGGACGGCAGCGGCCACGCCTGGGACCCTGATCGGCGGGGAGGGTGATTCGGCGCTGGTCAGCACCGGGGATGGTGCCTTCCAAATCTCGATGGTTCAGCCGCCCGGAGGCAGGCCGATGGGTCCTCGGGCCTTTCTGAGGGGATGCCGCCCAATCTCCACTGGCCACCGCGAATGAGTGATTCCGAGCACCAGGCGCTGCTCGCGCGCAACCGCCGCGCCTGGCACGAATACCACGTCCTGGAGCAGTTCGAAGCCGGCCTCGAGTTGCACGGCACCGAGGTGCGGTCGCTGCGCCAGGGGGGGGTGCAGATCGCGGAAGCGTACATCCGGATCGAGCGCGGCCAGGCCTGGCTGCTCGGCTCTCACATTCAGCCCTATCAGTTCGGCAACAGGCTGAACCATGAGCCGGCCAGGGCCCGCCGGCTGTTGCTCCATCGCCGTGAGATCGGGCATCTGGCGGGACTGGTGAAGCAGCCCGGAATCACTCTGATTCCGCTTGACATGCATCTGAGCAGCAACCGGGTCAAGGTCCAGGTGGGCGTCTGCCGCGGCAAGCGAGAGTACGACAAACGAGCCGCCCTGATGGAGAAGGACGCCCGTCGCGAGATCCAGCGCGGGCTGGCTCGGAACTGGAAGTCCTGAGGCCGCGGGGTAACTCGCCCCTCGGCCACCTGGGGCGAGACCACACGCTCGAGGAGCCAGGACCCAATCGCGGCGGGTGCCTCGGTGTTGCCGAGGTCCTTCCCCGGCCCGGCGCGCCGTATCACCCGGCGGCCGGGTTCGGTTAGCGGGGCCGATCTCAAGGCGGAGCGCCGCCGCGCCGCCACCCCAGCTGGAAATTGGGTATAGTGAGATTGCGACCTTCCGTGGGGGCGTGTGGCTTCGACGGGGACGTGGTTTGCGAGATGGCGTGTCGAGCCCCGGGCTCGTAAAACCGGGAAAGGCATTAACTGCCAACACTTCGAGCCATCCGGCTCTGGCCTACGCTGCCTGATCTGATCAAGCAGTAGTGCCAAAAGCTCAGGCTTAGGCCTGACGTCGACCAGGTGGGCGCCCGCGACGCCTGGAGCCGACGTTAATACAGTGGGCTGGCTCACCGGTGGCGCCTCAGCGCCCGTGGGGACATTCACTGAGGCTGGCCAGCAGCGAGCCCGTCCGGGGGCGGGCGGTTGGTGAGCTCAGTACCCGGGCTACACACGTAGAGGTCTCGTGGGACGCGCTCTCGGACCCGGGTTCGATTCCCGGCGCCTCCACCAACGCAAAGAATTCGAACCGGACTCCGAGCCCTCGGCTCCAGGCATTGGATCCAGGAGGGCCAGGGTGTCGATCGAGGTCCGGGCCAGGTAGTACGGACGGCCGATGTCGCCCCTGGTGGGCTCCATCTGGATCGTTCCCAGGATCTGGCGCAGCAACTGGGCGGACCTTTCGGTCGCCTGCTCCAGCAGGGGCCCGAGTCTTGTGAGGCGCTCCTCGATCCACTCCATTGGGGGCGCTTGAAAAACGGCGTCCCGGCTGCGGCGAAGCCCGTCGACCTCCTCGCGAAGGGTCTCCACCCGGCGCTCGGTCTCAGTCAGGGCCGAGGCCAGGGCCCGGCTGCCGCGCCCCTCTCCGATGAAGTCGACGAAGTTGGCGAGCCGGCGCTCGTCCGCCTGGAGCTCGGCCTCCTTGAGCCGGATCGTCTCGGGGACATCCGAGTACATCCTTCTGACCTCGGACTCGACCCCTTCCAGGACGTAGCGGATCGTCCCCGCGTCTGCAAGGCGCTCGCGCACCGCGTCGATGATGACCCTCTCGGCCAGGGTGCGCCGAACCAGCAGATGATTGCTGCAGGCCCCCTTGGTGGCGGCGAGGCAGCCGTAGTAGCCGCCGCTCTTGCCGCTGACCTGGGCCATCGCCGCTCCACAGCTGCCGCACACCATGGCCCCAGAGAGCAGGTGGGTGGGGTAGGTCTTCTGGCGGCTACCCTGCTGGGAGCTGAACCCCCGGCGAGCAGGTGCCCCCGGCCAGGCTCTGCGTGCCTGCTCGCGATGCTCTCTGACCTTCTGCCAGAGGTCGCCCGGGACGATGCGCAGCTCGTCACTCTCCTGGACGATCCACTCTGACTCGGGCTTGTCGAACTGGCGCTTTCTGCCGGTGCGAGGGTCCCGGCGGTTCTCGGTCTTGTTCCACACCCACCGGCCGACATACTTCTCGTTGTCCAGGATCCGACTCACCGTGGCCGGTGACCACCCGAGTGTCGCCCGCACTCGGCCTGGCACCCGGTCGTCGTTGAGAGAGCGCACGATCCCGGGAAGGGATGCCCCCTCCGAATACTGCTGAAAGATGCGCAGTACCACCGCGGCCTCGGTCGGGTTGATCTCCATCCGATAGCCGTCGGGACGGGGCTGACCTCGCTTGTCGATGCGCATCTCGCCCACCGGGACGGAGCGGTACCCGTAGGTTCGCTCGCCCACCGAGAAGCCGCGCTGCTTTTGCCCGATCTGGCCGCGAAGGGTCTTCTTGCGGAGGTCGCGGAGCTGGAGCTCGTTGAAGATGCCGCGGATCTGAATGCCCAGAGCAGCCTCCTCGTCGTTGCTGTCCAGTCCGTCCGCCACCGAGACGACGTGGACGCCCTCGAAGTGGAGCTCGGCCAGAACCGAGAGCATCAGGTAGTTGTCACGGGCCAGCCGGGACAGGTCGTCAACCAGGATCACCTCGAACCGGCTGGACTTCGCAGCCGATAGTAG
>JABEUU010000069.1 GCA_013044295.1 Candidatus Dormiibacterota bacterium
CCACGCCTCCGGTCCCGATGCCCCCGCTCGCCAACACGAAGTGGCCGGCGGGGAGCGCCATCTGCCGCGAGGCCTGGTCAACCACCACCGCCTCCACCCGGCCGGCGGCGGTGGTGGCCCCGGCCACCGTCGTGCCCATCTGGATCCGGCCCCCTGCCCGCCGCAGGGCGCGGGTGAGGACGGCCATCAGCCGCAGCCCGGGCTGGGACGGAGGCAGGGTGGGAATCTCGAAGATCGGGCGCCCGACCAGATCCTCCAGGTCGGTCCAGACCTCATGGCTGTGCTCCAGGCCGAGCACGGCGGGAACTCCGACCGCCTGCTCATGGGCGAGCTCCGCCCGAATGGCGCGGCCCAGGCTGGACCTCACCGCCCGCACCTCGAGGCTTCTGGCGAGCAGCTGAGGGCGGAGGGCCCTGGGGTCGCCGGCGATGCCCACCTCCACCGCGCGCGCCCGGATGGACCCCACGCCGTTGAGCGAGGCCGCCGCCAGGTTCTCGGCCACCAGACTCGGATAGAAGTCGCGATACCCGGTGAAGCCGACGATCAGAAGATCGCCGCCGGCGGCCAGGTTGCCGGCCCGCATCGTCTCTGGCACCAGCGCCGTCGGCCTCAGCGCCCCCAGGGCGGTCGGCATCAGCTGGTTGGCCTCCAGGGAGCCGCTGTAGGCAAGCGGCGCGGTCACCTCCTTGAACCAGTCCACCGCGGTTCCCAGGTCCGCCATGCTCACCCGGGCGTAGGGATGTTCGGGATGGAGGTCGAGGAACCCGCTCATCTCGGCCAGAGGGTTGCCGACCCGTTGGGGGGTGTACCCGAGCACGTCGATCACCCCGGGCGCCAGCGCGATGCCGCCCTGCCCGCTGGCCAGCACCAGGACGTCAAGACCGGCTTGGGCGAGCCGGATGCCGGCGGTCATGCCCGCCATGCCCGCGCCGATCACGATCACGTCGTGCCTCACCGGCCAGCCCCCGCCCATGCGGTTGCCCCAGCGTCCCTGCCATGCGGGCCCCTCACTCGGGAAGGTGCTCCAAGTCGAGGGTGCCCTGGAAGATCCACTCGTCCAGCCTGGTCTGGCGCGCCTGGTCCCCCCAGGAGATCGGCTTTACCCCCTTCCAGCGCTCCTCTACGAAGGCCCTCAGGGACTGGTTGGCGGCGCTGCGCCGGAAGTGGCCATCCTGGTGCAGCAGGCCCGCCACCCGGAAGGCGCAGAAGCCCCCCTGGCACGGGCCCATGCCCACCCTTAAGGCCCGTCGCAGGTCGTCGAGCTGCGCTTCGGGGCGCCGGGCCACAGCCACCTGCAGGTCGCGCCGCGACACCAGCTCGCACTCGCAGATCAAGGGGTCGTCGGCGGCGTCCGCCTCCATCTCCTGCTGGCGCGCTCCGATCCAGTAGTAGTGCTGGGCCTCGCTGTCCGGCAGCGGCTCGGTGGCGGTCCGGCACTCCAGCTCCCGTCCCAACTTGCGCCCGACTAGGTTGACGGCGTCCTCGGCCATCAGCCGGAAGGTCGTGAACTTGCCCCCGGTGATGGTCACGAAGTTACCTATCCCGTCCCGTTCGGCGTGGTCCAGGACGCTGTGGGAGCGGGTCACCTCACGGGTGTCCTTGACGTCGCCATCGGGGCTGGACTTGGGCAGTAGGGGACGGGCCCCTGCCCACACCCGCAGGGCTCGGCTCTGGCCGAAGCCCGGCACCAGGGCCTCCCCCGCCTCCATCATCTCGGCCACCTCGGCCGGGGTCGCCGAGATGGCGTCGGGGTCGGTGACCGGCACGTCGGTGGTCCCGATCACGCACACGGTCCGGATGGGGACGATGATGTCGCCGTCTCCGGGCATGGTGCAGCGATTGACCACCGTGTTCACGATCCGGTGGTTCATCGCCACCATGATTCCCTTGCCGGGGACGACCCCCACCTCGCAGCCCGCCAGCTGGGCCACGTGCCCGCTCCAGGCTCCCGAGGCGTTGACGGTGCACTGGGCGTGGATGGTGACCTCGGCGCCGGTTTGGTGGTCAAGCAGGACCGCGCCCCGGACCGCGCCGCCCTCGACCACCAGCCGGACCACGCTGTGGTAGGTCAGCACCCGCGCCCCCAGAGCGGTGGCGCCCCGGACACAGGCCCAGACCGTCTTCCAAGCGTCAACCGAGGCGTCCGGCACGGTGAACGCGCGGCTGATCTTGGGGTTGAGGCGGGGCTCCTGCCGCAGCGCCGCCTGAACCGGGATCTCCTCCACCGGGATGTCGGCCTCGCGACAGCCCCCCAGAAACCGGTCGGCGTAGTCCGGGTCGTCCAGGGGAGTGGTGAGAAAGAGCCCGCCGGTGTCCTCGATACAGTCAGACGCCACCCGCCTCAGGATCAGGTTCTCCCGGGCGCACTCCCGGGCCGAGGAGGGGTCCTTGACCACATAGCGGCCCCCGGAGTGGAGCAGGCCGTGGAAGCGGCCGGTGGTGCCGGTGGCCAGGTCACCCCTGTCGACCAGGGTGACGTGGAGGCCCCGCAAAGCGGAGTCCCACGCCACCCCTGCCCCGGTGGATCCTCCCCCGATCACCAGGACTTCGGTCTCCAGTTGGGTCATTGTCGACCTGCGTTAGCTCTTTGGGAAGCTACTCGATCCACCCGAAGGTGCGGGTCACGGCCTTCTTCCAGAGCGCGTACTCGGTGTCCCGCTTCTCGGCCTCCATGTGAGGCTCCCAGGTGCGGTCCACGCCCCAGTTGGCGCGGAGTTCGTCCAGCTCCTTCCAGAACCCGACCGCCAGGCCGGCCGCGTAGGCCGCCCCGAGCGAGGTGGTCTCAGCCACCTTGGGCCGGATCACCGGCACCCCCAGGACGTCAGCCTGAACCTGCATCAACAGCTCGTCGTGGACCATGCCCCCGTCGACTCGAAGTGAGGTGAGGGCCACTCCGGAATCCTTGTCCATGGCGTCGACCACCTCCTTGGTCTGCCAGGCGGTGGCCTCCAGGACGGCCCTGGCGATGTGTCCCTTGTTGACGTAGCGGGTCAACCCGGCGATCACACCCCTGGCGTCGCTCCGCCAGTAGGGGGCGAACAGACCCGAGAAGGCGGGCACGAAGTAGACCCCGCCGTTGTCCTCAACGGTGGCGGCCAGCTGCTCGACCTCGACCGAGCTGCTGATCATGCCCAGGTTGTCTCGCAGCCACTGCACCAGAGCGCCGGTGATGGCGATCGAACCCTCCAGACAGTAGACCGCCTCCTGGTCCCCAATCTTGTAGCCGAGAGTGGTCAGCAGACCGCTCTTGGACTGGACCGGGGAGGTCCCGGTGTTGAGGAGCAGGAAGTTTCCGGTTCCATAGGTGTTCTTGGCCTCGCCCGGGGAGAAGCAGGTCTGCCCGAAGATGGCCGCCTGCTGGTCGCCCAGGTCGCCGGCCACCGCGACCCCGTCCAGCGGGTAGACGCACTTGCCGTAGACCGCGCTGGAGGACCGGATCTCCGGCAGCATGGCCCGTGGAATCCCCATCAGGGCCAGGATCTCCGGGTCCCAGTCCAGGGTCTTGAGGTCCATCAACATGGTCCGGCTGGCATTGGTGACGTCGGTCATGTGGATGCCGCCGTTGACCCCGCCGGTCAGGTTCCAGATGCACCAGCTGTCAATGTTGCCGAAGACCACGTCTCCCTTCTCCGCCCGCTCCCGCACGCCGGGCACATTTTCCAGGATCCACTTGACCTTGGGGCCCGAGAAGTAGGTTGCCAGGGGCAGGCCAACCTTGGCCCGGAAGCGGTCCTGGCCGCCGTCTTTGGCCAGCTCGTTGCAGATGGTGTCGGTCCTGGTGTCCTGCCAGACGATGGCGTTGTGGACTGGCTTGCCGGTGGTGCGGTCCCACACCACCGCGGTCTCGCGCTGGTTGGTGATGCCCACCGCGGCCAGGTCCCCCGCCGAGCAGCCCGCCTTGGCCAGCGCCCCGGCGATGACCTCCTGGCTGCGCTGCCAGATTTCCAGCGCGTCGTGTTCGACCCACCCCGGCTTGGGGAAGATCTGCTCGTGCTCCTTCTGATCGACCGCGATCACGTTACCCGAGTGATCGAAGATCATGAATCGAGTGCTGGTGGTGCCCTGGTCCAGGGCGCCGACGTACTTGGCCATCACGCTTCCTCCGTTTCGAATACTTCCTGCGCCGTCCCCGACGGCGTCCCCCACTTGGGGCTTAGCTCCCCTCCGCGAACGCCTCTCGCGCCGCCTTCATCAACAGCCAGGACGAGGTCGCCCCGGGGTCCTGGTGCCCCGCGCTGCGCTCCCCCAGATAGCTGGCCCGGCCCTTCCGGGCCACCAGCGGGATGGTTGCCTTCATGCCCGCCTCAGCGGCTTCCTCAGCTGCCTTCAGGGCGGCATCGAAGCTGGCCCCAGCGGCCAACTGGTCGCTCAGGGCCTGGCTCGCCGGGAGCAGGGCGTCGACCATGGTCTTGTCCTCGGGCATCGCCTTGCCCCGGGACTGGACGCCGCCGACCGCGGACGCCAGCGCCAACGACCAGTCGGCGGGCTGCACCTCCGGCTTGTCCTTGAGGGCAGTCGCCAACTGCAGGAACACGGTCCCGTAGAGGGGTCCGCTGGCGCCACCGACGGTGGAGATGAGCGTCATCGCCACGGTCCGGAAGAGCGAGGCGACGTCGCCCTCAGTGAGCGCGTCGACCTTGGGCAGCACCGCGCGCATGCCGCGGTCCATGTTGATGCCGTGGTCGCCGTCGCCGATGGCCGCGTCCAGCTCGGTCAAATACTCCTTGTCGGTGGCGACGGCCTGGGCGAACCTCTGGACGAAGTCGAGCGCCTGGGAGTAGCTGATCGCCACCTCAGCGCCCCGCCCCGGTCGCTTGCGCCGCCGCCACCCGCGTCATCTCAGGCGCCCCACCGCAGACCCGGGGTGTTCACCGGAGCATCCCAGTAGCGGACCAGCTCGTCGTCGAGCCGGAGCAGGGTGATCGAGAAGCCCGCCATCTCCAGCGAGGTCATATAGGGGCCGATGAGGTTGCGCTCGATGGCGATCCCCTTGCCCTTCAGGAACCGGTCCAGCGCCCGGTAGGCGATGTAGAGCTCCACCAGCGGGGTGCCCCCCAGTCCGTTGACAAAGGCCAGCACCCGGTCCCCCGACTTGAAGGGCAGGTCATCCACGATCGCGGTCGCCAATACCTCCACGATCTCGTCGGCGGGAGCCAGCTTGCGCCGCTCCCGGCCCGGCTCGCCGTGGATGCCGATGCCGATCTCCATCTCGTCCTCGCCCAACTCGAAGGTGGGCTTTCCGGCCGCCGGCACCGTGCAGGAGGTGAGCGCCATGCCCATGCTCCGGCCGTCTCCGTTGACCTTGCGGCAGAGCTCCGCCACCTCGGCCAGCGACCGGCCGGCCTCCGCCGCCGCGCCGCAGATCTTCTCGGTCAGCACGGTGACTCCGACCCCACGACGTCCGGCGGTGTACAGGCTGTCCTGGACCGCCACGTCATCGTTGGTCACCACCGCCTCGACCTCGATCCCGTCCTCCTTGGCGAGATCGGCCGCCATCTGGAAATTGAGGATGTCGCCGGTGTAGTTCTTGACAATGTGGAGCACTCCGGCCCCGCCGCTCACGGCCTGGGTGGCGGCCAGGATCTGATCCGGGGTCGGGGAGGTGAACACCTCCCCGGGGCAGGCCGCGTCCAGCATGCCCTTGCCCACGAAACCGCCGTGCATCGGCTCGTGGCCGGAGCCGCCTCCGGACACGATCGCCACCTTGCCCTTGACCGGGGCGTCGGCCCGCATGATGTAGTAGGGCTCCAGGGAGACCTTGAGCCGGTCGGAGTGAGCGGCGGCGATCCCCTCCAGCTCCTCGCGGACCACGTTCTCAGGGTCGTTGATCAGCTTCTTCATAGACCGTCCTTCCCCCTACTCGCTCGGAGCCACGCGGCCGCTGCCGGGCTCCTCGTTCTTCTTCAACCGGGACGCGAGGACATCGCCGATGAAGAAGTCGTAGAGCAGGACCCCAACCACGGCGCCGACCAGGGGACCGATGATGGGAATCCAAAAGTAACTGGAGAAATGGAACGCCCCCGAGCTGAAGGTCCCGGGAAACGCCGTCTTGCCCCAGCCGAACAGCCAGGCCACCATGCGAGGCCCGAAGTCGCGGGCGGGGTTGATCGCGTAGCCGGCGTTGGGGCCATACGACATGCCGATGGCGGCGATCGCCAGACCGACGATGAAGGGGCCGACGTTGCCCACCGGCGCCAGGTTGCGTCCGTCGGTGATGGCCAGGATGAGGATCAATAGAAACGCGGTGCCGACGATCTGGTCGACCAGCGGCCCCAGGCTGCTGCCGTGGAAGTAGGCCGCCGGGAAGGTGGCGAAGATCGAGTACGTGGCCAGCGCCGTACCCTGCTGCGGCACCGCCTTGGCCGCCAGGTCGAAGGCCTGAATCGCGGGTCCGTAGACCATGTAGACAATGAGGCCCCCGAAGAAGGCACCCAGCACCTGGACGACCGAGTAGGGCAAGACCTTGTTCCAGGGGAACTTGCGCCGGACTGCCAGGCCAAGGGTGACCGCCGGGTTGAGATGCGCGCCGGTGATCCCGCCGGCCACGTAGACGGCCAGGGTGACCGCGAAAGCCCATCCGAAAGTGATCAGGAGCCAGCCCCCGACCCCAACGAAGATAGTGGTCGGGCCCGAGGTCCGGCCCGAACCGGGCAGACCGGCAACCGCCGCAGCCACCACGCCGTCACCGAATGCCAAAAGGACCATCGTCCCGAAGAACTCCGCCATCAGCTCACCTGATAGGCCGCTCAGGCCAGCGAAGGAGCGCCCCTCACCATGGAGCGGTTTGATCTCTGTCGCCACTGTCCTAGCCCTCCTCTTAACCCACCTACAAAAAAATTAATCCCGACCTGCCCGTGGTGGATCGACGCCAGGCGTCCGTGACTCGTGCAAAGACGCCTCGCACGGGAGGCCGGGCTAGATGCTAGTCCTGCTTGTGTGCTAAGTCAACGGCATGGGGGAATTACCCATCGCCAGCAAGTGGATTCATTTATTTCTGCTGAAAATTGAGATCCCGAAGCCCAGGTGTTTTCATCCACCTACCAGGCGCCGCTGGTCCTCTGTCTGAATCGGAGTTCCGCTTGGATGGGCCCCGACCGGCGGCTGCGCCCGAAAGCTCGAAGGAGTAGATTCGGGACCGGGACACCCCGGGATGCGACGCGGCGCGCCTCCCCTTCTGGCGGCCCGCCGGGGCCCGGCCGAGACGCCGGCCTGGTGGCGACCGCTCCTCCGATTGGGCGAGCGGCCGGGCAGGCGACGCTGCCACGCCCGGCGCGAGGTCCTACTGAGCGGTGTAGCCGCCGTCGACCAGATGGTAACTCCCCGTCACGAAGGAGGCCTCGTCGCTGGCCAGGAAGGCCACCAAGGCGGCCACCTCCTGTGGCTGGCCCATCCGCCCGATGGGATGCTTGGCACTCAGGAAGTCGATTGTGGCACTGTCCAGGTTGTCGCTGAGCAACGGAGTCACGATGAACCCAGGGCCAACCGCGTTGACCCGGATCCCCTGGGTGGCGTACTCCAGCGCCGCGGTCTTGGTCAGCCCGATCAGGCCG
>JABEUU010000070.1 GCA_013044295.1 Candidatus Dormiibacterota bacterium
GGTCCTGGCCCTGGCTCTTCTGCTGGTCCTGGCCCTGGCTCTTCTGCTGGTCCTGGCCCTGGCTCTTCTGCTGGTCCTGGCCTTGGCCCTGCTGCTGGTCTTGGCCCTGGCTCTTCTGCTGGTCCTGGCTTTGGCCCTGCTGCTGGCTGTTGTGGCTCGAGGCGGCAAGCACCGGGGCCGGTGCGGTCAGCAGAAGTAGCGCCACGCTGGAACTCGCGACGATGATGGCCCTGCGGTTCAGCACCATCCTTCTCATCGAGCCGACCTCGACACGGGCGCGTACTCTGGCCGCCAGCCGACCACGAACTCCGTGCGGACCGGCTGGCTTGCGGAGTCGGAGCAGCTGCGAGCGCCAGTCGAGGTCGTTGGGGCCGCGGCCGACACCGGTTCGGCTAACCCTGCCGCCGAGGGGACCCCAAGGCCCCCATCGCCGCCCTCAAGCCTGCCGCCCCACCGAGACGACGCTCCAGAGCGTCCTGCACCTAGGTTCACTCGTACACCTCCTACTCCGCCAAGATGAATTCGAATAACAAACAAGTTCAGATCGGCAAACCCCAGCCGAGGCTGCAGATAGATCAGATGAGTGGCGCCGACCAAAGTCGGCGCCCACCAGACAGCAAAGGCCCCCCTCAGGACCTCAACTCAACGTCGTCTCCCTTCCGCGCGCCGGCAGCCGCCCCAAGCACTCGGGGTCGTTTCCCTCTACCGGACCGCAACTTGGGAAACTGTAACTGGTCCGTGACGAGTTGTGAAGTCCCGGCGGCTGCGACTGCAGGAGTCGTTACCCGAACGTAACGGAAACGTCAGGTCCCAGCAGCCGGTCGATCTCGACCCGTCCTGATTTTGGGCTCTGCCCAGATGAAGCACCGCCACCGCTTGGAGGTGGGCGAAGCCGCGCCCGGTCAGACCGGCTCGTCCGTCGTCATCTGCGACCGCGTCTTCGTCTGCCCGCAAGCCGGACCGGGAGACCCCGCCGCGATGCCGGCAGCTACCTCGGCCATCCGGCGCTGGTCGTCCGGGCCTGCCGCTCCCCTCGGTTCCAGGGCTGGCATTGCCCACAGGGCGCCCAAGCCCAAGCTTGGTAGCATCAGCGACTGTGAGTTCTAGGGCAGCGGCGCATCAGCCGACAGCGAGAACCGCCCCTGCCCTCACCACGTTCCAACTCCCCAACGGCTTGGAGGTGGTCCTGAGCCCGGAGCGCTCCTCGCCGACGGTCGGAGTCGGCGTCTTCTACCGGGCCGGCTTTCGACTTGAGCCAGAAGGTCGAACCGGGTTCGCCCACCTCTTCGAGCACCTGATGTTCCAGGGCACGACCAACGTCCCCAAACCACACTTCGGCAACCTGATCAACTCCGCGGGCGGCCTGCTCAACGGGTTCACTCGCCACGACTACACCGCCTACTTCGAGGTGCTGCCGGCGTCCGCCCTGGAGATGGCGTGCTACCTGGAGGCGGACCGGATGCAGTTCCTCGACCTCAACGAGGAGACCCTGCGCAATCAGGTCGACGTGGTCAAGGAGGAGGTCCGGGTCAACGTCCTCAACCAGCCCTACGGTGGGTTCTCCTGGCTCTGGCTTTCCCAGTACGCCTTTTCGACCTATCCCAACGCTCACAACTACTACGGGGAGTTCGCCGACCTGGAGGCGGCCACGGTCCGGGACGCCCGCGAGTTCTATGAGACCTGGTACGGCCCGGGCAACGCCACCTTGGTCTTGGTCGGTGACTTTGCCGAGGACCAGGCGCGCAAGCTCGTGGAGCGCCACCTGAGCTCGGTGCCAGCCCGTCCGGCCCCTCCCACTCCAGCCCTCGATGAGCCACTGCCCAAGGCTCGCCAGGAGCACACCCGCATCGACCCGCTGGCGCCCACTCCCCAGGTGGCGGTGGGCTACCGGACGGCTCCATTCGGACAGCAGGACCACCTGCCGCTGGCGCTGGCGGCACGCATCCTTCAGGACGGCAGGTCGTCCCGGCTGCAGCGCCACCTGGTTGGCGAGCAGCAGCTCCTGCTGCACGTCGCGGGTGGCCCCCACTACCCCATCGGTGACTCCTTCGAATTCGGTGGCCCGGCGCTGTTCACCCTGGAGGCGACTCCCCGCCCCGGGGTCACCACCGCCGCCGCCGTCGCCGCCCTCGACCGGGAGGTGGAGCTCTTGGCCGCCGAGGGACCCAGCGCCGAGGAGGTGGAGCGGGCACGGCGGCGAGAGCTGGCCGCCTACCATGCCGGCAACGACAGCCGGCTCGGGCGCATGACCGAGCTGGGGGTGATGGCGGCTGTGCACCGCAATCCACAGATGGTCGACGAACTCCCTCAGCTGTTCTCGGAGGTATCGCCGGCGGATGTGACCAGAGCGGTTCGGGAGTGGCTGCGTCCCGAGCGCTCGACCGTGCTCCACTGGCAGCCACCCGCCGCCGGGAGCAGGCAGTGAGCGCTGAGCGCGGCTTGACAGAGGTCGATCTCTCGGCCGTTCCGGAGACCGGCCCGGTGCCCCCCGTGCGAGTGACCGGAGTCTCCCGGACGGTGCTCGCGAATGGAGTCGCGGTGATGGTGGTCCCCCGCCCCACCGTGCCGCGGGTCGAGTTCCGCCTCAGCGTGCCGGCGGGAGCCGCGATGGGCCCCAGCGCCGCAGCGGCCGAGCTGCTGGCGATGGGGATCCCTTTGGGAACCAAGGAGCTGGACCAGGCGCAACTTGCGGAGCGGATCCAGGACCTGGGCGGCTCACTTCATGTCAGTCAGGACCACGACCGACTCTACCTGCAGGCGGCCGCCCTGTCCGAGGCCGAGGAGGACCTCTATCAGCTCCTCGCCGACCTGGTGATGGCGCCCGAGTTTCCCGCCCACGACCTGGCCACGGAGCGGGCCAAGCTCATGGAGGGGCTGCGCATGGCTAGGGCCGAGCCCCACTTCCCCGCCGGCGAGGGTCTGGGGCGTCTCATCTACGGCGATCACCCCTACGGCCGGCCGGAGCCCAGCGAGACCACGGTGCGGCGCACCGGGCGCCAGGCGCTGCTGGATCTGCACCGGCGCAGCTTCAGCCCATGGCGGGCCCAGATCACAGTCGTCGGAGATGTCGAGCCCAGGCGCACCCAGGCCCGTCTGCGGCGCGCCTTCTCGCCCTGGCAGGGGCCCCGCCGCGTTCCGGGCCTGCCGGCGGTGCGGGCCGGGGGCTCGGACGAGATTCACTTCATCGCCCGACCGGGATCGGTGCAGACGGTTGTCCTGGCCGGCAGCAGCGGACCCTCGCACGGGCACCCGGACCACGTCGCGCTCACCCTGGCTACCGCGGTCCTGGGGGGCGGCTTCACCTCGCGCATGATGAGTAACCTTCGGGAGGACAAGGGCTACACCTACAGCCCCCACGCCCGCCTCTCCAACCACCTCCTGGACGGGCTGGCCACCGCCAGCATGGAGGTTCGCAACGAGGTCACAGGGGCCGCCTACCTGGAGCTGGTCTACGAATTGGGCCGGCTGGCGAGCCTGGAAGTCCCTCGCGAGGAGCTCGAGACCACCAGGAGCTACCTCTCCGGAGCCCGGGTGATCATGCTCCAGACCCAGGCGGGACTGGCCACGGCGCTGGCCCAGGTCCGGGCTCACGGGCTGGACCACCGATACCTTGAACGATACTCCGAGCAGCTGGCCCAGACCTCCGCCAAGGAGGTGATGGCGGCCGCCCGGCGCTACCTGGCGCCGACCGCGATGACCACGGTCATGGTCGGGGACCCGGATGCGGCCTCCCAGCTCAGGGCGCTGGCTCCGGTGCGGCTGGTGCGAGGCGCCGGCCGGCTCTGACAGCGGCCAGGATCAGGGCCCAGGTCCGTCGCCGGTTGGATTATGGTGTCATTCCATGGTTGGCAAGCGGGGCCGGCTGACGCCATTTCTGCTTCCCCTCGCGGCCAGCAGCTTCTTCCTGGCGGGCTGCGCCCTCCCCCACAACCTACTGTCAGGCTCGGAGGGAGCCACCCCCGAGGCATCCACCTCGACCCCTCTCCCCAGCTCGCAGCCCCCGACTCCGAGCCCCACGGTGACTCGCGAGTTGGAGTTCGGTCTCGGGGCCTCGGGGACCACGGTCACCATCCCCATGCACCAGGTCATCCTGGTGGCCCTGCCGGCCCAACCGATGGGGCCGTGGGCAAGGCTGACGGACTCGGCTCCCCTGGTGCTGGCGCCAGGAACACAGCTGCTCCCCCCAACCGAGGTCGCCGGGGCGCAACAGGAGTCCTTTCTGGCGGTGGCACCGGGCAGAGCTGTGATCAGCTCGATACTGGTGCCCACCTGCACCCACGCTCACCCCGCGTGCGAGCTGGCCGACCGCCTCTTCAGCCTGACAGTCGTAGTTTCAAGCTAAAGCCACCGCGCTGGCAACCGGGGCCACTGGCACCGGCCCGTTGGGTAGGTCACCTCCGAGGACGAGACAGAGAGCCGACCGCGGACCTGACCAGCAAGGCCATCAGCCCCAGGATTCCGAGGGTGGCGGCCACACCCAGGACGGTCAGGTCGATGGTGCCCGCAGCCTGCAGGCCCGCCACCGCCAGCACGAGCCAGCCGATGCCCCCGCCCACCACGGACAGCACCGCCAGACGCAGCCAGAGGGCACGACGCAGCCCGGCCGTGGACTGCCCTGGTGCAGCGAGATCGAGTGACCAGAAGGTGAGCTCGGCGACGACCAGCAGGTCCACCCCCAACCAAGGGGCAAGCAAACCGGTGCCGGACTGGGCCCCCACCAACGCGACCGGTGCTCCCAGCAGGATGATTGCCAAAGGCGCCACGCGGGGCAACTTGATGGCCAGCGTAAGTCCGAGCAAGACCAGACCGCCCACCTCGACCCCCAGCAGCGGCGGGAGGTCCTGGCGTGCGGTGGCTAGCGTGTACCCGGGCAGAGCAAAAGCCAGCAACAGGGCCAGGGCGGCCGGGATCAGGCGGTCGCGGCGGGCGCGAATCGCCGGTACTCCCTGGCCCTGGCCAACGCCACCTCAAGTGGTTCCCTCGGGAGCCACTGGATCACAGCGATTCCGGCCCGGCTGAGATGGTTGCGACGGGCCTGCCTGAGCAATCCCCAAAGCCTCAGAGCGACCGGGTCCACTGAGGCCAGCGCCGAGCCGAGCAGCCCCTCCGGGGATATCTCCAGGACCACCAGGTCGAAGCCCCGGTGGGCGAGATCGGCGAGCGCGCCCACGCTGCGGGGATCGAGGAGCGGCGTGAGCGCGATCACGGTGGCGGCCGGGGGCAGAACCCGGGGCGGTATCACGTCGATCGCCCGCCAGGCGTAGCTGGTCACCACCTCGGTGTCCAGCAGCGCGTCCGCCACCCGGTAGAGGTGCTGCGGGCCCATCCCGGGGGTCAGCCAGCGCAGCAGACCGCCAAAGCCGATCACCCCCACCCGATCGCGCTCATGCAAATAGCCCTGGGAGAGAGCGCTCGCGGCCCGCACGGCCAGGCTCAGAACCGAGTCTCGGCCGCCGCTGATCTCGGTGAAGTTGTCGATGAAGAGAATCACATCGGCGTTGCGCTCCAGGTGAAAGTCGTTGACGTGGGGCTGACCGGATCGGGCCGTCACCCGCCAGTTGACGCGACGCACCCTGTCCCCGGGCACGAACGGCCTGATGTCGGCGAACTCAAGCCCCTCGCCATGCTGTCGGGCGATCCGGTTGCCGGCGTTGACCTGGGTCCTGGCCGGGGGCACCAGCTTGCGCAGCCGCTCCCAGGATGGGTACACCCGGAGCCGAAGGCTCTCGCCCACGGTGCCCCGAAACTGAAACAGCGAGAGCGGGTCCTGAGCCAGCACCGTCGGCGGCGGCAGTTGGTAGACGCCCCATCGGAGCGGCCGAATCTTCATCGTGAGCCCAGCTCGCTCGCCGGCCCGTACCTGGAGCCGCTGGCTGTCGCTCCGGTCCTCCCCCTCGATCTCGGTCGGCAGTGCCAACGCCACCTCGAGCAGGGAGGTGGTGACCGTGCTGCTCAGCTCTACCTGGACCGAGACCGGCTCGCCCTCGCTGGCCCTGGTGGTCTCGAGCAGCACCGTGCCGGCCATCCGAGGACGCTGTATGACTGCGGCTCCGACCATCACCCAGAGCGCTAGCGGTGCGGCCATGGCCACCAGCTCAGGCCGGGCCAGAACCAGGCCGGCCAGGAGGAGGATCGCGACCAGCCCGGAATAGCCCCACAGGCGCGGGGTGGGAAGGGCAATCACCCGGCTGGGGCCACCGCCGGGAGCGCCCCCTGGATGGTGGGCGGGGTGGGCACGCTCTGCAGGCACTCTCGCACGATGTCGTCGGCGCGCACCCGCTGCACCCAGAGCTCAGGGCGCAGGCTGATCCGGTGACAGAGGGCGGGCACGGCGACCGACTTGACGTCGTCGGGAGTGACGTAGTCGCGACCCGCCAGCGCGGCTCTGCCCCTCGAGAGCTTCAGAAGGGCCAGGGAGCCTCTCGGGCTCGCCCCCACCTGAACTCCGGGGTGGGATCTGGTGGCAGCCACCAGGTCGACCATGTAGTACTCCAGGTCAGGGTCGACGTGAACCAGCTCCAGCTGAGCCTGCATCGCCAGCAGGGCCTCTCGGCCCACCACCACGCGCAGCCGGATCTCGTCGCTCTGGCGCTGGCGGCGACTCTCGAGCATGCCGCGCTCCTCATCCCGGGATGGGTAGCCGACCCCGATCCGCATCAGGAAACGGTCCAGCTGCGCCTCGGGCAGCGGGTAGGTGCCCTCGTACTCGATCGGGTTCTGGGTGGCCAGCACCAGAAACGGCCGGGGCAGCGCCCGGGTGACTCCCTCGATGGTGACCTGGCGCTCCTGCATCGCCTCCAGCAGGGCGGCCTGGGTCTTCGGTGGGGAGCGGTTGATCTCGTCACCCAAAAGCAGGTTGGCGAAGATCGGCCCCTGGCGCATCTCGAAGTCGCCGGTGCGCTGATTGAAGATCGATGAGCCGGTGATGTCCGAGGGCATCAGGTCGGGAGTGAACTGAACTCTGGAGAACTGCAGATCGCAGGCCTGCGCGAACGAGCGGGCGATCAGGGTCTTGGCCAGCCCGGGAAAATCCTCCAGCAGGACGTGGCCATCGGCCAGGATCCCCAGCAGGACCAGCTCCAGTACGTCCCGCTTGCCGACCACGGCCCGCTCCACCTCGTCGAGGAGGGCGGTGGAGCTCCGCTTCAGCTCCCGCAGGTCGCTCACCTGGCCAGCGCCTCCAGCTGATCCAGCATCTGGGCCACCTCAGCTGGGCTGGGACCGCGTTCACGGATCCCGGCCAGCGAAGCACCCCGGCTCAGGATCATCTGGTCAAGGCGGGGTCCGAGCACCTCGGCGGCCCGATCGGGCTGGCGGCCGGGATCCACCCCGAGCGAGAGTAGCCGGTCGGTTGCGATCTCCCGCAGCAGAGGGCGCATGCCGCGGTCGAACTCCGGCCGGCTGGCGGTCCCGGCCCGAAGCGCGTCGACCACCTGGGTCAGCTCGGGGGGCACGGCCCCCAACTTTGAGTGGCGGCGGCCCCGCGAGCGCTCCGGACCAGGGTCGCCACTGTACCGGAGAGCCTGGACCAGGAGAAATGCGCCGAGGAAGCACACGAAGAGCAGGTAGCCGCGCCAGACATCCTGGGCGGGAACGTGGGTCTGCGTGCTCAGGTAGAGGGAGACCAGGGCGGCCAGGACGGCCAGCTCAGCGACTCCGCGAAGGTGCCTTCTCAAAGTGCTGGGTGCTCCGGACTCAAGGGAAGCGGTGCCTCCCGGGAGCTCCGGCCGGGCACTGCGACAGGCGCGCCACCCGGCCATGATAGCCAGCTGTCCAACCCTGCGTGGCGGCGCCCGCCGTCAGCTCTCAGCCTGGAGCTCGTCGCGCAGGCGGGTGAGGGCGTCCTCCGCGTCCTGCCGCATGACCTGGTCGATGGGATGCGGCGAGAAGCGAGCGGTCTCGAAGAGCTCGGTCAGCTGAGCCAGAGCGGAGCCGCTGGCGCGCAAACCGGCCAGGGCCCGCTGCAGGTACTCCAGAGGCGTCTCAAAGTGGTGTCTAGCCATCCCCCTCTCCCCCAGGACGCCCTCCATCCGGGAGTAGGCGCGGATCACCGCAGCCCTGGGGTCGGCACCCGCTGAGAGCTCGTCCAGCCCACCCTCCAGCGCTCCGGCCAGCTCCCCTGGCAATTCGTTCGGGGAGGCTTCCGGCTCCGCGGCGGCACGCCAGTTGGCCTGGCGGCGGGCGCGCACGTAAAGGGCGACACCGGCTGCGACCACGATCAGGAGCACCAGAACCGAGGCGGCCAGGGCGTCGCCGCCCACGTTGACCGATCCGGTCGACCTGGTCAATCTGGCTGGCACCCCGCGAGCGCCGGCCGCCAGGTGGGCGTGGAAGGGAACCTTCCTCCGATTCAGGCCCAGGAAGAGCACCAGGAGCAGAGCCGCCAGCAGTCCGAAGGAGAGTCCAACCAGGCGCCACTTGGTGCTCCGGCTGAGCTGAGCCGCGGGCGGTCCCGCATCGCCCAGGTGAGCCAGCCGACGGTAAGGGAAGAAGACCAGCACCGCCACGATCCCCAGCTCCACCAGGGCCAAGAGGACGGTCACCACGAGCTGGCCCACGGCCGCCCCGCCAGACCCCGGTAGAGGCGAGGGCGCCGGAGTGGGAAGCAGTTGCCGCGGGTAGCGGGCCCTGGTAGCCACCGCCACGATGGCGAGCAGGGTGAGCAAGGCGACCAGCGCCATCCCCGCGATCAGCCAGCGGGGCGCCTCGCCACCTTGATCACGGCTTGGGGGTGGCGACTCGCCGTGGCCGGCGCGGTCCTCCGTCGACCCCACTGAGCTCACGGCGCCCAACGCTATCACCGCCCAGCCGTGGCCGCTCGACGGTCATTGGCCAGGGCGCAGATCGAGGCCCGAGACTCCCGGATGACAGGCGGGCAGCGCGGATCCGCTGACCTCCCCCAGGACGACCGAGTTGGGCCCGAACAGGACGGCCTGCACCGCCCGCCGGGGGCCGCACCAATTGCCCCAATGCCAGGAGACCTGGACGGATCCTTGAGGGCCGCCCCCGGCACCGGCGGTGAGCGTCCCCGAGATCGTCTGGTCGGCCTCGCTGGAGGGGATCGGGGCGATCGGCGTCGGGGTGCCCAGGTAGTAGATCCCCAGCCTCACCCTCGCCACCAGATGGCACGACGAGACAGGATGGGCAAAGCCGGCCCCACTGTCCAAGCCGGGATACAGGGTCATGGTGCCGAAGCCGTTCCCGCTGACGGCAGTTCCCCAATTCACCTGCAGGGAGGGACAGGTGCCAAGGAGCTGCGGCATGGCACTGGGCGGGGTCACCGAGGTCGAGGTCCGGGCCACCTCGAGCGCCGCCTGCCACCGGATTCCAGGTGGGGTGGTGATGGTTATCTGGGTGGGCTTGGTGACGATCACGAGCCCGTCGCCACTGGTCTGGCCTCCCCCGTCAGGCGGGCAGGTGCTCGGCGCCGCCCCCTTGGTCGGGGAATGATCACCGACCACGCCGACCACCGCGCCGCCGATGCGGATCTCCGCCTGGGCCCAGGCTTCCTTGCCGGGAAGGTGGCCCACCGGGCGGCCGGGCTGACAGCGCAGCTGTAGGAGCACCTGGGCGGCCCGCCCCGGCGGCTCCACCCCGACCAACTGGGTGCCGCCGCGCCCGCTCAGGTTCTCCACGACCGAGACCACCTCGTAGCCGAAGTCGGGGACGGGGGCGGAGAACTTGGAACCGGAGACGGACGCCGGCGCGCGATGGCGACCCACCACCCGGGGCACGCTGAGAGCGACTCCCACCAGCGCCGCCACGGCCACGACTGCCCCCAGCCTGGCCAGGACCGCACCACTGCCTCTGCGGGAGCGCCTGGGCTCCCAGAGCATCCGGCGCAGGTCGGCCCGCGGCCGCTCGTACTCAGCCTCGAACGCCTTCGAGATGCGCTCCTCGATGGAGTGGTTCATGGCAATTCCTCCGCCTCGCCCAGCCGCTCACGCAGGGCTCCAACCGCCCGGTACAGGCGGGACCTGGCCGCGCTCACCGACACCCCGAGAACCGCGGCCACCTCCTCCATGGGCAGGTCCAGGTGGTAGAAGAGGGCCAGCACCAGGCGCTGCTCCCGGTCCAGCCGCCCCAGCTCCCGGCGCAGGTCGGCGCCGCGGGTGACCTGGTCCTCCACCGACCGTCCGGGATCCACCTCTGTCTCCGAGAGCGGCAGCCATCTCCAAATCGGCCGGCGGATGTGGGAGCGGCACTGGTTGGCGACGATGGTCAGGAACCAGGGCCGCAACCTCTCCCGATCCCCTTCGAACCTCCCGATCGCCCGGATCGCCTTGAAGCAGGCGTCCTGGACCGCGTCCTCGGCCGCCTCCCGGCGGCGCAGGATCGCCATCGCCAGCCGATAGGCGGGGTCCAAGACGGGGATGAGCAGCACCGCGAGCGCTTCGCGGTCACCTTCCCTGGCTCGGTCCAGGTCGTCGACCGCGACCGCCGTTGGCGTGAGGCTCACGTCAGTACGACGCTTCGGCCCCGGGATCCGTCGCAGTCAGCTCTCCAGCTGGGCGGCGGGGACGGGAGAAGGCGCCCCGGGAGCGGGGCCGATAGAGGAGAGTGTGTCGGTGGGCCTTGTCAACAGGACTGCCGTGGCCACTAGGAGCAGGTTGCGAGCGAGCAGAAGCGAGACCCCGAGAGGCTGTAGCTTGACTACGGAGTCGAAGAAGATGGGGAATTCAGCCTGGGTCAGTAGAGCAGTCAACAGGCCCAGAACGATTAATTGGGCTCCCCGCTGGGCCGAGAACTCCAGGCAAGCGGCTACCACGAGCACGGGTAGAAGTCCCAGTAGGTACTGGGGCGCGAATACCGGGGTGGTGCACAGGCCGACCGCCACGCACAGTGAGATCGCGGTCGCGGGCTGGCGGTGCTGCCGGGCGAAGGCGACGGACGCGACGATGATCACCAAGGCTCCGACTGCGGTGAACAGCCCCGCCAGCAGCCCTGCCAGCGGGGTCCTAAGCTGCCATGAGGCGAGGCGGCCAAGATAAGGCGTCGCCTGCGAGAAATGCCGCAACAGGATCGCGAGGGTGGCTGGCACACTCTCAATTTCAAGTCCGCGATGAACGCTTGCGAGGGCCGAGGTCACCTCCGCCCCATGGGACCATGCCGCGACCAATCCGAAGATCAGTAAGGCAGGCAGCAAGCCAATGCCCACTTGGTGCAGTCGGCTCCTGAGGGGCAGGGGCTCTCGAGGGTCGGGGAAAAGGCACCACATGCCCACGGGCACTGCGGCGAGCAGCGCGGTCTCCTTGACCAAGACGGCCAGTGTCACCAGGGCCACCGCCCACATGTTTCGGCGCCTCGCAAGGGCGATGGCCGCACACGCCACCAGCAGCCCCTGGATGGCATCCACTCTTGTGAGCAGTGCTGGCCCGGCCGCCAGCAACAGGACTGCGGTCGCCAGGCCGACAGGAGCCGTGATCCCGAAGCGTCGCGTAGTGGCTCCCAGCACCCACGATCCCGCCAGACTCAGGATCAGGATCTCTACTGAGAAGGCAATCGGATACTGGGATCCCGCCAACACCGGGGGCAACAACAGAAGCAAGGTAAGCGGCGGATAGAGGAAAGTGAGGTGCTGGTCCGGGTAGGTCATGAAGTTGGGAAGGTATGGAGTGCGCCCGTGAACGAGCCCAAAGGCAGCGTGGCTAAGGTAGATGACATCAAGACTGGCCACCCCGACCATGTCGTGGATTGACGACGAGCCTGCCTCGGTGAGTAGCAATGGCACTGCGGTCAGGAGCAGCAGTGGCGCCCAAAGGATCCTGAGCGCCCTGGTCAAGAAACCGGATTCGGACGGGCCGGACGAGCCAGATAGAGCAGACGGACCCCTGGAACGCGTACGCACTCTCAACGGCAACTAAGACTTGACCCCCGTACTGGCCACCCGACAGGCTACCCGAAGTATGCGACCTGGCAAGGAGCCGACTGGCGGTGAGGACCGGACCGTCACGCTAACGCCACCAGCCGGCCTCATCCGCTCGCGGCGGCGGCGCAACGGGAGGCACAGGCCTCTTGCGCCCTCGTCGAGCCTCGAGCCATGTGCTCCAGCTGTCCAACATCAGCCGACCAAGCGCCCGGGCCGGTCGGTAGGGCCGACGCGCACGCTCGGGCCACCACCGTCCGCCGGCTGGAGGGCAGCGATGCATACGACCAGATCACCACCCTGTGCGCGGGGCCTATTTGCCCACACAAACTGACATCTGCGGCGATGTCCTGCAACAATAGCGCTGCCGCGCCTGGCGAGCAGCGGCAACCACGGGAGCATCGACGGCTCGCCACCACCGGGGCCACCTGGTCACTTTCGACCCGGCGCCGCGTCCGGACAGCCCTATCCGCTCCGAAC
>JABEUU010000071.1 GCA_013044295.1 Candidatus Dormiibacterota bacterium
GCGGTCCAGCCGTCCCCGGTCCCGGAGCCTCCCAGGATGTCATCTCCGTAGTCGCCCAGGAAAGCGGGTGTGCCAAGGGAGCAGAGCTGGGCGGTCGTGAACCCCGCTGCCTGGGAGTAGTACTGGACCCAGGTGGTGGAGTCGGCGCCGTCCCACCACCCCGAGCTCGCCTGTTCGATGTCACTGGCTCCCCAGCGCACGATCGGGGCGCTCCCCGGGATGCTGTAGGCGGCGGTGACCAGTTGGTACCAACCCTGAGCCGACAGCTGCAGGCTGGCCGGCTCATAGGGGGGGTTGGGGTCGATGGCGTTCTCGCTGTTGCTGGTGCCGATCCCGAGAGTCATAGCGGGGGTGCCGGCGCCGTGGTCCGACTCGTAGCCGTCGATCCACGCCTGGATCAGCGGCTGCAGGCTGCTGTCGGGCGTGCACACCGAACCCTCGAAGAGTTGGGTCCCGTACTGGGCCGGGCTGGTCAGAGTGGAGCACGGGGCCCCGAAGTCGATCACCACCAAGCCGGCCCCGGCGCTGGTGGCCTGTCCCTGCTGGTAGAGCGGGCAGCTGCTCCCCGATCCGGTCGCGCACTCCCCGACGTATGGGTAGTACTCGTAGTAGGACGGGGTGGTCGGCGGGACGCTGCCCTGATTGGACGTGAGCGGCGCCGAGTTCGAGAGCAGCTGAGCGGCGCTGCCGCCGCCGCCAGCACCCGACTGGCGGGGACAGGCGGCGCTGGCCAGATTGGAGATCGTGCCCAGGCTGAGATCGAGGGCGTGGTAGCGTCCGTGGGCGTCCTCAACACAGGCGGTCCCCGACCCGACCTCAACCACCCGGAGCCCTCCCGACCCGTTCAGGGTCGCCACCCGCTGCGCCTGGCCCTGAATCTCCGCGATCACGCCGCGAGCGGGCTGGGACGGCTGGCTTCCCGCAACCAGCAGCGAGGTGGGCCCGGTCGCCCAGCAACTGCCGGGCTGGATGAGGGCGCTGCTGATGGGAAGGTCGACGCAGCTGATCCGTCGCGCGGCGGACCGTGGTGCGGCCAGGTCCTGGGCCCCTGGCGATTGGAGAACGAGATGGGACCCGGGGCGGGGGGCCGTTGTCGGCTGCGAGGCCGGGGTCAGCCACATCAGGCCCCCGGCGAGCACCGTCAGCAACGCGGTCGCGGCCAGCAGTCTGGTGTTCATCGACACCACCTTGAAGGAGTGAGCGCCCCGGGGTTTGAATGAGATCGATAATCGTGGAGCGAGCGCGTGGAAGCTCCGGGGCCCCTACAGGGTAACCGACAGCGCCAACCCGAGCAACGGACGCGATCTGGGGACCGCTACCCGCACCCGACGCCGGCCGAGGGCGATGCGCAGAAAGTTGGGGGTGCCGGTGAAGGCCGTGGCGAAGTCCAAAGGTGGCGGGGTCCGCCCGCCTTACCGAGCCCCGGAAGCAGCAAGGGACTCTCCCCGAATTGCCGCCATGGCGGCGAATGGGAGCCATCCCCCTGTCGGCAAAGACGCGCCCTGGCATTCGCGGCCCTCGGCCGCTTCCGGCCAGCGAGCGGCCCACCGAACGCTAGCAGCCCAGGCGCCAGGCGGCGCCCTCGGGCTGCGCCGGACCGGGCCGGGAATGGGGTTACTTGTGCTCCGGCGGCGCGAGGCCGGTTGACAGGGGCCAAGCCATGTCCGGACCAAGGTCTGCCACCCCCTCGGGGCCGCCCGAGCAGCCGGGTCGGAAGCATGAGATCCCGAGCGGTGGCTATACCCTCACCGGAGAGGTAGATCGACCCAGCCATGCGGGGGCAGAGAGCTGGGCATTACCGCCGATACGCTGGTCGAGGTCGCTCGTGTTAGCGCTCGCGTTGTTTGACCATGTAATGGCAGGATTGCGTGAGGCCGAGTGAGCCCACGGACCAGAACTGCCAGCATGGGCTTTCGACTCTGCTTAGGGCTTCAGCCACGCGTTCACCGCCTCCGGATCGAAGGCCTCGGGGTCGAACTCCGCTCCGATCCAGTCCAGCAGTTCCTTGTGCTCTGGGTGGTCAGGGTCGGCGATGGCCTCAAGCAGGTTGGTATAGCCCGGTGGGCCTCCGCAGTCCTCCGGAGGGCATGCGCGCTGGCCGGCCACGCAGCGGGGATAGGGGACGCCGGGCTCTGCGGGAAAGACCTTTTCCACGACGAGGACGTGCTCCCAGCCGTCGCCGAAGTCGTACTCGTAGCGCAGGCGGGTTCCGACTGGTGCTACCCGGGCCAAGCGGGTCCGGTTCTCATCCTTTGGTGGGGGTCCCCATGGGTCTTCGATCCGACCGTCGGCGTAGGTCGCGCCTCGCACCGAGAACAGATGGAGGTGCTCATCGTCCCAGCCCATAGCTGTCTGGAGGATGAAGTGGAGTTCGCCGAGAGAGGCGTCGCTGGGAACTTGGATCCTGCGCCATATCGGCGGAGAAATGTGGCGCAGCGTGACCTTCAACTGGTGGATCGACGGCGAGTTCCCCGCTATCCGGCGCGGTTTCCCCATTGCCACGGGCATCAAGTGTACCGGGCCAAGCATCTCCTCGCCATGACAGAGATGCATCAAGGATGGCATCATTAGATGACAATAATGATGCCTATGGGAGGTTGCCCATGCGTACGACCCTCGCCTTGGACGATGACCTGCTCACCGCGGCGCAGCGCCTCACCGGCAAGACAGGGAAGACCGCGCTGGTGCGGGAGGCACTGGGCGCTCTGATTGAACGCGAGAGTGCTCGGCGCCTGGCCCGGCTGGGTGGAACTGAGCCGTCCCTCTCCGACGTACCCCGGCGTCGGACCGGGCCGCAGTGATCCTGGTCGACACCTCTATCTGGATCGACCACCTCCGCAATGGAAACGCGGCCCTGGTCCGGCTTCTCGACAGCAGCGCAGTGTTGGCCCACCCCTGGATCACCGGGGAGCTTGCGCTGGGCAATCTGAGCCACCGTGACGAGGTCATCTGGTTGCTATGCGGTCTTCCCCAGGCGGGGTTGGCCGACAACGACGAGGTCCTGAGGCTAATTGACCAGGAAGGCCTGTCCGGCGCGGGTATCGGCTATGTCGACGCCCAGCTTCTCGCTGCCACCAGGCTCACCCCTGACACCAAACTGTGGACCAGGGACAAGCGCCTGTCGACAGTCACGGCACGACTTGGCCTGGATCACTCCGAATCCCAGCCATGAGACAGTTGCTGGGTGTCCCGATTGCCGAACGTCCACCAGAACGACAACCCCGGTAGTGGCCACGCCCATCGTCGGCTTCTCGTAGCCGTCCCGGTCTACCTGTCCGAATTGGAATCTCGCACAGCGGCGTCACACGGCACATTGTCCGGGCGAGTGGACTCAAGATTGGCCCTGCCCGATTGCCCTGACCGAGTCTCGCTACTTACACCAACATGCGGGACGTGCCCGCAGGCGGTCTCAGTGGGGCGGCGGTGGCAGCGACTCGATCCCCGGCGGCTTGTCGGGCCACACCAGGAGCACCGCACAGGGGGCGTGATCCACCACGAAACGTGTGGCGGGCCCCAGGCTCCTGGGGCCAAGCCGCGAGTGGTCTCCATCGCGCGCGGCCACCAGCAGGTCGACGTCATCGGCGACAGCTCCTACGACTTCGCGCTCGACTCGTCCTCGAAGCTGTATCAACTCCACATCCTGGCGGCCGAGCCGAGCGGCGGCGGCGGCAAGCAGCAGCGCTCCCGCCTCAGCCGCAATCTCCTGAAACTGGGCGGTGGGTTTGCGCCCGCCCCAGGCCCTGCCCAACAGGCCGACCCCAGCGGCCTCGGCGACCTCACCGACATCGGAGGGCGTCACGTGCAGGAGGGCGACGCGGGTGTCGGTGGGAAGGTGCTGGGCGGCCACGTCAACGCATCCCTGCCAGGTTCCCTCAACCACCCAGATGACGGTCCGCACGGGAGGCATCATCCCACCAACCGCAGGGAGACCCAGAGCGCCACCGTCGCCGCCACCAGCACGGCGGGCACGCTGATGGCGCCCAGACGCGTGAACTCCATCACGGGCACTTCCTCCCCCCGCTGGCGGAGTACCCGCCGCCACAGCAGGGTGGCGAGCGAGCCGACGTAAGTGAGGTTGGGGCCGGTGTTGACGCCGATCAGAACGGCCAGCACCGGCCCTGGCCCGGCGGCGGCCGCCGCCGGGAGCAGGAGCAAAACCGCTGGGAGGTTGTTGATCACGTTGGCGAGGATTGCCGCGACCACCGCGATGAGCAGGAGTGAGCCCAGCGACGTCCCTCCGGGGAGGAGGTGGGTCACCAGCGCGCCGAGCCCGTGAAGGGAGACTGCCTTCACGATCAGGGCCAGGGCCGCCACGAAAGCCAGGAACGGCACCTCCAGCGCCAGGCCGACATCGCGGACCGCCACCCGTCGGCTGATCAGAGCCGGCACCGCCAGGACCACGGCCCCACCGAGGGCCGCGAATGCCGGCGCGACGTGGAGGACCGAGGTCACGAAGAAGCCGACCAGCGTGAGCGTCACCACCACCCCGGCGAACATAGGAAATGGATGTGGACTGGGCGCGGCGGTCTCCCCCCGGCCCACGAGGTCGGTGGCGAAGAACCTCCGCAGCACTAACCACTCGACCCCAATCGCCGCCAGCCAGGGCAGTGCCATGGTCGCCCCGAAGCGCGCGAATGACAACCCGCTGGCGCTGAAGGCCAGGAGGTTGGTCAGGTTCGATACGGGCAGGAGCAAAGACGCCGAGTTGGCCAGGTGGGTGCAGGCGTAGACGTGGGGCTTGGCCCGAATCCGAAGCCGGGCCACCGTGGCGAACACGACCGGGGTCAACAGCACCACGGTGGCGTCGAGACTGAGCACGGCGGTGATGGTGCTGGCGACAGCGAACACCAGGGCGAGGAGCGTGACCGGCCTGCCCCGGGAACCGGTCGCCATCCATACCCCGGCGGCCTCGAAGAGTCCGTAGTGATCGCAAAGGTTGGCCAGCACCAGGA
>JABEUU010000072.1 GCA_013044295.1 Candidatus Dormiibacterota bacterium
ATCTGGGCCAGCCGGCCGGGGCCCGCGGCCGGTCCAGGATCTGGAGTGCGAGACCCGCCCCGACCCCCTGGAATCGAGGGGGATGCCCCGTCTGATGGCCCGGGCGGGACGGCGACGGACATGGTCAGACGCACGGTCGTCCCCTGCCCAAGGACTGAGTTGACTTCAAGACGGCCCTTGGCCAGGGTGGCGCGCTCACTCATCCCGCGCAGGCCCAGGCCGGGTACCGTGGTGTCCACCAGAAAGCCGCAACCGTCATCCTGAACCTTGACCCGCACAGTGCGTTTGGCGAAGCTCAGGTGGACGTCGACGTGGGAAGCCCCCGCGTGGCGCTCGACGTTGCGGAGGGCCTCCTGCACGATCCGGTAAATGTCCGTCTTGCGGTCCCACCCAAGGTCCAGCTCGTGGCCGCTGACGCGGAGCGACCCCTTGGTCTCAGAACGGCCACTGAAGTCGGCCACCAGCTGGCGCAGCGAGGCCACCAGTCCGAGATCGTCGAGCAACGGAGGCCGAAGGCCGTCCGCCAGCTGCCGGAGCTGGACCACGACGCTCACCAGAATCTGTCTGATGCTGGCTACCGCCTCGCGATGAGTGGCGAGAACGGCCTCGTCGTCCGATATCGCCTCCAGGCGCCGGGACAGGTAGATGAGTGTCTGCAGGGGCTCGTCGTGGATGTCCTGCCCGATCCGGCGGCGCTCCTGCTCTTGGACGTGGACCACCTGGAGGGCGAAGGACTGGGTCTGGCGCTGCCGTTCCTCGTCCTCGGTCACATCCTGCAGGATGATCTGCAACAGTGGGTCATCACCGCTGTCGGTAACCAGGGTGGAGAGAGGGTGCAGGACTCGGCCGGCGCCATCTGGCAGGACGACCGGCAACAGCTTTGGAGGCGTCTGGGCCAGGAGCCGCCTGGCGACCCCTTCGCCGACCAGGTCAGCCAGTTGGCGCCGGCCGAGCCGAGCTCCGAAAAGCGCCTTGGCGGCCGGGTTGGCCTCGCGCAGGGCGCCGGACTTGTCCGTCACCAGGGTGGGTGCGGAGCTGGCTTCGAAGAGCGCCCGAAAGCGCGCCTCGGCAGCCGTGTGGGCCCGGATCGCCAGGTCCGCACGCTCTCTGGCGATCGTCTCGCGCTCGACCCGCTGGCCCACCGCCACCGCCACCAGACAGATCAAGACCAGCAGAGTCCCATCCGACCACAGATCGGTCCGCGAGTCGACCACGAACAGGTCCGGCATCATGAGGAGGGTTCCCCAAGCGGCGCTGGCACAGGCACCACCGATGCCGAACCGGAGAGCCGCGTAGATCACGGGCAGCAGGAAGAGGCCGACCGTGGGGTAGTCGGGAACCCCTGCCGGGAGCCAGGACTTGTGCAGGTCCAACAGCAGATGGCCCATGACCAAGACGAGGATCACAAACTGGATGACCCAGAAGCGGCGGTCCCGCAGGGGCGGCCGCAGCACCTGACCCACCACCCCCTTGAAACCCGGCATCGAAGGCTTGGGGCCGGGCCCCGCACCGGCTGGGCCAGGCAACCCTGAACCCGGCCGGCTCAGATCTCGGACTCGCTCCAGGGCCGGCACGTCTGCAGTACCGCTCGGGCCGCCTCCCGGCCCTGCGCCATCGCTCCGACCACCGTCGAGGGGCCTACCAGAGCGTCCCCCACCACCCACATCCGGTCCCCCCTCGGAGCCTGGGCCGCATCCAGCCCCATCGCCGCCTGGTGACGCCATAGCCAGGTCCACCAACTGGTGCGAACGGCCCCATCACCGGCGCGCCGGTGGTGTAGGAGACGCCCCCAGACACCGCCTTGAGCGGGCGCCTCAGCCAACGCCAACGTGACCTCCCTGGCCAGTGCCTGAGACCCCACCGTGCCTCCGGCCAAGATACCACTGGCAAGCCAGCGGCGGGGCGGGATCGCTTGGCGCAGGTCCACCGGCGGTAGGGGCAACTCGACCACCCCCCCGGAGACATCCTTGGCCACCCGGTAGCCAAGCGCGAAGACCACCCGGTTGACGGTGATGCGCTCGGGCTCTCCGGGGAGCACCCGGGGCCGCTCGCCCACCCGCCGCTGGCGAGTGCGCTGAAGGCATGCGGACGAAACCCCGATCGAGTCGCCGTCCAGCCTCTGGACGGTGCAGGAGAAGCGCACCTCCACCCCCTCCTGGCGTGCCTCATCGAGTTCATCAGGGCGGACCCTGGTGAAACGCTCATCCATCCACTCGACGGCGATCGCGTCGGCTCCGAGCCGGCGCACCGTCCGCGCCACATCCATGGCCGTGTTGCCGCCGCCGACCACGAGCACGCGGGCCCCGGGGCCAATCTCCGGGAGTAGCTCACCCGCCAGCAGAGCTCGTTTGGCACGGTCCAAGAAGACGGTGGCATCCTCGGTTCCGGGCAGATCTGTCCCCGGGATCGGAGGCACGATCGGAGCCGAGGCTCCTTGGGCCAGAATCACCGCGTCGTGCTGGTCGACCAGGCCCGCGAGGGCGATGTCCCGGCCGACCTCGACGCCGGTTCGCAACTCGAGGCCCGCTTCGATGAGGGCGCCGATAGGCCGTTCCGCGACGTCAGTTGGCAGGGTGAAGTCAGGGATTCCCCACCGCAAAACCCCCCCGGGGCGCTCGTCCTTTTCGAGCATCGTAACCTTGGCCCCAGCCGCCAGCAACCACCAAGCGGCGGCACAACCAGCCGGCCCTGACCCCACCACTGCCACTGACAAATCCACGCCGTCGGCCGAACTTCTCTCCACGCCGGGGACAGCGGCTCGGTCGGTGATGAACCTCTCCAGCTGGCCGATCGCGACCGGCTGCCCACCGGCGAGGGCCCACGAGCAGGCGCCCTCGCATTGGACGCTCTGGTCGCAGACTCGGCTGCAGATGTCTGGCAGCACGCTGGTCTCCCGCAGGACCGCGTGGGCGGTGCCCAGGTCCCGCTCCCGGACGGCGGCGATGAAGCCAGGGATGTCGTTGTGAGCGGGGCACCCTTCCAGGCAGGTGGGGTCCGGGCACCTGAGACAGCGCTCGGCCTCCGCCACGGCCTGACCCCAGCTGGAGAAACCTCGGCGGACTTCACGGACGTTTCCGACCAGGGCACTTGGATGTACGACTGGGACCTGCTGGCGCGGTCCTACCACCATCGGCCCGCTGACCGAGATCGCGGAGTAGGGACAGACGCGCTGGCACTGGCGACAGCCGACGCAGAGCTGGTCATCCGCCTGCGCGATCCAGTTCTTGCTGTCGAGGCTGAGGGCGCCGGTGGGGCATCGGATCACACACTCCTGGCAGCCAACACAGCGTTCGGCATCGACACGCACCAGCCCGTGGAGCCGGCTTTCGACGTTGAACACGTCGCGCGGCGGCGACTCAACGCTCATCAGGCGACCCTCCCCACCAACACCAGGCCAAGTCCTTGGGCCATCACGAGGCTCCCCCCATGGCGACGTAGAGCAACGCCACGCTCAGACCGCTGAGGCAGATGACCGCGAGACTGACCGCCCGCAGCCTCCCCAGGTGAGCGGTCAGCGGTCGCAGGTCGCGTCCCGAAATCCGCCAGGTGGCGTAGGCCGCCCCCAGAGTGCCCACGGCCGTCACCACGATCTGGCTGATGACCACCCCGTGCGGCGACAGGATCCGGAAGTTGTAGAGGGATGAGTGGGCGGTCCCGAAAAGGTTCCACCCGAACCCGAACGGGTCCGAGATCGCGGGAATGATGCGGGCGGCGTGGTACCAGAGTCGCGGCAGCTGGCGGGCCAGGTAGTCCGAGGCCATCAGCGGAATGAAGCCGTAGGCCAGCGGCGCAAACCAGTTGGCATAGGAGCCGGCCCGGCCGGGCACCCGCCTGACAGCCTTGGCAAAGGCCACGCTCCGCTTCGCCAGCAGCTCCCGGGTGGCCCACGCGTAGGCCCCTACCAGCAGCGCCACGATGGCGATGATGCCAAGGTAGTCGACCGGGTTGGGATAGCCCGGGAACCCGGTGGTGCGGTTGAGCCAGCGGTCCAGAGGCGCATAGAAAGGCATCGCGTTGACCTGCTGGAAGACCACCAGTCCGAAGAGGATCGCAACCGCCCAGGCGACGTCCACCCGACGCCGGACCGGAGCTATCACCGAGGTCAGCGGCTTTTGCACGAAGATCCCCACGTTGTCGTAGGGGCAGTTCTTGATGCACTCGGTGCAGAGCCCGCACATCAGGTTCGAAGTCGCGCTCCCGGGCCACTCGTACCACGGGCACGGGTAGCCCCGCTCGCTTCCTCGCAGGCAATCCTTGGTGGGGCAGGTGATGCAGCGCTCGCGGTCGCGAGTGCGCATACCGGCCACCATCCCGGTGGACCCGACCGTGCCGATCAAGGCGGTCAACGGACAGAGGTACCGGCAGAATGTCCGCCGCTCGAAGACCAGGAAGGTCAACAGGGCGGAGCCGATCACGAAGAACACCAGGAAGCTGGTGAACCGGGGGTCTCCAGGGGCGGCAATGTTGAAGTACTCTTCGAACCAGGTCAGGCCCAGAAACATCGCCACCGAGGGCAGCAGCGCCCACTTGGTCAGGGCCTGGGGCCAGCGCAGGTTGAGCCCGATGGGAGCGGCATGGCGAGCCCACAGCGTGTGCCGCTGCACCCACTCGCCAAGCCCGCCGAAGGGACACATCACGCACCAGCCCCGGCCAATGCCGACCATCAGCAGGAACACGGCGCAGAACCAGATGTACCAGGTGATCACCGTGGCGAAGTTCCGGGTTGGGGCAATGATCCCGGCCAAGCCGGTGACAATCACCAACCAGAAGATGATCTGGTTGGGCAGGATCAGCATGAATTGGAACGGCCGACTCTTCAGCACCCGGCGAACCCGCGGATTGCGCGAAATGTCGAGCTTGGGGTCGGTGGGACCGAAGTGCTCCGCCTGGCCCTCACGTGATGGCGGCCGGAGCTCGCGGGGCAACTCCCGAACCGGCAACTCCCGAAGCGGCAATGCCATGCCTTCTTTCTCCTCCTAAGGTCGGACCCTCGCGGGTGGTTCCACCTATGAAGGTAGGTGACAACACCTAGAGTTGCCAGGGCCAATGGTCCCTAGATGTCGGGACCTTGGGCCCTGGCGATCTCGCCTTCGAAAGGGGCGGGCTGGTAGATTTCTGACCCGTAACCGTGATTGCAAAGAGCCCGGACCGCCGCGACGCTCTCCTGGAGGCCGGCCTGGGCCTGGCCTCGGAGCTCTCGCTCTCGGTTGTCCTCGACCGGATCGTGGCTGCGGCCTGCGACTTGACGTCGGCCCGCTACGGGGCGATCGGCGTGCTGGGGCCGACCGGGACCATGGTCGACTTCATCACCAGGGGCATCTCCCCAGCCGCCAGGAGACGGATTGGAGACATGCCATCCGGACGCGGGATCCTGGGGGTTTTGATGGCGGACCCCAGGCCACTCCGGCTGGCCGATATCTCTAGGGATCCTCGCGCGGCCGGATTCCCCTCACACCATCCCCGGATGACCTCCTTCCTGGGGGCGCCGGTACTGGCCGGAGGCAGGGTCTTCGGCAACATCTACCTGACCGACAAGCGAGGGGCCGCGGAATTCAGTGGGGAGGACGAGCGGGCCTTAACGATGTTGGCCAGCCAGGCCGCCGTCGCCATCACCAATGCCACCCTTTATGGAGCCGCTCTCTCCCGAGGGCGCTGGTTGGCGGCCGCCCAGACGATCACCGACGCGACCCTGGCCGGCTCCCCCATCGGAGAGATATTGGGCCTGGTGGCCGACCGCGCCTGCGAGCTGCTGGCGGGTGACTTTGCCCTGATCGCGACGCCGATCGGAGATGGGGACGGCGGCCTGCGCATCGAGGCCAGCGCCGGGCGGGGAATCGCCCCGCTCGCCAGCAGGCTCCTGCTGTCACCGCGAGGGCCCGCTGACCGAGCCCTGCGAGGAAGCCACCCGGTCGTGACCCGAGCCAGCCACCCGGGCGGGAGCGGGCAGCCGGGGCGGGCCACCCCGAGCGGAGCCAGCGTGTTCGCGAAACTCTCCGGTCATGAGGGAACCCTGGGGGTCCT
This sequence comes from Candidatus Dormiibacterota bacterium, assembly GCA_013044295.1. Classification (GTDB taxonomy): domain Bacteria; phylum Chloroflexota; class Dormibacteria; order Aeolococcales; family Bog-877; genus AG-12. Next base: position 6,022 of record JABEUU010000072.1, read on the forward strand.
GGGGGTGGTTGGGAGACGTGGGCAATCGCCACCGGCGCCGGACGCGGTTCGTATGGTCGAGAGCTTTGCCGCCCAGGCGGCGGTTGCGCTGGAGTACGCCCGGAGTCGGCACGAACTCCAGCGTCTGGTGCTGCTGGACGAGCGCGAGCGGATCGCCAAGGAGCTCCATGACGGTGTCATCCAGTCACTCTTCGCCGTCGGCATGGGCTTGCAGGCCATCAACCCAAGCGCGGCCCCCGACGAGATCGCACGCCGCATCGAAAGTGCGGTCGGAGAGCTGGACCACGTGATCGGGGACCTGCGCAGCTACATCTTCGGGCTGCGACCGGGAATCCTGACCGATAGACCCCTGGGAGAAGCGCTCCGCCTCTTGACCATGGAGTTCGAAGCCCGGTGCGGGGTCAGCACCAAAGTTGAGATTGACGATCAGGTGGCGGGGCGACTGACGGAACTGGGCTCGGATGTGGTCCAGCTCACCAGAGAAGCGCTCTCCAACATCAGCCGCCACGCCCAAGCCCATAGCTGCCGGCTCCGTTTGGCAACTGTGAGAGGATGGGCGGTCTTGACCATTCACGACGACGGAGTCGGTTTCGCCCCCTCCGGCGCTCGCACCGCCGGCCTCGGCCTGCTGAACATGGAGCAGCGGGTTGCCGCCCTGGGAGGACGGATGTCGATACGGTCTCGGCCCCAGCAGGGGACCCGGGTGCGCGTGGCGCTGCCGCTTGACTGAGTCTGGCACCGGCGCACCCTCCCCCCTGCGCATCATGCTCGTGGACGACCACGAGCTGGTGCGCGAGGGCCTGCGCGCAGTGTTGAGTGGGGTGCCCGAGTTCGAGGTCGTGGCCGAGGCCGGTGACGCGGCGGCCGCGATCCGAGACGCGGAGCGAGCCCGGCCCGACGTGGTCGTGATGGACGTCCGGCTCGGGTCCGGCAGTGGGATCGAGGTGACTCGGGAGATCCGGGCTCGAAATCCCCAGGTCCGGGTACTCATGCTGACCTCCTTCGCCGACGACGAGGCGCTGTTCGCCTCGATCATGGCCGGCGCCGCGGGATACCTTTTGAAGCAGATCAGGAGCGGTGAAATCGTGCAGGCGATTCGCGCCATCGGGGCCGGGCAGAGCCTGCTCGACCCCGCCGTAACCAAAGCCGTCCTGGACCAGTGGCGGCAGGCGCGGAGTTTGATCCGGGACGAGAGGCTAGCCCGCCTCTCCACCACCGAGGAGCGGATCCTGGCACTGGTCGCCGAGGGTCGCACCAACCGGGAGGTGGGGGCGGCCTTGCATCTGGCCGAGAAGACCGTGAAGAACTACGTCTCCAGCATCCTCGCCAAGCTCGAGGTGGCCCGGCGAGCAGAGGCAGCGGCCTACCTCGCTCGCCACAGCACGGTGTCTCCGCCGAAGCTGTAGGGCCCAGTGCCGACTCGGCTCGGGATGGCCCCGCGTCGGTCCGGTTGAGGGCTTGGTCCCCCTCCACCCGGGTGACACGCCGCCCGCCCGACCGCACTCCGGGCCTGGCGACGGTTGTGCGAGCCCCAAAGCCCTGGTTCAGGAGTCCAGCAGCACCCCGTAGTCGGTCGTCTCCCCGCCACCCGCCAGGCCCTTAGCGGGCGGGACGTCACTGCCCTTCTCCACCAAGCCCATCACATGGTCGCTGACGCCCTCCCGGCGCAGCACCTCCCAGCCGGCCTCCAGCGAGAGCTCGTTCAGGACCACCACCAGGTCCCCCTCGATGCGGACATCCCAGCCGATGTTCTCCAACCGTCGCAGCACGTCGCTGAGGATGGAGAGCCGCTCATGGACCAGCTTTCCGGAAGCGGCCAGCCGGACGGAAACGGGCAGGTTGGCGGCCCTGGGCCGGTCCGGAAAGCCGAAGGAGTGCATCTCCAGGTAGGTCTCCATCGTCCGGGAGATCGGCGGTTTGGTCACCTCCCGGAACTCGTCGGATGCCTTGTGTATGGGGCGGAAGATCAGCTTCACGGGTGCAGGTCCGACGGCATGATGATCGACACTCCGCTGGCCGGGCCGTTGAGGGCTGGACCGCTGGCGGAGGGCGGGGTGAAGTCCTGCTGCTGGTTGATCAACATGTGGTTGGTGATCAGGAATGGGCCACGACTGTTCTCCCGGATATAACCCATCAGGGCCATGATCAGCGAGATGGACACCCCCACCGCGATCAGGGCCACCGCCTGGCTCTTGCCGGCGTCTCCCCAATGCAAGCGCCCCCGGCTGACGTGTTTCAGATAGAGGGTGATGGCCACGATCGCGACCCCGGTGAAGGTGACCAGGGCGGTCAGCTTCCAGGGGATCATGGCTCCCCAGGGGATCAGCAGGCCGCCCTGCCAGATGGGCACGTTGGCATTGGCCGCGAAGACGCTCTCGTAGCTCCAGGCCAGGGACGATGGAGTCGAGATCAGCAGCCAAGCCAGGAACGACAAGGCGGTGCACACAGCCAGGGCGGGAGAACGAAACCCACTGGCCCGGACCCGGCGCCACAGGTAAAAGATACCCCCGGTGAAGATCAGCCCGAGCAGGAACACCTGGAACAAGAAGGCCACGCTGAGCCCGCCCAGCATCATGTCGTACCAGGAGGCGTAGGCATGGAGCTGGATCTCCTTGGCGTACTCCCACCCAACCAGAGGCTGGGCGATGGTGAACCCGATCGCCCACACCAGCCCGTATTGCCCCATCCAGTCCACGTAGGCGCGCAGCTGGGGTGCCTTGGCGCGCCTCAGCAGGCGGATCCCCGCCACCAGGGCGATGATCGCTCCGGCGAAGGCGATGTTGCCCACGAAGCGGTGGATCTCCAGGGGGATCATGGTGGGGTTGAACATGATCAAAGGCAGGTTGAAGGCCGGCCGGGGGGTCAGCATGTAGGAGGCGACCATGTTGATCAACAGCATTTGGATGGAGGCGTTGACGAAGAGCAGGACCTCCAAGCCAACCCGGAGCCCGCGCACCCGGCCGAGCTGTTCCCACCTGGCGTAGAGCGGGTAGAGGCAGGCGATCTCTCCCACGAAGGCCGCCGCCTCGGCCAGCAGGGGCCAGAAGAGGACGCGCAGGAGGGTGACCCAGAAATGGCTCCAAAGGCCGGTGAACAGGATCACGACCGCGAAGATCGCCAGTGATCCCCCCAGCGCGAAGCTAGCCCCCAGCATCGTGACCAAACCCCTGGAAAAGCGGTCGTGATGTTCGCTCTTGCGCTTCCAGCCCATGAAGTCGCTCACCGCCAGGATGATGTAGCCGCCCTGCTGCCAGGCCGCGAACTGGACATGCATGGTCATGATCACGGCCACCAGGATGGTGGCCACCCCAGTGGAGATCGGGACCGGCGTCAGCTGCGGGGCGAGAGCGCCAAGCAAGTGCATATCAGAGGTTGAAGAGCCGGTTGACGGCGAGCATCGCCTCGAAGATGAGGAAAAGGAGCACGAACAAGGCCGGCACCATCACCTCGGGGCGACGCCATGGTTGGCGTCCTGGGGTGCGGTCAAGGAAGGGTACCAGGATCAGCAGGGTGGTCCCGATCCCCGGCAGGATGAAGACTCCGACCGGGATCATCCAGGCCTGGGGGAACTGCACCAGCAGCTGGTCCAAGGGCAGGAAAAACCACTCCGGGGTGGGCACGTAGTTGAGGGCGGCTGGGTTGGCCGCCCTCTCGATGGGAGCCCCAATTACGATCGCCATGATGAAGATCAGCAACACCAGGCCAAAGCTCACCAAGGCGTCCTTGAACACCTGGGACGGGAAGAAGTCGTCCAAGTCCATCGGGACCGCGTAGCCGGGATCGCTGGGGAGAGCGGGATAGGGAGCTTCCGCGCGGGCCATCCGCTCGGCTCGCTCGGCCTCGGTCTCCTCCTCCACTCCCTCGTAGTTGACCCAGGACCCGTGCTCCCCGTGGCGGCGGAGCAGGATCAGGTGGAGTCCGATCAGGGGCACCAAGAGCGCCGGCAACAGCCAGATGTGGATGGCGAAGAAGCGGGTGAGGGTGGCGGGACCCATCTGAGGGCCGCCCCGCAGGATCTCCTGCAGCTGAGTGCCAAAGATGGGGAAGTAGTCGACCACATGGGTGACCACGGTCGCCGTCCAATAGGCGGCCTGGTCCCAGGGCAGCATCGCCCCGGTGATCCCCAGCCCCAGCACCAGCAGGAACAGCACCACGCCGACGATCCAGTTCAGCTCCCGGGGCTTCTTGTAGGAGCCGCTCACGAAGGTCCGGACCATATGGAGCCCGATCACCACGAAGAGGATGTAGGCCCCCCAGAGGTGCATCCCCCGGACGATGGCGGCGAACTCGTCGTGGTGTTCGATGAAGTTCAGGCTCAGCCAGGCCTCCGTGGTGGATGGCACATAGGTCCAGAGCAGGAACATCCCAGTCACGATCTGGAGGACGATCAGAATCAGGGTGGCACTTCCCAGCGAGTAGGCCCAGGCGCCGCGCCTGGGCACCGCCTCGTAGAGCAACTGGTGGACCAGGTCGGTGACGCCCAGGCGCTCGTCGACCCAGCGATAGGTGGTGGCCATCAACCCCGAGATCGGTCGGGTCAGCCTCCCGACCAGGACGCTGCGCTCTAGCTCCTCCGCCACCTCACTGGCCCTCCGTGAGCACGTTGCGAACGTAGAGGGTGGTGCCCACCAGCTTGTGCTGGTAGCGGAAAAGCGGCTGGGGCGGTGGGCCCCCGATGTTGGTGCCGATCATGCTGTAGAGGCCACCGTGGCAGGGACACAGGAACACCTGCAGGTTGACGTCCCAGTGCACATCGCATTGCATGTGGGTGCAGACGTTGGAGAGGGTGATCAGCTGGACCGCGTTGCTGAGATTGGCCTTGACCACGTAAACGGTCCGGGGCACGGCCGGCACCTGCCAGGCGTCCCCGCTGTCATTGAGCATGACCACGTAGGCGGTCGGCACCCCGACCGGGACATGCCGGATGTCAGCCACCATCACCCAGGGCTGCTTGCTCTTGTAAAAGACGGGGCTGAGAATGTCGCCCACGATGGGGGCCGCGATCAGGAGGCCGGTCGCGGCCCCGGCCGCATTGATGCCCATGATCATGAAGCGGCGGCGCGACATCCGACGCGCCGAAGCCTTCACCGGGGACTCAGCCACTTCCGAGCGCCACTATCTCGACCAGCAGGGCCAAGCAGAGTCCCAACAGAAATAGGAACGTGAACAGGCTGGCCCCTACTGTGAGCCAGGCCGACATCTCGTCGCCTGCCAGGAAGAGCTGGCGGACTCGCTTCATGGCGCTCCAGAAGCCCACCAGCATGATCACGAAGAAGGCGGTCACGATCAGACCTATGTACCAGGCCGACTCGAAGTCCTGGTAGTTCACGGAAGCACCCCAGGGGGGGCATTGAAGTTCTGGGCGGACTGATGCAGGGTGAGCAGGCAGGCGCTCTGCCCGGTGGTCGCGTCGATCCCACAGGGGAGCTTGGCGTTCTCCTTGATCACCCCCATGAAAATCGACAGCGCCAGGGCCGCCACCCCCACGGTGGCGATCAGGCGACCCACCGAGCGCCCCAGCATCACCTCTGGCCCGGTGTGGCGGAGCGAGCGCAGGTAACGGACCAGGTTGATGGCGGTCGCGACGAAGGCGATCAACAGTGCCAGGTAGCGGAGCAGCACCAGCTGACTGGGTATGACCGCCGCCGGCAGGGCCGTCCCGGCCATCCCCAGGAGCGCCACCACCGTCAGGCTGGCCCCGGTGCCCTGATCCTGGAGCTCGGGGTTGTGCAGCCAGAAGACCAGGTTGGCGCCCAGCACCACGACCGCCAGCAGTACCACCATCCCGATGAACATCGTCCCGGAGTTGAAGATGAAGAGGTTGTCGAAGGCCGGAGCCGACGAGGTCTTGATGCTCTCAGCCAGCAGGAACCCGGTGACCGGCTGGGCCATCAGAAAGACCGAGCCGATCGCAAAGTTGATCCGGGCCGCCCAGCGCTGGTAGATCGCCTCGGCCTCTGACTTGGCCCTCCGGCCCCTCCAGATCGCGACCGCGGCCAGGAACAGCGCCGACCACGAGATGGCGCCGCCCGCGTACATGAGCAGCAGCCAGGGGTAGCTGGGTGAGTACATGGCATGGGCGGCGCTGATGGCGGTCCCGGGGGTGAGGGCGTAGCTGTCCAGCTGGACGATCATGAACAGGAAGAGGAACTGGATCGCCGAGAAGGTAAAGCCAATCGCCAGGTGCAGGCGGGAGTTCAGCTTGTCCCAGCCGTAGACGTAGAGCAGCAGCAGCGGCACCCCCACGAAGAAGCTCGCAAAGGCGATCGTGAGCGGCAGCAGCAGGAGGTTGAGGAGAGTTCCGATCAGCCGGCCATAGATGCCGGTCAGGAGAACCACCGCCATCACCGCCCAGGTCGCCCCGAAGCTGTAGAGGTACAAGATGGCGTGGGCGAGGCTGCGGGCGTAGCGCAGGTAGCGCTCGTCCCCCCCCCTGCGCCGGCCCGCCAGCTCCATGAAGGGAGCCAGACCGGCCGCGCCCAAGATGAATCCGACCAGCGCAATATGGATCAGGAAGGTGGCGCCTATCGTGATCTCGGCACCGAGGGTGCCGAAGGGTAGGCGCGGTTGCGGGGTCGGGAATGCGGAGAAGAGCACTGCCCTGCAATGCTGACGGGCCGAGGGGTCCGAGGGCAACCCTGGAGCGATATCAATCTCGATCTCGCCATACTCTGGGCATGCTTGAGCCGCTCCTCTTGATCCACGGAGCAGACTCCTACCTGGTCACCAAGGCCGCCCAGGAGGCGCGCTCCGCGCTCTGCCAGGACCTGATCTCGGACCTCGGCCTGGAGGAGTTCAAGGCATCGGCAGATCTGGATGCCATCGAGCGCAGCCTGGCCACCCCTCCGTTCCTGGCCATCCGTCGCGTGGTGATGATCTGGGACCCGCCCCAGCTGGGTGGCGGCAAGCGCTCGCCCCGGGAGATGGAGCGCCTCTTGGCAACCCTGGCGGCCCGCGCCGAGACCACGGCCACCTGCCTGGTGGTGCGGACCCAGCTACCGGTCACCTCGGTCCTCGGCAAAGGAGTGCGGGCGCTCGGGGGTGAAGTGCGCCTGATTCCGCGGCCCACCGGCCACGACCTGAGAGGCTACCTGGAACGACGCCTCCAGGCCCGCAGCTTGCGGCTGCCGGCGGGCGCGGTCCGGCTCCTGCTCGAGGTCGCGGCTCAGGACCTTGGCTGGCTGGAGATGGAGCTGGAGAAGCTGGAGCTCTACCAGCAAGGAGGTCAAGTGATCGGCGATGAGGAGGCCTCCATTCTGATCACCCCGGCACCTCCTACCGATCTGTACCGGGTGACCGACGCGCTCTTCGACAGTCCGGCCACCGCCGGACCGAGGCTTCAGGCGGTGCTCTCCCGTCCGGATATTCAGCCCCCCATGGTGGTGGGCTCCCTAGCCCGAACGCTGAGAGATCTCATCGCCTATTCGGATTCCCGGGCGAACCCACCGGTAAAGGCGGTCCCGCCGTGGCTCCAGGAACGGCTCGCCCGGCAACTGAAGCAGGTCGGACGCGAACGGGCCCGACGTTGGCTGGTCGAACTAGCGGACCTGGATTGGGCCACGAGAACGGGCCTGGTGGACGCCGCTAGCGGGCTGGACGCGCTCCTGGCCAGAATCGCGGTCGAAATTCAGCGGGGCCGAATGGACCGGACCCCCTAACCGCGTTCGGTACCCGAGGATCCTGCGGTGCGTCGGGTGCGGGCGGCGGTCCGCTCGGTCTTGGTGACCGGCTTCGCCTTGCCACCAGCGGCTGACTTCTTGGCCGTCTGGCCGAGTTTGGACTTGGTGCCCCGCACCGTGGCCGGGCGCTTCTTGACCGTCGCCTCGACCGGTGCTGCCGACTCCGCCGCGGCCACCTTCGCAGCCAGCTTCATCAACCGCGACTTACGTCGGCTCGCATTGCGAGCGTGCAGGACTCCATGCTCGGCCGCCTTGTCGAGAGCGGAACTCGCCAGCCGGACCAGCGACTCCGCCTCTTCGGGCTCAGCCGCGACCACCGCCCGGCGCGCCTTGACCACGGCAGTGCGCACCGCCGACCGCACTCCCCGATTCTGTTCGTGCTTGCGCTCGGCTGAGCGAATCCGTTTGCGCGCTGAACTGCTGTTGGCCAATTTCTCCTCAACCTGTGTGGGTCCGGGTCGGAATCTCCCCGGACCAGGTTCGCCGACGTCGCAGTATATCAAGCCGCTCGGCCGACCACTTAGAGTAGGGGTGGTGTTGCGCTTGGGACGGGCCCCTGCCAAGTTGAACTTGGTGCTGGAGCTGACCGGTCGGCGTGCCAATGGGTACCACGAGCTCGCCGCGGTCTCTCACACCGTAGGCTGGAGCGACGTGGTCGGGCTGGAGGCCCTGGCTCCTGGCGCCCGGGCCCCAGACGCCTGCCAGCTGTTGGTCTATGGGCCCCACTCGGCCCAGGTTCCCCATGGCCCAGAGAACATCGTCTTGAAGGCCGTGCGGCTGCTCTCGGAACAGGGCCTTGGCCAGGCCACGAGCCGGATTGTGTTGGAGAAACGAATCCCAACCCAGAGCGGCCTCGGGGGTGGATCGGCGGACGCAGCCGCCTTGATCCGACTATCAGCTCCGGATGCCCCCACCTCGGCCCTGGAAGAGGTCGCTCTGGCCTGCGGCGCGGACGTCCCGTTCGCCCTCACCGGGGGAGCGGCTCTTGTCGGTGGAATCGGCGAACGGCTGGAGCCGCTGCCCCCGCTCTCCGACCAGCTCTTTCTGGTGGTCGTGCTGGCCGCGATCTCGACCGCAGCCGCCTATGCTGCGGTGCAAGCCAGGGACTTCAGTGACGGGTCTCGAGCCGAGCGCCTGGCCAGCTCCCTGCGGGCTGGGAGCGTGCCCGACCCCGAACTGTATGGCAGTGACCTGCAGCCCGCCGCCCTGCGCACCTCTGCAACCCTGCGCCAGCGGCTACAGGCGCTGAGGCACGCCACCCCGGGTACTCCCTGGGCCATGACCGGCAGCGGCGGGGCCTTCTTCACACCGCTCGACGACCCTGAACGAGCGGTCAGCACCGCCAGGACGGTCGCGCTGGCCTGCCCCGGCGTCCTGGTTAGGACAGTGGTTTCGGAGCCAGGATGGCCGGACCGGATCTGAGGCTGAGCGCGGCCGTCGGACTGGGCAAACTAGTCGGTTCGGCCAGTCGGCGCCTTCGACTCGGCGGGGGAACCACCCTGCCTGGGGATGTCGCTCGGGCGATCGACCCTCGCGTGCTCGCCAAGCTTGCGGCCAGCCTCACCGGGGGCACGGTGCTGGTGACCGGCACCAACGGCAAGACCTCCACCGCCGCCATGCTCCGCGCCATCGCCGGCACGGCCGGCTGGCGTGCGGGTGGCAACCCCAGCGGCTCGAACCTGGTGTTCGGCCTAACCGCTGCCACTCTGGACCGAGCCGACCGCCACTGCCGGGTGCCCCTGGACTGGATGATTCTGGAAGTCGACGAGCTGAGTGCGCCTCAGGCCGTGGCCGAGATCCAACCTCGGGGACTGGTGGTTCTGAACGCGTTTCGCGACCAGCTGGACCGGTCCTTCGAGGTGGAGCAGATCGCCAGCCGTCTGGAGTCGGCGGTCAATCGACTGCCGCCGACCAGCTTCTGGGTCGGCAACGCCGACGACCCCCGGGTGGCCCTGATCGGGGCGGAGCCGGGCAGCAGGTCGCACCGCTCCCGGATTCTCTTCGGACTCGACGACCCCAGCGCCGCCCGGGCAGGCCTGCCTGTCGTGGCGGACGCCCGAGACTGCCCCCGCTGCCGCGGCGAGCTCGAATTCACCACGGTTTACTACGCTCATTGCGGTGAGTACGCCTGCCCCAACTGCGGCTTCACCAGGCCGGCACCGGCGGTTCGGGCCACTCAGATCCAGCTGTTCGGACTCGATTCCCTCCAGCTCCGGATGGTCGACGCCGCGGGCCTGGGCACCTCGATCTCGGTCCCCTTGGGAGGTGTCTTCAACGCTGCCAACGCGGCCGCTGCCTTCGCCACGGCCACGGCCATGGGAGCCACAGGGGCCCAGGTCAACTCCGCCCTGGCCACCTTCCAGCCCGCCTTCGGGCGCTCCCAACTGGCCACCTGGAAAGGGGCCAGGGTCCGCCTCATGCTGGCCAAGAATCCCGCCGGAATGGGCGAGAACCTGGCCTCGCTGGCGACCCTAGACGCCAGCCCAGTCGTGGCCATCGCCCTCAACGACGGGATCGCCGACGGGCGCGACATCTCGTGGATCTGGGACGTCGACCTTGAAGGTCTGGCACGTGCTCGGCGGCTGACCATCGTGGCGTCTGGTACCCGCACCCGCGACCTGGTGTTGAGGCTGGCCTATGCCGGCTTCGAGCCAGACCGGATCCGGGTCTGCCCGGAGCCCGGGGCAGCTCTCGACGCACTCGCGGAGATGGCCACGCCCGGCGTCCCCGCGCCGGCTCTGCTCACCTACACGGCTATGCTCAACTGGCAGCGCCAGCTGGTGCGCTCGGGGGCGAGCCAGCCATTCCGGGAGGCCGTGTGAGCAGCACCCGCCTGGTACTTGGCTGGCTCTACCCACGGGAGATGAACCTCTACGGCGACCGCGGCAACGTGCTGGCTCTGACCCACCGCGCCGAGCGTCGGGGCCTGCACCTGGAAGTGGTGATGATCGGGCTCGAAGCAGAGGCCGCGAGCCTGATCCCCGCCTGCTCTGGATTCTTCATAGGGGGCGGCCAGGACCTTGACCAGGTCACGGTGGCGGAGGACCTGGTTGGTCGCAAGGGCCCGTCTCTCACGACCGCGATCTCGAAGGGAGCGCCCCTGCTGGGCGTTTGCGCGGGGTTCCAGCTGCTGGGCAGCCACTACCTGACCCAGGAGGGCACCAGCATCCCCGGCCTGGGTCTTCTGCCGATGCACACGGTGGCTGGCTCGGAGCGGTTGGTCGGGAACCTGCTGGTGGAGGCGGACCCAGGGCTCGGGCTGCGGGCGCCGCTGCTGGTTGGGTTCGAAAATCACAGCGGCCGGACCGAGCTCGCCCCCGGGGTGACTCCCCTGGGCAGGGTTGTGCGCGGCGGAGGGAACACCGGGCACAGCGGCTTCGAGGGCGCCTGGTGTGGGAACGTGCTCGGCACCTACCTGCATGGCCCGCTGCTACCCAAGAACCCTCAGCTGGCGGATTGGTGGCTGGGCGCCGCGCTGGCCTGCGCCGGCGAAGATCCGGAGCTCGCCGAATTGGACGACTCCCTGGAGGAGGCCGCTCGGGTCGAGGCGATCGCCAGGACCATGCACCCGGACCGGGCGCCCCGGCTACGACTGCTGGGTCGAGGTTTGGGGCCTAGGGGAGCTGGTTGAGGGAGCTGGGCAGAGGCAGCTGCCCGGGGACAATGTCGGTCGGCGTCTGAATTTTGAAGGTGGCCCGGTACTGACCGAAGTTGGCCGAGAAGTTTGCTGTCAGCCCCAGGCTTCCTCGGGGCGCCCGAGTCTGGCTGGGGGCCAGCAGCGCCAGCGCCCCCAGGTTCACGGAGACACCGCCGTTGAACGCCTCCTCCTGGGGCAGGTGCGTCTTGGTGGCGATGTACACGTCACCGGTCGACGGCCCGAACTGGAGCAGCTGGGCGAGGCCTGCAAGGGGGATCGCGGAAGGGGTCGCGCTGCTGCTCGCAGTGCTCAGCGCCGAGCTGAAGATCTTCTCCAAACCAGCGCTGGTCACCACGGCGTGAATGTGGTCGACCTCCACCCCGTCCCGGGACAGAGGCCCACTGCTGGTCACGGTCGCCCCGCCCTGGGCCAGGGTGCCGAGGCTCTTGAGTTCGGCGGGGAGATTGGTCAGGGATGATGGCAGGGGAGCAACCCCGCCGGCGCCGGTCGGCACCGCGCCCTCGCGGTACCACTGCTGTCCGTTCAGGCTCGCGTAGGAGTTGCCGCCGACCTCGACCAGCTGCAACGGGGTTGCCAGGAAGGCCGGCGCGTCGTACGTGATTCGGAACTCGGTCGGGCTCTGAAAGTCGATGGTCCCGCTGACCGGGCCTGAGTTGAGCTCGGTCTGGAGCTTGGCCAGCTGCTGCTGGCTGCTCGCCGCCAGACCGCTCACCCCCGTCAGGGTCATGTTCAGGCCACCCTTGAAGGTCACCTGAAAGCTGGTGGCGAAGGCACTGGAGTTGGCTGAGCCCAAGAGCTTGGCCGCGACCGCGTGAGAGTTCCTGGTACTGGAAGTCGCGGCCGCCCCGCAGCCGACCAGAACCAGCGCTCCTGTCATCGCCGCCGCCGCGATCAGAGTCCTTTGCATCATCTCGCGATGGTACCTAGAATGCGGGCCACCACACCCGCCTGCAACCTGTTCGCGACAGGCCAGGCACCGCCGCCCCGGGCGGCTCCGTAGTAGCGTACACGGGGTGGCGGACGACCCCCGGCGGCGCAAACGGCCCGCGCGAGGGGCCAAACCCTCCCGGCCGACCCGCCTGCGCGCGGTGACTGGAGGAGTGGGCGCCGCCGCCGATCCTCTCAGCGACCCCTCGAGCTACATCAACCGTGAGTTGAGCTGGCTGGACTTCGATGCCAGGGTGCTGGCTGAGGCCCAGGACCCGAGGGTTCCTCTCCTAGAGCGGCTCCGGTTCCTCGCCATCACGGCCAACAACCTGGATGAGTTCTACATGATCCGGGTCGCATCCTTGAAGCGGCAGCTGGGCGAGCACGTGCAGGCCACCCACGCCGACCAGATGACCGCCACCGAGCAGCTCCAGGCGATCACCATGCGGAGTCAGGAGCTGGTCGCCGCCCAGCTCCGATGCCTGCTCACCGAGGTGGTCCCGGCCCTGGAGGAGAAGCGGGTGCGCCTGCTCCTGACCGGAGAGCCCCTGACGGCTCTAGAGCGAGCTCGCTGTGACGACTTCTTCGACCGCCAGCTCTACCCCCTCCTTACCCCGCTTGCGATCGACCCGGCGCACCCCTTCCCCTACCTGAGCAATCTCTCCTTGTCCATCGCGGTGGTGCTGGGCGAGCCGGGCGACCGCACCCCTCGAGTGGCCCGGGTCAAGGTGCCCTCCTTCCTGCCGCGGTTCTTTAGAGCCGGCGGCCAGGGCCCGTTCGTCCCCGTGGAGCGGATCATCGCAGAGCGCCTCGGCAGGCTCTTCCCAGGGATGGACATCCTCTCCCATGGGGTCTTTCGCATCACCAGGGACGCCGACTTCGACGTCGACGAAGACGAACCCGACCTGCTCTCCGCCATCGAGGAGGAGCTGCGGGAGCGCCGCTTCGGCGCCATCGTGAGAGTGGAGACCGGACCAGCCTTGGCGCCTGAGCTGATCAGCATGCTGGAGACCGAGCTGGGCGTCGGCCACCAGGACATTCAGCCGGTAGATGGAGTGCTTGACCTCACCGGTCTCTTCAGCGTCGCCGACGAGGTCGATCGGCCGGACCTCTCCTATTCCGCGTTCAGCGGCACCACGCCGCCCCGCCTGCTCAGCGTCCAAGATCAGGACCCTGACATCTTCGCGGTGGTGAGGCGCGGCGACGTCCTGGTCCAGCACCCCTACGACTCATTCGCCGCCACCACCGAGCGCTTCATAGAGCAGGCCGCCCGCGACCCCAAGGTAGTGGCGATCAAGCAAACGCTCTACCGGACCAGCGGCGACACTCCGGTGATCGGAGCGTTGACCAGAGCGGCCGAGGATGGCAAGCAGGTGGTCGTGCTGGTGGAGATCAAGGCCCGCTTCGACGAGCAGAACAACATCCGCTGGGCCAGGCAGCTGGAACAGGTCGGTGCCCACGTCGCCTACGGTGTCCCGGGCCTCAAGACCCACGCCAAACTGGTGCTGGTGGTGCGCCAGGAGGAGGGCGGGGTGCGCTACTACGCGCATATTGGGACCGGCAACTACAACGCCGTCACCGCCCGGCAATACACCGACTTCGGCCTCCTCACGGCCCGCACCGAGATCACCGAGGAGGTGGCGGACCTCTTCAACTACCTGACCGGATACTCGCGGAAACGCGACTATCACTACCTCTGGGTCGCCCCCATCAACGCCATCGAACGCTTTGAGGCGCTGATGGAGCGGGAGCTCGACCACCTTCGAGCCGGCCACCCGGCGGGGGTCATCATCAAGGTGAACGGGCTCACCGACGGGAGGGCCATGCGGGCGATCTACAACGCCTCTCGCCAAGGTCTGCCGATAAGGCTGTTGGTGCGCGGGATCTGCGCCCTCCGCCCGGAGGTTGCCGGCCTCAGTGCCAGCGTGGTGGTGCACAGCGTGATCGGACGGTTCCTCGAGCACGGCCGCGTCTTCGCCTTCGAGAATGGAGGGCAACCGGAGGTCTTCATGGGCAGTTCCGACCTGATGGGGCGCAACCTCTATCGGCGGGTGGAATGCGTCGTGCCCCTGCACGACGCCCAGGCCCGCCGAGAGGTCCTCGATGTACTGGAGATGATGTGGCAGGATCGCCGGCAGAGTTGGCAACTGGCCGCGGATGGCAGTTGGAGCCGGGTCGATCCCGACTCCTTGGAACCCGGCATTCAGGAGCGCTTGATCGAGCGGGCCAAGGCCAGGCCGCTGAGTTGGGAGAGTCCGCGCCCCGAGGGAGGAGGCCGTGAACGCAGATCAGGCTAGGGAGTTCCTGGGCGACAACCACCGTTCGGTGCTGGCCACCTATCGCCGCGACCAGAGCGTCCAGATGTCTCCGGTTGTGGCCGGAGTCGACCAGGATGGACGGGTCGTGATCAGCAGCCGGGAGCGGGCGGCCAAGACCCTCAACTTGAGGCGGGACCCCAGGGCGGCGCTGGTGGCCTTCACCGACTCCTTTTATGGGCCATGGGCGATGGTCTGGGGCCAGGCGGAGGTCGTCTCCCTACCCCAGGCGCTGCCCCTGCTGGAGGATTACTACCGCCGGATCCTGGGCGAACACCCGGACTGGGACGACTACCGCCAGGCGATGCGGGACGAGCATCGGGTGCTGCTGCGGATCGCCATCACTCAGGCCGGCCCGGTCCGCCTCGGCTGACCGGCGCATGGCCGAGATCGACTTCCAGGCGGCGGTCGCTCAGGTCGGTGCCTTTGTCGCCGCCCTGATCGAGCCGGGCATGCGTCTGGGGCTGGGTACCGGGCGGACCACCAGCGCCTTTCTGGAAGCGCTCCGGCCCCGGCTCACCGGCCAATTCCCGATCACGGCGGTGTGCACCTCGGCCGCCACCGAGGAGCATGCCCGCTCGCTGGGCATCACCGTCGTCGCCTCGACCACGATCCCCCTCGACCTTGACATCGACGGCGCCGACGAGATCGACCCGGCCCTGGACCTCATCAAGGGTGGCGGCGGAGCCATGGTCAGGGAGAAGGTCGTGGCGGAGCGGAGCCGACGCTTCTGGGTGATTGCCGACGCGGGCAAACTGGTGCCCCGGCTGGGAGAGCGTCACCCGGTGCCTCTGGAGGTCCTCCCCTTCGACTGGGAGGGCACCGCCGCCAGGGTGGCGCACGTGACGGGTGCTACACCCATCCGCCGCGGCCAGCAGGCGCCCTTCGTCACGGACAATGGCAACTTCGTGCTCGATCTCCCCTACCGAGACCGCCGCCTGGCGCCCGCAGAGCTGGCCCGGGCCATGGAGGTCATCCCCGGCATCGTCGGACACGGCCTCTTCCTGCGGACAGCGACCGCGGCTTTGATCTCCGACGGTCAATCGGTCACCGTCTTGGGAGATCTGCAGCATCGGCGCGATCCCCTCTGAGCGCGGCTGTTTCAGCCGCGCTTGCGGCGGCGGTTGAGCCCTAGGATCAAGCCCATGGGAATGACCACTCCCAGGAATCCCGTCACCACTGCAATCCCGTCCGGGAGTTGCTTGGGGTTGGACATTCCGACATAGGAGAAGACGGCCGACAGAGCCGCGATCACCAGGATCACCACGATCGCCAGGATCAGCACCCAGTTCTCGTTCTCGGTGCGGCTCAGGATGAAGTTGGGCCAGCGGTTGCGGACGAAGCGATAGACGTTGATCCCGCTCAGGCTGTTCAGGATCAGGGCGCTGATCACCGCGCTGACCGCGACTCCCCAGCGGAAGGCGCTCAACTGCGAGATCACCCAGGCGGAGAAGTTGACCACCAGAAGACCAATTGGGGTGGCCAGCCCGATGACTGGCAGAATGCACGAGCGCCAGTCCTCGGGGAGCGGGATGAAGATCCCATTTTGAACTGCGCTCCCGCTGCGCCGGAGCCGGCTCACCCGCCCTGTACCGCTACGCTCTGTGTCCAAACTCTCACTTGCATATGTGGGGGTCCCTCCGGCATTGTGGCGAAGTTCGGTGGGGCCCATCACCGGTGCCGGTGGTCGCATGATGGCAGGAGGAGCATGGACCTAGTCGATCTGGTGATCATTCTGGCCCTCATCTACGCGGGGCTGAGCGGTTACCGCCGCGGGTTCGTCTACTCGGTCTTTTCCTTGGTGGGCTTGCTGGCGGGCCTGGGGCTGGGGTCGTGGGTCGCCACCACCGTCCCGCCCTTGCTGCCGGGATACAGCGGCACCATTCGCACGGTCATAGCGATCGGGCTGCTGCTGACTCTCGCCTTTCTCGGCGACGCCCTGGGGGCGCTGTTGGGGGCCCGCCTGCGCACCACCGCCCTGCGCCGGCGCCTGGGAGCGCTGGACGCCTTCCTCGGATCGGCGTGGGGCCTGCTGGTGGTGCTCATGGTCAGCTGGTATCTCGGGCTGGTTTTCGCCCAGGGCCCGATCCAGCCTCTGGCGGCCCAGATCCAGGGGTCGGCGATCCTGCGGACCCTGGGCCGCCAACTTCCGGCGGGTCCGGCGTGGCTGGGCGGCCTGCAGCATGTCTTCACCGACGTGCCGTTTCCGCAGGTGTTCGCCAACCTCATCCCGCCCCTGCCTGGGCCGGTGCGGCTGCCGGGCAACCTCGGCGGTGACGCCGCGATCACCCAGGACGCCGCCGAGACCGTGAAGGTGGTCAGCGTCGGCTGCGGCGGCCTGATCGAGGGCAGCGGATTCCCCGTCGCCGGCGACGTGGTGGTCACCAACGCCCATGTCGTGGCGGGCACCCACGGGACCACCGTGGCGGTGCCGGGCCGGGCTCTTGCCCTGGCGGCCCAGGTCGTGTTCTACGACCCGCGCACCGACCTCTCGCTGCTGCTGGTGCCCGGGCTCAACCTCACCCCGTTGCAATTCTCCAGCTCGGCTCAGAGGGGCACCCAAGGCGCGGTGATCGGCTATCCAGAGGGTGGCACAGAGCAGGTGGTGGGGGCCGCCGTGCAGGGCCAGATCCAAGCCGTGGGACGGGACATCTACGCGAACCAACTGGTCAGCCGCCAGATCTACATCCTGCAGGCTTCCGTGATCCCCGGCAATTCAGGCGGCCCTTTGGTCAACCTCCACGGGCAGGTCCTGGGCGTCGTCTTCGCCAAGTCGCTCGTGACCCAGGATCAGGGCTACGCCCTGACCGCGGCTCAGGTCCTCCCAGACATCAATCGAGGTGACCAGACCCGCACACCTGTCTCCACGGGGGCGTGTGTCCAGTAGCGCCAGATTGCCATGTAGTTAGGCAACCTAATTAGTTAGACTTACCATATGGCAGGCGCACCGGGCCCGGTGGAACCCTCTCAGGGCGGCTCGATCGACTCCCGGGCAGCTGGAACCCAGCTGAGCTCCCGACTGCCCAACATCATGAGCCTCCTTGCCCGCCAGCTCCGCCATGCCTACGGGCCCCTGGGTGTGAGCCCGGGATGGTATCCAGTTCTGAACTCACTGCTCGGCCAGCCCGCCGCCACCGCCTCGGAGCTGGCCGGTCGGGAGCGAGTGAGGCTTCCCTCGATGACGGCCATCGTCAACCAGATGGAGGCCGACGGGCTGGTGACCAAGGCCCCCGACCCTTTGGATCGCCGCTGTGTCCGGATCAGCCTCACGCCCTCCGGCGTGGAGGTGGCCCGAGCCGCCCAATCGGCCCGAAGTTCCTGGTTCGCAGCCCGGCTCGACCACCTCTCCCAAGCGGAGGTGGCGGCGATCAGCCAGGCTCTGTCCGCCCTGGAACACCTGGTCGAGACCTCACCGTGAAGATGAGGCTGAACGTGCGCGGGGTCACCATCAGAACCTTCCAGGCCCTCTCCACCCGCAACTACCGGTACTTCTTCTGGGGTCAGCTGGTCTCGGTCACCGGGAGCTGGCTCCAGAGCACCGCCCAGGCCTGGCTGATCCTTGACCTCACCCACTCCGCCTTCATGCTCGGGCTGTTGGTCATGGTCCAGTTCCTGCCCAACCTGCTGCTGCAGCCCTTGGGCGGGCTGGTGGCAGATCGGTTTCCCAAGCGCGCCATGTTGCTCGGCACCCAGAGTGCCTTCGCGATTGTGGCCGGCGTCCTGGGATTGTCGGTTGGCCTGGGGGTGGTCCAGGTCTGGGAGGTGTTCGTGGTGGTGCTCGCCTTCGGTTTGATCAACGTGATCGACGGCCCCACTCGGCAAGCGTTCGTGCCCGAGATGGTGGGCTCAGACCAGCTCCCCAACGCAGTGGCCTTGAACTCAAGCGTCTTCAATGCGGCCAGGGTGGTGGGCCCGGCAGTCGGCGGCATCCTGATCGCCACCGTCGGCACCGCCCTCTGCTTCGACCTCAACGCGATCTCCTATCTGGCGGTGATCGCGGCGCTGTACCTGATGCATCCCGAGGAGCTCCACCTGATGAAGCGCACCGCCAAGCGGGTGGAGGGCACCCTGGCCCAGCTCCGGGAGGGAGGCGCTTACGCGGTGCGGACCCCGGAGGTGCTCTTGGTGATGGTCCTGATGCTGGTGGTGGGCACGTTCACCTACAACCTCTCGGTTCTGATCCCGGCCTTCGCCCGCGACGGCCTCCACTCTGGAGCCACCACCTTCGGCCTGCTCAGCGCCGCTCTCGGAGTGGGAGCCCTGGGTGGCGCCCTGGGGGTGGCCTACGCCGGCAAGGCGGCGATGCCAACCCTCCTGGTCGGTTGCGGGGTCTTCGGAGGCTTCCTGGCGCTGGCGGGGCAGACCACCAGTCTGGTGCCGGCCATGGGCCTGCTGGCAGTCACCGGGGTCGGCATGATCGTGTACTCGGCTCTCTCCAACAGCATCATCCAGCTCTACACCCCAGCTCGCCTGCGCGGCCGGGTGATGGCTCTTTATCTGTGGGTGTTCATGGGCTCGACTCCCATCGGCAGCCCCCTGACAGGGCTGATCGAGCAGAACTGGGGCAGCCGCGCCGCCATGACCATCGCCGGCCTGGTGGCGGTGGCAACCGCCATCGGGGGCTCGATATGGTGGGCGCGTCGGCGGCGCCGGCCGAGTGGCGGCTACGCCTCGGCTGGGCCTCTGGCCGAGGCCCCGACCGCGTGATAACCACCGTCCACGTGAATCATCTCGCCGGTGGTGGCGGGGAAGTAGTCTGAGAGCAGCGCCACCACCGCCTTGCCGACGGGGTCCGAGTTGCGGGCGTCCCACCCCAGCGGGGCCTGCTCGGCGAAGACCTCTGGGAAGCGGGAGAAACCTGGGATTCCCTTGGCGGCGGTGGTGAAGGTGGGTCCGGCCGAGACGGCGTTGACCCGGATCTGACGCGGACCCAGGTACTGAGCGAGATAGCGCACGACCGACTCCAGGGCCGCCTTGGACACCCCCATCCAGTCATAGCCTGGCCAGGCCTGGGTGGCGTCAAAGTCGAGAGTGACGATGCTGCCCCCTGCCTCCGGCATCAGCGGAGCCAGCGCCACCGCCAGCTGTTTGAGGGAGTAGGCGCTGATCCGCAGGGCCACCGCGGCCGACTCCCAAGGGGTGCTCAGGAAGGCTCCCCCCAGGGCGTCCCCGGGCGCGAACGCCACGCCATGAACGATCCCGTCCAGCCGCAGGCCCCGGCCGCTGAGCAACGCCGCCAGCGCCTCGAAGTCCTGGTCCCTGGCCACGTCCAGCTCCAGCACCTCGGGCCTGGGAGACAGCCTGGAGGCGCTGCGCCTAGTGAGGCTCATCGCTCGCCCGAATGAGGTCAGCAGCACCTCCGCCCCGTCGGCCTGGGCTTGGCGGGCGACAGCGAAGGGCAATGAAGCCGGGGTGAGCACCCCCGTCACCAGAATCCGCTTACCTGCGAGCAGCATGAATGGCAAGGTTAACGCCTTGGGGCCATGGCCGAAGGCCGAGTTGCCCGAGAGGCCACCGCGGCGGGGCGGCTACAATCTGCCTGCATGGCTGCCGGGACCAGGCCAAGGCGCCGCCGCGCCGGGCTATCGACCCACAAATCGTCCTTCTCATGGGGCCGGCACCGGACGCTGTTGGCGTTCCTGGTGGTGATTGGCTTTGCCGTTTCGGGCCTGAGCGGAGTGGTCGCCTATTTCCTGCCCGCAGTCACCGCCGCCTTCCACGTCACCGGCCAGGCCACCACCGGCAAGGGCGGCCGCAACGGCACCTCCAAGGGGACCATCCAGGCGACCGCGACCCCTCCCCCACCGGGAGCGCCCTTCACCGTGCTGCTGCTGGGGTCCGACAACGATGCCAAGTTCGTGGCCGGTCAGGTCCTGACCCAGACCATGATCCTGGTCCGGGTCGACCCCCAGACCCACAAGGCGGTGATGCTGTCCATCCCCCGCGACCTGTGGGTGCCGATCGCCAGCGGCGGCAGCGCCAAGATCGACGCCGCCTACCTCGATGGAGGGGCCACCGACGCCATCCAGACAGTCGAGAACAACTTCGGGGTCTCGGTCAACTACTGGGCCTGGATCGGGCTCGGGGGCCTGGTCCAGCTGGTCAACCAGCTAGGCGGGGTCGACGTGATCGCCCAGATGCCCATCTTGGACGACCAGTATCCCTACGACCTGACCGGCAACAACCCCTATGCCAACCAGCGGATCGCAGTCCTGCCAGGGCCGCAGCGACTGGATGGGGTCAACGCCCTGACCTATGTGCGCTCCCGGCACGGCGACATCCTGGAGGACATCGCCCGCTCCCAGAAGCAGCAGCAGCTCCTGGTCGATATCAAGGACGCCGCCAAGCATCTCAGCTTGGCCGACATCCCTCGCATTGCCAGCGCGCTGGGCAACGGGGTCCGGACCAACATGGCGCTGACCCAGCTGAGCTCCATCGCCGCCCTGGCCAAGGACTTCAGCAACGGCGGGGTCACCCAGATCGTGATGCTTAGCCAGGACTACAGCAACCAGACCATCAATGGACAGCTCGCCTTGGTACCCAAGTGGCCCGCGATCAATGCCCTAGTGGCGCAGTACTTCCCCAAATGAGCCCGCGCCAAATACTTGCCAGCCTGGCCACGGTGGGACTTATGGCCCTTTTCGGGTTCGGAGTCTGGGCCGGGCTGGGCACTCTCCAGACCAAGGCCTCCAATGTCGCCGACCCCACCCAGCAACAGGCGCTGGTGGCGCTGCCCGGAACTGTGGTGGTGGCCCAAAACGGGTCCCTCTACAGCCTCCACGGGCTGACCTTCAGCAAGCTGGGCACCGCGCCCGGGAACTGGGTGCAGGTGGCTCCCGGGCCGAGCGGGGACCTCCTCGCCGTGGACAAGGGCAACGGCTACTCCAACGTCCTGCTGCTGAACCCGCAGGGCCAGACGATTCGGCTGTTGCTGAGCGAGAGCTCCACCCAGTTCTTCAACAACCACTTCGCCTACTACCCAAGGCTGAGCAGCAACGGGCAGACCCTGTTCTACGCCTGGAACTGGGTTGATCCCAGCGCCAACTACAACGTCGACTTCCAGATCCAGGCCGTGCCGCTCTCCAACCCGGGCGCCACCCCGACCCAGTGGAGCATCCCCAACTACTACCAGGGTGGCGATGTCGAGCCCCTGCCGCTCAGCAATGGCGGCCTGATCTACGCCAAGTACGCGGTCAATACCACCACCGGAGCCACCTACTCCCAGCTGGTCTCGGTCAGCTCTCCCGAGGGCCAATTGAACTACCTGACCACCCCAGCTCAGAACTGCAGTGAGCCCGCCCTCAACCCGCAGGCCACCGAGCTGGCGATGATCTGCACCGACAATCAGACCCAGACCAGCACCCTCCAGGTGGCCAGCTGGAACGGCTCGTCCCTGGGAACGCCCCGGCTCCTTTCGGCCGGCCCCATGGCCGCCATGCCGACCTGGTCCCCGGATGGCAAGAGCCTGGTGTTCATGGACCCCCTCCAGCGGAGCTACCCGTTCCAGATGTGGTGGGTCCCAAATGCCGCCGGAAGCAAGCCCGGGGTACCCCAGCAGGTCACCCAGAACCTGAGCCTCACCGCCACCTCAGCGCCGGTCTGGTACTCGTAGTCTCCCGCCAGGGCGGCTAGGGATTCTCGCTCCAGCGACCGGTCTCTGTCTCCGGCGGCTGCCAGGGGACGCGGAGCTCATCCACCAAGATGGCGGCCAGAGCCGTCCAGCCGGTTTGGTGCGAGGCACCCTCACCACTGCCGTTGTCGCCATGGAAGTACTCGTGAAAGAGCAACCGGTCGCGCCACTCCGGGTCGGTCTGGAACTTCTCCAGGGCGCCGAAGACGGGCCTTCGACCTGCCGCGTCGCGGCGAAAGATGGCCAGCATGCTTTTGGTCAGTTCATCGGCGATCTGGCCCAGGGTCATGGGCTTGCCGCCGGGATACGGGAACTCGTGGGTGAAGGTGTCCCCGAATCCTAGCCCGAGCAGCCGCAAGGAGCGCAGCAGCAGGTACCCGGTGGGGAACCAGACCGGCCCGCGCCAGTTGGAGTTGCCACCCATGATTCGCTCATCGGAGGCGCCCGGCTCGTACCTGACGGGGGCCATCTCGGGAACCAGGGTGGACTGGAAAGGCTCGGCCAGGTGAGCCTTGGAGAGTGAGCGCAACCCAAAGTCGGAGAGAAACTCCCCCGGACTCAGCAGCCGGTCGAGAAGCTGGTGCAGCCTGTTGGGGCTGACCAACGAAAGGCAGGCGTAGGGATCGTCGCCAGCCTCTCGATAGTGGAACGCCTTGTTGCG
The DNA here is from genome assembly GCA_013044295.1 of Candidatus Dormiibacterota bacterium. Lineage (GTDB taxonomy): Bacteria > Chloroflexota > Dormibacteria > Aeolococcales > Bog-877 > AG-12. The sequence continues at coordinate 28,892 of JABEUU010000072.1, forward strand.
CTCCGCCGCCTCCAGGTAGGCGGCCAGGCGGGGCAGCCGCGCCAGGGTGTGAGCGTGGACCACCTCGCAGGCGGCCATCGGCATCAGTCCCACCAGGCTGCGCACGCGCAGGCTCTCGGAGCTGCCGTCGGCCAGGCGGAGACGGTCGTAATAGAAGCCCTCCTGATGGTCCCAGAGCCCGGGCTCGCCATCCCGGCCATTGAGGGCGGCCGCGATGTGGGCGAAATGCTTGAAGAAGCGCAGCGCCATGTCCTCGTACTGAGGTTCATATATCGCCAGCTCGGCGGCGATCCGGAACATCTTGACCGCGAACATCCCCACCCAGGCGGTGGCGTCCACCTCCCAGATCTGAGCCCCGGGGGGAAGATGGCTGCGGTCCACCGCCGAGATGTTGTCCAGCCCCAGAAACCCGCCGGAAAAGATGTCGTGAGCGTCCGTGTCGCGGCGGTTGACCCACCAGCCGTAGTTGAAGAGGAGGGATAGGAAGGCGCGCTCCAGAAAGGCCCGATCCGGCTTGCCGGTTCGGTTCCGGTCCCGCACATAGAGCTGCCAAACGGCCATCGCGTGCACCGGCGGGTTGGAGTCGGAGAAGTTCCACTCGTAGGCGGGCAGCTGACCATCCTCGCGCAGGTAGCGCGACTGCAGCAGCAGCAGCACCTGCTGCTTGGCCAGATTGATGTCGATCGGGTCCAGGGCCAGGGCGTGGAAGGCGAGGTCCCAGGAAGCGAACCAGGGATACTCCCAGCTGTCTGGCATCACGATGATGTCCGCCGCCTCCATCCCGACCCAGGCGGCGTTGCGACCGGTCAGGCGCTCGGGCGGCGGCGGCGGGCCAGCGGGGTCACCGTCCAGCCATCTCGCCACCTCGAGCTGGTAGTACTGCTGACTCCAGATCAGGCCCGCGAACGCCTGGCGCTGGATCAACAGATCATCCGCGTCGCCGTTGTCCGGGCCGACTGCGGCGTAGAAATCGTCGGCGGCGCGACGGCCGTCCAGGCAGAGCCCATCCACCTGGCCAGGCGCATACCCCTGACGATCGCTCCAGATGAAGCGCACCACCTGCGACTCTCCGGGGCCAAGCTCGAATATGAAGTGGGCCGCCGCCTTGGTCCCGGTCCGCTCCGGGTTGCACCGGCTGGGATCTCCGCTCACGACCGCGTCCCCGATCGCGTTCTTGGGATAGGGGCTGAGACCAGGGGCGCCAAAGAGCAGTTGGTTGTCGGTCTCGTTGTCACAGACCAGCCAGGCGAAATCGCCTCCAACCTGGAGGCGGTAGCCCACCAGCTCCGGGTGCTGCAGGCGAAGCTCCGCACCCTCCGCATGCAACTGCGCCTGGGGGGACCGAGGCGCATTCCAGCTCCAGGTGTTGCGCAGCCAAACCTGCGGCAGCAGATGCAGCTGGGCCGCCTCCCCACTTCGATTAGTCACTGTGATCCGCCCGGCGACCACGGTGGGCTCAGGTTTGGCGTATTCGACCTCCACATCCCAGTAGCGGTCATGGTCGAAGATCCCGAGATCCAGCAGCTTGATCTCCGGGCCCGGCACCGAGTTGCGCTGCCGCAGCTCCTGGTAGGGGAATGCCGCCATCGGATATCGGTAGAGCGCCCTCAGGTAACGGCCGTCAGGCAGAGCGTCCAGATAGTGCCAGTACTCCTTGACATCCTCACCATGGTTGCCCTGAGCGTTGCTGAGACCGTAGAACCTCTCTTTGAGGATCTCGTCCTGGCCATTCCAGAGACCGAGCGACAGGCACACCCGCTGCTGGTCGTCGCAGATCCCCAACAGTCCGTCCTCGCCCCAGCGGTAGGCGCGACTCCTGGCATGCTCGAAGGGCAGGTAGGCCCAGGCGTCGCCGTCAGCGCTGTAGTCCTCTCGGACCGAGCCCCACTGCCGCAATGAGAGGTAGGGGCCCCACAGTCGCCAGTCCGCTCGGTTACCGCCCTCGCCCGCAAGCTGAGAGGTGGGACTTGGTGCTGGCACGGCCCCGATTCTCTCAGTTCGGGATGGATCCGAGTCGCCGGCATGGTGCGCCCCCGCCGGGCGCTGGCCTTTCGGACGCTCGGCCGGGCCAGCCCCGGTTCTGGGAGGAAACCGGCCGCAGCTCCCCACCCTGGCCGAAGGTGCGATGCTTGGCCGCAGGTAACCCTGGAGATTCAGATGCCCAAGCCGCCGGCGGAGTACCCATCCCACTCACTCTTCGCCTGGGCATACTCGCGGGTCGGAAGCGCCTCCGACAATCGGGGAGCCCAGGGCCACCGCCGGCAGCTGCTGGCCGGGCTGCGAGGGAATGTCATCGAGATCGGGGCTGGCAACGGCCTCAACTTCCTCCACTACCCCGATACCGTGACTGAGGTCGTCGCGGCCGAGCCTGAGCCCTACCTTCGTTCCGAGGCCGAGCGGGTCGCCCGCGGCCACCGCCAGGTGAGGGTGATCGACGCCCGTGCCGAGGCAATCCCCGCCGGGAACGCCAGCTTCGATGCCGCCGTCACCTCATTGGTGCTCTGCTCCGTGCCGAACCCGAGGCTCGCCCTCGCCGAGTTGAAACGAGTGCTGCGTCCAGGCGGCGAGCTTCGCTTCTACGAGCATGTCGCCTCCCATCACCGGTCGATCGCCCGCCTGGAGGGTCTGGCAACTCCGCTCTGGTCCCGCATGGCGGCTGGGTGTCACCTGAACCGGGACACCCTGGCCGAGATCGAGGCGGCCGGATTCGTGCTCGAAGAGGTGGAGCGGTTCTCCTTCGGCCCGATTCCCCTGCTACCCGCCGTCGACCACATCCTGGGCCGCGCCAGCAGGCCCTGACCAAGCCCGGTCAGGTTTCCGAGGGGCTGGGAACTGCCGCCTCGGGCGAAGGATCCGCGGTCGAGGCCGGCTCTGCCCTCCCAGGTGGCTCCGGCGGGAGCGGCGCAGCCCGGGGGATCGCCACTCGAAAGGTCGCTCCACCCCCTGGCGTCGGCAGCAGGCTGACCTCCCCGCGATGGCTGGCGACTATGGCAGCCACGATCGCCAGCCCCAGGCCGGCTCCGCCCCTGGCTCGGCCCCGGGACCCGTCGACCCTCACAAACCGCTCAAAGATCCTGCCCGCTGCCTCGGCGGGCACCCCGGGCCCATGATCGACCACTTCCAGGATCCCTCTGTCCCCCTCACTTGCCGTGAGGACCTGGATGGCTGTCCCATCAGGGGTGTGGACCACGGCGTTGCGAACCAGGTTGGTGACCACCTGGCGGAGCCGGGCCTCGTCACCGGCCACCAGGACAGGCTCGGGGGCCGCCACCACGATCGGGTGGTGGCGATCCGCGGCGGCCTGATCCGCCGCCGCGTCGAAGGCCAGCTGTGTCAGATCGACAGGCCTCAGGTCCAGCGGCCGGTCCTCGTCCAGACGGGCGAGCAAGAGCAGATCGTCGACCAGCTGTCCCATCCGGATGGACTCGCTCTCGATCCGGCTCATGGCCTTGCCCAAGTCCTCCGGATTGGACCGCGCCCCGCGGCGGAACAGCTCGGCATAACCACGGATCGAGCTGAGCGGGGTGCGCAGCTCATGAGAGGCGTCGGCGACGAACTGGCGGAGGCGCTCCTCAGAGGCGGTCCGAGCCTCAAACGCGTGCTCGATCTGCGCCAGCATCTCATTGAGGCTCATACCGAGCTGGCCCACCTCGGTCCGGGGATCGACCGAGTCAACCCGCTGGCTCAGGTCACCCGCCGCGATCTGCTTCGCCGTGTCCCCAATCCGACGCAGCGGGCTGAGCCCCAGTTGCACCATCCACCAGGCAAGGCTGGCAAGCGCGAGCAGGATCACCGCGCTGACCAGCGCCTCCAGCAAGCGCAGCTGACTGAGGGTGGCATCAACATTGGCCAGCGGCATGGCCACGACCAGGGCCGAGCCGGCCCCGTCGGCAACTTCCAAAACTCGAAACTCGCCACCTCCGGAGATTGCCGGCGCGGTCGTGAAGCGGATTGCGGCGCCCGCATCGGTCCCAAAGGCAGGGGGGAGCCGTGGCCCTGGAACAGCCGGACGGTTGCTCTGATGCACCGTTATCGACAGAGGGGTACCTCCGCTGATCGGGACCAGGGCACCATAGGTCCCAACCGGCACGTAGAGGCCGACGCAGAGAGCGTTGGGGTTGCCTTCCGGCCCGTATTTGAGCTCCAGGCAGCGATATACGGAGTTGGCCGAACTGGTCAGCTGGGAGTCCATCTGCTGGCTGAGCGATGACTCCAGGGTGAGGTAGGTGACGGCATCGATGGTGCTCAGCCCGATCACCACCAGGGCGACCAGGGCCAGCATCAGGCGCAGCCGCAGGGTCACTGTCAGCCCCGGGGCAGGCGCAGCACGTACCCCATGCCCCGCACGGTGTGGATCAGGGGCGGGTCGAAGGCGTCCACCTTCTTGCGCAGATAGCTGATATAGGTCTCCAGGATCCCAGCGTCACCTCCGAAGTCGTAGCTCCAGACGTGATCCAGGATCTGAGCCCGGGTGAGCACCCGGCGGGCGTTGATCAGCAGGTACCGAAGGAGCCGGTACTCGGTGGCGGTGAGCTCGACGGGCTGGCCCGCACGGGTGACCTCGCGGAGGTCCTCATCCATCTCCAGGTCGGCGAAGGCAAGCCGGTTGCGACTCTCGTCGCGGCGTCCGCTGCGGCGGAGGATCACCCGCACCCGCGCGATCAGCTCGTCCAGGCTGAAGGGCTTGGTCACGTAGTCATCACCGCCAACGGTCAGGCCCCGAATCTTGTCCTCGGTGCCATCGCGCGCGGTGAGAAAGAGGATCGGGACCTCCGAGCCCGCACTCGCGAGCCGTCGTGCCACCTCGAATCCATCGAGATCCGGGAGCATCACGTCCAGGATGATCAGGTCAGGCTTGAAGCTTCCAGTCTTGGAGATCGCGGCTTGGCCGGAGCCAGCGGTAGCTGTTTCGAAGTCGGCATAGCGAAGGGCGGTCGAAACCAGGTCCGCCAGGTTCGCCTCGTCATCCACCACCAGCACCCGGGGCGCATCTGCCATGTCGGACCCATTCTGACCGCGACATCTGGGAATCTGCTGAGAGCTAGCTGGGTGACGCCAGGCACGACCCAGCAGGCCCGAAAGGCGACGAGCGTTCAACGGGAAGACTCATCAACTTCCCAGCTAAGGCTCATCAGGGTCCCAGCCTGACAGGTCATCGTGTTCTTTGCCGGCCGGGGCCGCCCTGGGCCCCGCCGGCGCGACCGGATAGTCCCTCCCTCCCCGCAGCGGCCCGGCAATGGCCGGGTCGCTGTACCGGGAAGGACCGGCCCCATCCGAGAGTGCGATCCTCGGGCTCGAGCGACTCCGAGGCGCGCATCGACCTTCCCGCCTCTGGCCCACGTGTCCCGGGCTACCCGAGACAGCGTGGCGGTGCCGGGCCCCGGCTTCGGATGGTACCCTGGGGTCCTACTCGGCCGTGTATATCTGTCGGGCTGTACCGGCAAGGTTAGTCCGGGCCAGTGCCTTTGCCGCTTCGAAAGTGGCAGGGGCCAGCGTCCACCTCAGGGGCCGTGGCGCAGCGGCAGCGCGCTTCCTTGGCATGGAAGAGGTCGAGGGTTCGATTCCCTCCGGCTCCACCAGGGTTGTGGCAGGCGGAGCTGCACGCCTGCTTCCAGCCAGATCGGATTTGGGGCGTCCCCGTCCCTACTCTCGGGCTTGACTCCCTGATGTTTGCTTGGCATCGTGGGACTCCGGGACCTCACAGATTTGGTCCCAAGATCCATCGCGGGAGACAGGTGATGTCTGACCAGATTGACCGGACCGTCGTCGAGCGCGTGCAGCTCGGCATCCGCATGGAAAAGCGCATGGTCCAGGTCCTGAAGGGCTTGGCCGAGTTCGAGGGCCAGAGCCTGGGGGCACTCCTGGAGAGGATCGTCCTGCACTCCTTCGAGCCGGTGGAGGGCCACGAGGGGGAGGTGAGCGCCAGTCCCCATGGCAAGAAGGCGTTGCGGGCAATCGCCGATCTCAAACGAGTCTATGGAATGGACTATGACGTGCACAGTTCGCGTGACTTCGACCCAGGGGAAGACGCCCCAAGCGCCTGACCAGCATTCGATGCCGAAGATAGGGATGAGTCGAGGAACCTCAAGAGGGCAGCCGGTCTCGAATATCTTGGCCTGGTGACCCGCCTGCTGCAGGCCGCGCGCAATTGCAGCCCGACCGGCGGCCTTTGGGAAGCCGCCGATCTCCAGTGGTGGTGGAGACGGGACCAGCATCCCGACCCTCATCACCAGACCTTCTGGCTCCAAGACGGTGTGCCAGCGGCTGCGCTCGTGCTCACCAACTGGGGCGACCGCTGGCAGTGCGATCTGCTCAGTGCCGACCACGAGCCCACCCGGTGGCTGTCCATCCTGTGGCCGGACGCCCTGGACCAAATGAACTCCCTCAAGGCGAATCCCGTGGAGCTCATGGTTCGCCCGGACGACCTCTATCTGGTCGAAGCCCTAACCCGAGCCGGCTTCTCGGTCGAGGACGGAGATGGCGTTACGGCCTGGATGGACGCGGCAGAGCGGCCGCCCGTGCCGCCGATTTTGAGAGGCTTTGAGTTGCTCGATCGAAGCCAGCTGTCCAATCAGCCCCACCACCTCATCACCCGAAACGGAGGGGCGGTCGCGGCGCGCTTGTCAGAATGCTCGCTCTATCGGCCGGCGCTTGACCTCGCCATCTACTCGCCGGAAGGTAGGGCGGTGACCTATGGAGTCTTTTGGGCGGATCCGGTAACCGCAGTGGGCCTCGTCGAGCCCATGCGTACCGAGGACGGATATCAGGGCCTCGGTCTGGCTCGCCACCTACTCGCCGTTGGTTTGGAGCGGCTCGCCGGGGCTGGCTGCTCCCGGATGAAGGTAAGTTTCGACCCGCTCAATGCACCCGCCCGGCGCCTCTACCTCGGCGCGGGTTTCCAACCGATCTCTTCCACCAGGAATTATGTGCGGGGTGGGTGACCGGCCCCAGTGCCGGCATCCAGATTGCGGGTCACCTGGCCAAGGCACATGAGCAAGTGACCGGTGGCGACTCGGCTACCGCGACGATTCCGAAGTGGGGCTGGCAGTTCCAGCTGACCAGCTGTGATCCGGTGCGACCCAGGGACAGCTGGCGGATGATCGGGAACCAGTGCCAGCTCCGCGGCAGACCCTGACTGCTGCGGCCACCAATAAGCGATCCTCAAACTGGGGACGCCCAACCACTGGGAGGACGCCAGCCAAGCTCGCCAGAATTCTTGCCGCCCAACATGTCGCACCTCATCTGCCCGAGGCAGCCAGGTGTCCCCTGAGCGACTCCCGGGTCGGTGCGATCTCCCACTCTGAAGATCTGACCGCCGAGAGCGCCCGGGAACGCTGCGCCGAATGCCAACAGCCCCTACTTGGCCGCCCGACCCATCAGCGGGCCGCCGACCACCGGGGCCAACAGGCAAACATTGGTTGCTCCCACCAGCAGGAACACCGCGCCGATCACCGCCAGGACAATCCCCAGCGCACCAGCCGCGTAGATTCCGACGCCGATCAGAACCACCCCCGCCACAATCCGCACCCCGCGCCCCGTGCCGCTGGACATGAACTTCGCGAATCCCATCTTGCTCGCCTCCTAGTAGTTTGGCCGCTGTTTACTTGGACGCGCCCACCAGGGAAAAGGATGCAGCCAAGGTTGCGACCGCGGCTGGCCCCAACTGCGGGAGGCGCGCCGGGCGGCACCGGCCGGCCCTGGCCCAGAACATCTGACCGCCTCCTGGGGGCGGGCGGTGGCCGGGGCTCCCTCTGGTGGGAGCGCAGACGGCTAGCCGGGCGGCTGCCGACTGAAGGCGGCCAGCAGTTTCGCTCTGGTGGCTTCGAGGTGCTCGGGAATCACCTTCACGTCCGCCAGCACGGGCATGAAGTTGGTGTCACCCGACCATCTCGGCACCAGGTGGAAGTGGAGATGGGAGGCGATCCCGGCTCCGGCGATCCGATCCTGATTCCAGCCCCCGTTGAAGCCGTCGCAACCAAGTTCGGACTTGAGCACCCGGGTGGCCAGTTGCAGCTCGCCCGCCACCTCCTGAAACTCCCCTGGATCCAGGGCGCCGAGGTCCCCTCCATGGCTTACCGGAGCCACCAGAAGGTGCCCTGGGTTGTATGGGAACCGGTTGAGCAGGCTGACCACCCGGCCAACTCGGTGAACCACCAAATCGCTGTCAGCTCCTCCCGGCGCCGCGGCCCGGCAGAAGACGCAACTTGCCTCCGCGCTGTCCTCATTCACCCGGTCGATGTAGACCATCCGCCAAGGGGCCCACAGTGTGTCCACGGCTCTCCTCCCGGCAAGCCCCATTTGACTCACCCAATTGCGTGCCCTTAGACTACCCTGGTACTAGGGTACGAGATCCATGGTCTCGGCTCACCGCCTGCCTAAGGGCATTTCTGAGGTTTTCTTCTTCGTGGGATCGGTGATCAAGAAGCGGCGCAAGAAGATGCGCAAGCACAAGCACAAGAAGATGCTGAAGAGAACGCGTTGGAAGCGCCGCAGCGTCTGATCGGCTGCTTTCGGCCCTGATTCCACTTCCCCAGGGCGGTCTATACTGAGTCGCCGAGGGGCGATAGCTCAGTTGGCAGAGCGCTGCTTTCGCACGGCAGAGGTCAGGGGTTCGAATCCCCTTCGCTCCACCAAGCCGTCCTGGATGGAGCGGGCGGGCTGACCGAGCGCTGCCGGATCGTGCTTCCGTCTCCTCCCCCTTCCCTCACTCCCAGAGTGGGTGAACCAAATCCAAAAGTGGCCATCATGGGCACCAGGCCCGAGCCGCCGTCCAACTGCTGATCGCGATCTCCTCTTTGCTCCCCGAACCGGCCCGGACAACCCAGAGTGCCTATGGCTGGATGAGGCCAGGGAATGGAAGGGTGGTCGGCTAGCCCAGCGTCCACTCTGGCCCTGGTCGGGCTGCCCGGGAGTGGAGGCATGACCGGGAACCCATGCCGGGCGCTGGGCGAAGGCAGACCCGAACCCAGGAGCGGTGTCCACCAGCAGGTCGCTGCGATTTCCCAGCGGCGGAGCGGCGACGTCGGCTCGCCTTAGCTGGCCAGGTCAAGCGCAGCTGTGAACTGACTCTGGTACAGGTCGTAATAGAAGCCCCGGAGCTCCATCAGCTGGGGATGGCTGCCCTGCTCGATGATCCTGCCCTGGTCCATGACCACGATCGAGTCGGCGTTGCGGATGGTGGAGAGCCTATGGGCGATCACGAAGCTGGTCCGGCCATGGCGTAGGCGGGCCATCGCCTCTTGGATCAGGACCTCGGTGCGGGTGTCGACATTGCTGGTGGCCTCGTCCAGAATCAGAATCGCGGGGTCGGCCAGGAACGCTCTGGCGATGGTGAGCAGCTGGCGCTGGCCGGACGAGATGTTGGACGCGTCCCCGTCCAAGAGGGTGTCGTAGCCCTCCGGCAGGGTGCGCACGAACTGGTCCACGAAGGCGGCCTGGGCCGCATGGAGGACATCCTCGGGACCGGCCCCCACCCTGCCGTAGGCGATGTTGTCCCGGATGCTGCCGGCGAAGAGCCAGGTGTCCTGGAGCACCATCCCGAAGCGGCTGCGCACCTCTTCCCTGGGGAGCTGCTGGGCGTCGATCCCATCCAGGTAGATGTGACCGGAGTCGATCTCGTAGAAGCGCATCAGAAGGTTGACCACGGTGGTCTTGCCAGCTCCGGTCGGGCCCACGATGGCGACCGTCTGGCCGGGCTGTACCTCGAGCGTGAAGTCTTCGATCAGGGGCCGGTCCGGCTGATAGCTGAAGTAGACGTGGTCGAGCAGGACGTGTCCGACCGGCGCTGGTGCCGCGGCCGACTGGGGAAGATCGGGAGCCTCCTCCTCGGCGCCGAGGAACTCGAACACACGCTCCGCCGACGCCAGCCCGGACTGCAACATGTTCATCTGGCTGGCGATCTGGGTGATCGGATTGGTGAACTGGCGCGAGTACTGGATGAACGCCTGAATGTCGCCCAGGGTCATGGACCCCGACACCACCCAATAGCCTCCCAGTGCAGCGATCGCCACGTAGTTGAGGTTGGCCAGGAAGAGCATCGCCGGCTGGATGATGCCAGACAGGAACTGGGCCCGGAAGCTGGGTTCGTAGAGTCCCTGGTTCTCCTTCTCGAAGTCCTCCATGATCCGGCGGCTGCGGCCGTAGACCTGAACCAGAGCGTGCCCAGTGTGGGTCTGCTCGACCAGGGAATTCACCGACCCCGTGCGCTGCCACTGGGCCCCGAACTGGACCTGAGATCGGCGCGCGACCAGCAGAGTCACCCCCATCGACAGCGGCACCGTGATCAACGAAATGACCGCCAGAACCGGGCTCAGCAGCAGCATCATGGCGAGGACTCCGATGATGGTCAGCCCCGAGGTCAGGAGCTGGCTGAGGCCCTGCTGGATGGTGGTGGTGATGTTGTCGATGTCGTTGGTGACGCGGCTCAGGAGGTCGCCATGGGGATGGCTGTCGAAGTAGCGCAGGGGCAACCGCGCGAGCTTGTCCTCCACGTCCCGGCGCATGCGCTGGACGGTGCGCTGGGCGACCCCGGCCATGATGAAGCCCTGCATCCAGGAGAAAACCGCGCCCACCAGGTAGAGCAGGGCGACCACACCCAGCAGCTGGCCCAACTGGGTCAGGTCAATGCCCTTGCCCGGGACCACACCGGTGCCGGAGACCAGCTGGGCCACCTGCCCCTCCCCGTGGGCGCGCAGGTACGCCACCGCCTGAGCCTTGGTCAGACCGGCGGGGAGGGTCTTGCCCAGCACCCCATTGAAGATCACATTGGTGGCGGTCCCGATGATGCGAGGAGCGATCACCACCAGGGCGATCCCGGTGGCGGCCAGGACCACCGAGGCGCCGATGGCGCCCCATTCGGGACGAAGCCGTCGCACCAGCTGGCGCAGGGTGGCGCGAAGGTCCTTGGCCGCCCGCGGAGGCGAAATGCCACCGCCTGGTCCCACTCGGGGACCCGCCCCCGGCCCCCGCATCATGCCGCTGCCTCCTCGCCCAGCTGGGACGCCACGATCTCGCGGTAGGCGGTGCAGCTGGTCAAAAGCTCCGCATGGGTGCCGCTGCCCACCACCCTGCCCCCGTCCAGCACGATGATCTGTTCAGCGCTGAGGATGGTGCTCACCCGCTGGGCCACAATCACCACGCTGCTCTGGCTGGTCTCGGCCTTCAGGGCCGCTCGCAGGCGGGCGTCGGTGGCTGCGTCGAGAGCCGAGAAGCAGTCGTCGAAGAGGTAGATCCGAGGTTGCTTCACTAGCGCTCGGGCGATCGAAAGCCGCTGGCGCTGACCTCCCGAGACGTTGGTGCCACCCTGATCGATCGTGGCCTCCAACTGCCCCCCCATGGCGGCCACGAAGTCGCTGGCTTGGGCCACCTCCAGGGCGTGCCACAGCTCGGCGTCCGAGGCGCCGTCCCTGCCAAACCGAAGGTTGTCCCCCACTGTTCCGCTGAAGAGGTACGCCTGCTGGGGCACCAGCCCGATCTGGGCCCAAAGGTCTTCCAGCGACCACTCGCGGACGTCGACGCCGTCGATCAGCAGGCTGCCCGAGGTGACGTCGAAGGAACGCATGATCAGGCCCAGCAGGGTGGTCTTGCCAACCCCAGTGCCACCGATGATGGCGCTGGTCTGACCGGGCAGGAGTTCGAACGAGAGCCCCTCCAGCACCGGATGCTCTCCCCCCGGGTAGGCGAAGCCCATGTTGCGCAGTTCGATGCGGCCCAAGGAGGCAGGCGGGGACGCGGGGTCGGGTGG
>JABEUU010000073.1 GCA_013044295.1 Candidatus Dormiibacterota bacterium
GACGCCGAGATCACAGTGATCGGGAACACCGGTGACGACTTCAAGGTCCACGGCCTTCACGTCAGCCCCGATCTGGATTCGGTCACCTACAGCCTGGCCAACATCGGCGATGCCGACCGGGGCTGGGGGCTGCGGGGCGAGAGCTGGGCGGCGCTCGGTCAGCTGGGCCGGCTGGGCGCCGAGACCTGGTTCCAGCTCGGCGACCTGGATCTGGCCATGCACATCCTGCGCACCGAGCGGCTCCATCGCGGTCGCCCGCTCTCGGAGGTGACCAGGGACCTCACCCAGCGCCTGGAGCTTCCGGTGCGCCTGCTGCCCATGACCGACCAGGGGGTCGCCACCCGCATTCACACGACCGATGGTCGAGACCTCCACATCCAGGAGTACCTGGTGCGGGAGGCCTGCCAGCCTGAGATCGCCACTTTTGAGTTCCGGGGGGCCGAGCGAGCCCAGCCCGGGCCGGGGGTACTGGAGGCGATCCGGCAGGCGGACCTGGTGATCCTGGCTCCCAGCAACCCGATCATCTCAATCGGGCCGATCCTGGCCGTCCCCGGAATCCGCGCGCAGGTGGCAGCGGCGACTCAGGCCGTGGCGGTCAGCCCCATCGTGGGCGGCCGGGCCGTCAAGGGACCGGCGGTGGCAATGCTGGCGGCCCTCAGCCTGCCCATCAGCCCGGGCGGGGTGGCCGCCTGCTACGCCGACCTCATCCAGCTTCTGGTCATAGACGAGTTGGACAGGGAGGGGCGCTCGGAGGTGGAGGCCCTGGGCATCCGGACCCATGTCTGCGACACCATGATGGTGGACACCAAGGCCGCGGCCCGGCTGGCCGCAGCGGTTCTGTCGGCCGCCGGTCTGAGCCAGGCTGTCGCCCCGTGAGGGCGCCCGCTGCGCTCCGGCCGTACCTGGTGATCCCAGTCAAGCCCGCCGCGGGCAGCAAGCAGCGGTTGGCTCTCCGGCTCTCAGATGAGGAACGCCGGCTGGTGAGCCTCTCGCTGGCAATCCGGGTGGTGGGCCTGGCGGCGGCTGCCTGGCCCGCCGACCAGTTGGTGGTGGTGGGATCTGAGCCCCAATTGCTGGAGTTCTGCGCCCGGGTCGGGGTCGCCGCCATCCCCGATTTCGGAGCCGGCCAGACCGCCGCCGTCAGGGTCGGCGCTCAGTGGGCCATGGAGCGGGGCGCCAACATCCTGGCCACCGTGGCGGCCGACCTTCCCGGGGTCACCGCCGCCGATCTCACTGAGGTTCTTCGGGTCGCCATGAGGCTGCGCCCGGGCTCGGTGGCTGTCTTCCCAGACCGTGACGGCAGCGGCACCAACGGGCTGGTGGTCCGACCCGCCAGCCTGCAGGTCCACGCCTTTGGGCCAGGGTCGAGGCGGAGGCACCAGCGGATCGCGCGCTCGCTGGGCCTGCACTTCTCGGCCCGCCAGCTTCCCGGGCTTGCCTGGGACATCGACCGCCCCGAGGATCTTGACCCCCGAGAAGGACTGGTTCCCGAGCCCCATCCGGTTTTGCCCTGGGCGCGGTCGCTGGCGCCGGTCCCGGTCGGTTCGCGGGCCGTCGGCTCGGGAGGCCTCCAAGATGTCAGCTGAGCGTCCCCTGGTCCGCGCCAGGCGCCTGCTCGCCTGGGCGGTCGAGGGGATTCCCGAGCTGCAAGCGGGACAGGACCTGGGTGCGATCTGCCGCGAGCCTCTGAGAGTCGGAGGCGGGCTGCAGCCCTGGGACGTGGTGGTCGTCACCCACAAGGTCGTCTCCAAGGCCGAAGGCAGGGTCATGAGCCTGGCTGAGGTGGAGCCGAGCGACCCCGCGCTGGCTCTGGCCCAGCGGGTTGGACAGGATCCGCGCATGGTCCAGGTGATCCTCCAGGAGAGCCGCCGGGTGATCCGGGCCGAGCCGGGAGTCCTGATCACGGAGACGGTCCAGGGTTTGGTCTGCGCCAACTCCGGGGTGGATCGCAGCAACGTCGGTGGAGGGGAACTGGTGACCTGCCTGCCGCTTCAGCCCGACCGCTCGGCGGCGGGGCTGCGACGGTCATGGCTCGACCTGGCCCAGGGAGGGCCGTTGGGAATCATCATCTCCGACACCTTCGGCCGACCCTTTCGGGAGGGGGCGGTCAACGTCGCCATCGGAGTCGCCGGGATGCCGGCCCTGAGCGACCACAGGGGCTTGCACGACGAGCAGGGTTACCTGCTCCACGCGTCCACCATTGGCAGTGCCGATGAGATCGCCAGCATCGGCGAGCTCTTGATGGGCAAGATCGACCAGGTGCCACTCGCGGTGGTGCGGGGTTTCTCCTGGGAAGGGCCGGACGACGGCGCCGGGGTTCTCCAGCGGCCGGCGGAGCGCGATATCTTTCGCCGTTAGCGGCCCCCGCTTGCTACCGTTGCACCAATGACAGACACTCGGGTTCGGGTCCTGCTCTTCGCCTCTCTACGCCAGGCGGCGGGGACGCCACGGCTGGATCTCGACTTGACCGCGGCCAGCTCGGTGGCGGCGTGCTGGGAGCAGCTCTGCAGCCTTCATCCCCAGCTGGCATCGTGGCGCGCGGCGGTGCGCCCGGCGCTCAACCAGCGCTACGTTGACTGGGGGGAACCGGTCCGCCCCGGCGACGAGCTCGCCTTCATCCCACCGGTCTCGGGTGGGACCGCCGGGGGCCAGGAGGTGGTTCGAGTCGGTCCGGGGGAGATCAACCTCGCTGCCATGCAGGCTGCCCTGGATCTGAGCGGGGTGGGCGCTGTCGCCACCTTTGTGGGCGTGGTGCGCGACCCCGATCAGGGCCGGCCGGTCTCCCACCTCACCTACGAGGCCTACCCGGAGATGGCGGAGGCGGAGCTGGCCAGGATCGTCGAGGAGGCCAAGCAGGCGGAGGGCGTCTCCCAGGTGCTGGTGCATCACCGCACCGGCCGGGTGGAGAGCGGAGTCGCCTCCGTGGCGGTGGTCGTAAGTGCCGCCCACCGCCACCAGGCGCTGGAGGCCTGCACCTATGTGATCGACGCGCTCAAGGTGCGAGCGCCCATCTGGAAAGTGCTGGAGTGAGTTCCACCCCCTGTTAGACTCGGAGTCCGTGGCCAGCACCCAAGTCCTCCGGGAGCCGGGTTCCGTCTCCCGTCCGAGGGCTCCCCAATCCGGCCCCCTCACCCGCCGGCTCGAGCTCCTCTGGGAGCTCGTCCGCCGAGACGTCCGGGCCCGCTATCACGGGTCGGTGCTGGGGATCGGCTGGACCCTGCTCAATCCCCTGGTCTTCATGCTGGTGTACGCCGTCGTCTTTGGCGACATCATCGGGATCAAGGGGCCGAGTGGCAAGTCCTACGCGGTCTTCATCCTGTCTGGGCTGCTGCCCTGGACCTTCTTCTCACAAGCCCTGGTGATGGCCGCCAGCAGCATCATCGCCAATGCCGGGGTGATCCGCAAGGTGGCATTCCCCTGGATGCTGCTCACGGTCTCCACCGTGATCGCGGCCCTGGTCAACTTCCTGATCAGCCTGATCCTGCTGGTGCCCTTCATGCTCCTGGCCAAGCAGTCGGTCGGGCCGCCGCTGCTGGCGATCCCTGGGCTGATCCTGGTGTCCTTCGGGCTGGCCCTGGGGCTGGGCCTGATGCTGGCCGCGGCCAGCGTCTACTTCCGAGATCTCCAGTACATCATCAACCTCGCCACCATGGTCTGGTTCTACCTGACCCCTGTGATCTGGCCGCTCGCCCACTATCAGAGCTTCTTCTCTCGGGGCCAGGTCGGCTTCCTGGCCCACATCGTGGTCTACGCCAATCCCATGACCTGGATCACGGTCTCGTTCCAGGACGTGTTCCTGTTCAACCGCTGGCCCCAGCACTGGCACGGCCTGCTCTACTCGACCGTGCTGGCGGTGGCCTTGATATGGGCGGGGCTGAGGGTGTTCCGTCGCCTCCGACGCCGTTTCGCGGAGGAGATCTGATGGCCCAGCCGCCGATCGTGGTCGAGGGCCTGAGCAAGCGGTTTCGCATTTACCACCAGCGCAGTGACACCCTCAAGGAGGCGCTGGTGGACCGCCGCCGCGCCCGCTTCGAGGAGTTCTGGGCGGTCAAGGAGATCAGCTTCGAGGTCCAGGAGGGGGAGACCTTCGGGATCATCGGGGCCAACGGCTCGGGCAAGTCGACCTTGCTCAAGTGCATCGCCGGCATCCTGACCCCCGACCGTGGTCGGGTCTCCGTTCGGGGCCGCCTGGCGTCGCTGCTGGAGGTCGGGGCCGGCTTCCACCCCGACTACAGCGGCCGGGAGAACATCTACCTCAACGGCGCCATCCTGGGGCTGCCCCGGCGCTACATCAACTCGGTGATGGATGAGATCATCGGCTTCGCCGAGCTGGAGCAGTTCATCGACAACCCGGTCCGCAACTACAGCTCCGGGATGTACGCTCGCCTGGGGTTCTCGATCGCCATCCACATGGACCCTGACATCCTTTTGCTCGACGAGGTCCTGGCGGTCGGCGACGAGGCCTTCCAGCGCCGCTGCATCGACCACATCGACGGCATGCGCCGCGACGGCCGCACCCTAATCTTCGTCTCCCACGCTGCCGACACCGTCCGCAATCTCTGCGACCGGTGCTTGTGGATAGAGCATGGCGCCGGGCGCGAGGTGGGTGGGACCGAATTTGTGGTCGATGCCTACATCGGTGAGGTCAACCACCGCGAGATGGTGGCCCTGCAGGCCTCGGCCGCAGACCGTGGCGGCACCCAGCCCGGCTGGATGGGAGTCCGGCTGACGGAGGTCTCGTTCCTGGGAAAGGAGGAGAACTCAGTCGAGACCGGCGAGGAGCTATCGGTGCGGATCTCCTACGAGGCTCCCGACCCTCTTCGCAACGTACGCTTCCGGATCTCCTTCTACCCCACTGGGCAGGCGACCCTACTCAGTGCTCAGACCGACGATGGCGAGCTGGGCAGGGTGGCCCTGGAGGCGTCCGGAACCGTGACCCTGAGGATTCCACAGGTACCCTTCCTGGACGGCGTCTACGGGACCAAGGTGGAGATCGAGGACATCGCCAGCGGCAAGGCCTACACCGAGCTTGACCGGCCTCAGAGCTTTCGGGTCCAGGCCCCGGGTCGCTGGGAGTCCGGCCTGGCCCTGGTGGGACACAGCTGGGAGCTGCCGGTCCGCCACGAGAAGGTGGTGGGGCTCTGAGCACCGAAGTTGGGCCGGAGGCGGCCGGACCGCTGGTCAGCGTCCTGGTCGTCACCTACGAGCCAGATCCCGATCTGCTCCGGGACTGCATCCAGTCGGTGGTTCTATCGGACTATCGACCCCTCCAGCTGGTCGTGGTGGACAACGGGTCGCGCCGGGCCGGGGTGCGGGAGCAGGTTGAGAGCCTGCTGGCGGAGCATCAGGAAGTCACCCTGGTCTTCTCGGCCCAGGGCGACAATCTCGGCTATGCCGCCGCCACCAACGTGGGGGTGGGGCTGGGAGATGGCGAGCTGGTGCTGCTGCTCAACCCCGACGCCAGGCTGGATTCAGATGCCATCCGGCTCCTGGTCGACGCGGCCGGGGCCCGTCCGACCGCAGCTGGCTTCGCTCCCAAGATCCTGCTCGCCAATCCGGGGGTGGCGATCGACTCGGTGGGAGTCGCGATCCACCCGGGCGGCGAGGGGTCCCAACGTGGCCTGGGCCAGGCCGACCTGGGCCAGTACGACCTCCAAGAGGAGGTGGCCGGACTGTCATTCGCGGCAGCTCTGATCCCGCGAGCCGCCTGGGCTCGGGTGGGACCCCTGGACGTTCGCTACTTCATGTTCTATGAAGATGTCGACTGGTCGTTGCGGGCGCAGGTTCTGGGGGAGACCTTCTGGACCGTGCCCGCCGCCCGCGTTCTGCACTTCCACTCCGCCAGCACTCGGCACCTGGGTGGTGGCTTCAAGACCCGCCTCATCCAGCGCAACCTGATCTGGACAGCGGTCAAGAACCTGGAGACGAGGGCCGCCGTCCGGGTGCTCCTGCGCCGCACCGCCGCCAACCTGCGAAGGATCTCCCGGCTGCGCCACCCCTCCGCCTCCGGGCGCGCTCTGGCCGAGGCGTGGTTGGGGCTGCCCGGCATGCTCGGCTCGCGGCGGGAGATCCAGCGCCGGCGCCGGCGTCGCGACGGTGAGTTCCTGGGGGGGCGGGGGGAGACAACCTTCTTTGACGCCGATCGGTACCTTCCCGAGACCAGCGTGGCCGCTTTGGTGGCGGTGCTCAGCCGGCTCTACGCGGTGGCGCCAGAGCCAGCTTTGGAGCGCACCTTGTTGCGTATCTCCAGCGCCGAGGCGACCGGGCTGGGCCGGGACCCCGCCCGGATCGCGGCCATGGTCCGCGCCGGCGGGATGACGGTGAGCCCGGCCCTGGAGTGGCTGCTGGCCCAGATGGAGCGAGCAGCCAGGCGCTGATTCGCCAGCCCGCATCCCGGGGCGGCTCCTGGGCCAGGAGGCGACGGTCGAGGCGATCGAGTGCACCCGATCGCGGTCCCCGCGAACCGTTCGAATTCAACTAAGACGTCGCCTGGTGCGTGACCTGGGCCGGGAAGGCGATGGCGCGATCGGTGGGCCCCTAAGGTTGCGGCCAGGCCGGGGGACCAGCGGTCTCGAGCGGTCCCTCAGTTGAGGATCACCGCCATGTCCCCGTAGGTCGAGTAGGCGTTGTCGAACACCGACATCGGCACCCAGGCTTCCCCGGTGTAGGGAAAGCCACTGGAGGCCCGCAGCGGATTCATGATCAGGACGGAATTGGCCCCAATCCCAATCACCGCCACCCCGTGCTCGTGGTTGCCAGCCCAGGGGAAGCAGTTGCCCCCGGCACAGATGGTCGTGGCCGTGTAGGGGCGCCAGTCGAAGGTGACCCAGGCCACCGCCGGGTGATTCTCCTCAACCGCCGTGAACAGCTGGTCTGGAGTGATGCCCTGGCCGGCTGCGAGCACCGTGCCGCCCACCGCCTGAGCCGCCCGGGCGATGGGCGGGAAATAGGTTCCCGGTTCGTAGTTGGCGCCCCCCGGGCCGTTGGGAGGTCCGACGAACTGCCGGTAGGGGTCGCCACCCAACCCTGGTCCAATGCCGGGCACCGAGCTGTCCACTCCCTCGATGCCCAAGAGCTGGGCTTGGGAGGGGTAGATTCCCTCATGCTCCAAAGCATTCTGGAGGGCCGCGTCTTCGCAATCCTCGTTGTACATCTGGGGCTTGAAGACGCTAATGCCGCTGACCCCAAAACCGCCGGTGGGGTTGATGCTGAAGGTGATCTGAGTTTGGCCCTGGGGGCCCACCTGAGGGCTGTTGGAGACCCAGGCCGTGAGGGTGTAGGTGCCCGCGGGCCAGCCGGCGGTGTCGTAGGTGAAGGTGTTGTCGCCGACCCAGCTTCCCTGCTCGGTCCAGGAGCCGTCCAGCAGCGAGGCGTCGTACTGAAAGCTGGCGGTGCCCAGAGGGCAGCTTCCGGTCACCGTGACCGTGACCGGGTCGCCGACCACTCCACTGCTGATGTTGGTGGACATGGCACCATCGCTGCAGGTCGCCGCCGTCAGGGCCGGGTCCGCAGTGGATGTGAAGTAGCCAAAGACGTCCAGGACCAGGGCGGCGCTGCCGTTGGCGAGGTAGGCGGTGACGGTTCCGGCCGTACTTAGCGATGCAATATCCAAGTTGGCCACGGTTTGCCCAGCGCCCCAGTTCAGGTCTGAGCTGGGAGGTCGAATCAGGGCCGGGTAAACAGTGAGGAATCCGGGTGCGCTCGCGTCGGTGACGGTGACGTTGACTACCACCGCGGCGGCGCTGTCGGGTACAGCGCCGCCCACCAGGGCCTGGGTCATGGTGACCCCGTTGCCCAGGCTGACGCCGGTCGACCTGGAGTCCAGGAGCCGTCCAGCAGCGAGGCGTCGTACTGAAAGCTGGCGGTGCCCAGAGGGCAGC
>JABEUU010000074.1 GCA_013044295.1 Candidatus Dormiibacterota bacterium
GCCCCCACCGGGGCCAGGCTGAAGCCGCAGTTCCCCACCACCTCGGTCGTGACCCCCTGCTGGATCTTGCTTAAGTCGTCGATGTCCAACAGCGGGGCATTGTCGGCATGGGAGTGCACGTCGATAAACCCTGGACATACCACCTGACCGGCGGCGTCGAGCACGAGGGCAAACTCTGAGTGGAGCGTTCCCGTGGCAGCGATCTCGGCGACGACCCCGTCCGCCACCAGCACGTCGGCCGCGAAGAGCGGGCCGCCGGAGCCGTCGGCTACCATTCCGCCGCTGATCAAGATGGAACGCCCGGTCCGGGCTGCGTCCCGCGCGTGTCGGACGTCTACTCCAAGCGTCGGCCAACCGGCGACATCACTACCGCTCATTGACCACCACTCCTTGATCCCGAAAAAGTTGGGCACCGGAGCGGCCGACGTGCCGCACCCGGTGCCCCATCATGATTGACAACCTCGCTACTGGGCAGCCCGGCCAGTGGCCCGGCTCATCTGCCTAGGGGCAACGCCCTGGGAACTCCTACTCTATCCCTACTTGGTGACCCACCAGTACTCCGGGGTGAAGGATCCCAGTGCGTTCTGCACGACTCCATGAAGGGTGGTCCGTATCACTGAGATCTGGCTGGGAGCGTTTGGCCACCAGATCACCGGCAACTGCGTTGCCAGGTAGTTTTCGTACCGAAACACCGCGTTGGAGCTATTGCTGAGGTGGGTGGCATTGATGTTGGCGTTGTTGGTTGAGCTGTAGTAGCCACCCGTCTCAGGCGGTGAGAAAACCTGGCTTCCATCCGGGTAGGCGGAGCCAAAGCCCCAACCCTCCCAGTTCACCATGTCCTTGGTGCATGGGGAGCCGGAAATGCATGGCACCCCCACGCCCATACCAGGAAGCGGGGTCGGAATGACGGTCAGGTCGATCCCAACCTTGCTCGCGTTGGACTTCCATACCTCCCACTCGGCGGTGAAGGATTGCACTCCGGAGGGATAGAGGGCGTTGAAGGCGAGCGGTGCTCCGGCCGCGATCCCGGCACCGCACTGGTTGCTGGCCGTTCCTGGCCGGGTGCAGGTGGCAACCCCGCCGGACCCCACCTTCCAGCCGTGCGCGGCGAGAAGACTGGAGGCGCGGCTCGGATCGTACGGATAGGGGTTCTTGGCCTCGAGTGGGCTCACGAAGGGGGTCTTGGGTACCAACGGGACCGGTCCGTCGACGGGGTAGCCGTAGCCCTTCAGAATGTCCTTGATCCAGAGCGGCTGGTCGACCACGAGCTGCAGCGCCTGACGAATGTATAGCTGGTTGAAGAGCGGCCGCACCTGGGGATTGCTCCAGTTGATGGTGAGGTAGTTGATGCCGTACCCGGGCCAAGGCTGCACCGCATATCCATGCGCTGTGAAGTAGCTCGCCTGGGAGAGGTCGGTGGTGGGGAGGTAGCCGTAATCGACCGCTCCTGAGCGCAGGGCGTTGAACTCGGCAGTGTTGCTCGTGAAAGGTAGCTCGATCAGATGTCCGATCTTGGCCTTCACCGGACCGGCGTAGCGCTTGTTCGGCACGAAGGCCGCGTAACCCGTGGTGGGGTTATAGGACGTCAGGTGGAAGGGCCCGTCCACCACCTTCCAGAGCGGATTGGTGGCGTAGGTCGACAGAGTCATGGACTGGTGGTTGAGGAAGTTGTAAACCGCTGTCGCTCCAGCGGGGGTCTGGTCATAGTTGCCAATGGCCCCACCCGCAGAGGTCTTGTCCCAAGCCTGCTGCGGCATCGGAATGATGCCCGGTAGCTGGTTGTTCAGCAGCCACTGCTGGGCGTAGACCTTGTTGAAGGTAATGCTGAAGCTGTACTGCCCGTGGGCGACGAAGCTGACGATGTTGTCCGGAAGGTCCCCCACCGCGTAGCCCCCCCAGTTCTGCTCACCCGCCTTCAGCAGGTTCAGGAAGAACTGCACATCCCTGCTGGTCACGGGCGTACCGTCGGACCAGACATAGTGCTTGAGGGTGATGGTTGCGGTCCGCCCGCCATTGCTGAACGTCGGAGCGTTGGCGAGGCTCAACTGGGGGTTGAGGACGGGACTGGCTCCGGTCCCGAGCCAGTACAGCGGGCGAAATAGCAGGGGCTGAAGGAATGAGAGGTTCCCTGAGGCAAAGGCGTTGACCGCCGTGATCGGGAATATGTAGTTGGGAATATTGCCCACCTGCTGGGCGAACGTGACCGTCGCTCCAGGCACTACCGCTCCCCCGCTGGTAGCGGACGCAGCCGGACCGCAGGCGGTGACGAGCAACGCAGCACCGAGGGCGGCCCAAGCGACACCCCATCTCCTTGACACGACTCTCATAGCTCCCTCCCTGACACTGTCGGGCCCTGCCATTGTCAGGACTGCGACTGCAGTCTGGACTCTTGCAATCGATTGCCTGTATGGTCATGGAACTGTAGCATCGAGACTAGCCCCTGTCAAGGCGACGAATTGGATCGGAGGACTCCGCCTCGGGGCTATCGTTCGGTGAATAGGGATTGCCACTGAGGGTCGGCCGCGGCAGAGTGACCGTGAGGGGGCGCGGCCAGTGGGCATCGCGGAAGGCTACAAGAAGCCGGCCGAGTCTGGGGCGGGTCCGCGCGCAAGAGCTGGGCGGAGGCCTGCGCTACCGTCTGCTCCCAGCGCCTCCAACCCGTGCCGCTGGATCTGTTCTGATCTTGGTGCGCCATGGCCGGCTCACCGGCTCGACAGAGACCATCGAGCCGCTCCCCTGGGCCCGCGAAGGCGCCACACCAGGCCCGGAGGGCTGGTCCGACCCTGAGAGACCGGTGGTGGTAAACCGATGGCGTGGTCCGGCCACCGGTGTGCCCCTGGAGATTGACCAGGTCTCCCCCGGCGGCGCGGTGGCGGCCCGGACAGCTCGTCTGGATTCTGGGCGCCACCGACCTCTCCAGCGGTCTACCGCCTGGACCGAGCGGATGGCGATCATGGGTAACAGTCAGACCCCGGTCATGTCGGCTCTGGCGCCCATCCAGCACCAGCTGACCTCCCGGCGATTGGGACTGCACCAGGACCGGGACAGCGAATTCTCCGATCGCCATCGGCAGGGCTCGTGCCGACCGGCTGGGATCCCGCTCTCCCGCTTGCTAGCACGAGAACGCCAACGGTCGGGTGGAGCACAGGAACTGCCCCTGACGATCGGCTCAGCGCCTGCCAGCGTCTCGACACCTGGACCTTCGGCAGGGACCGGCCTCCCTTTGCTCCAACCTCCGGCGGCCTTGCAACAACTGTTTCCAGCCCGCGCTGAAGCCGGCGGGCCAGGAGTCGGTGCCCAGCCGGGTCGGCTGCCACCAGGGCCGGCCAACCACCGCGCTCCAGCGGGAGCTGCACGCTGCCCTAGTGACACCGGAAAGGATCCAATCGCCGGTCGCCCGATCGCCCACCGCCAGGCCGGTCACCCTGAAGCGCCAGATCGCCCCGACCGGTGGCCGCCATGCCCGCCGCGTTTGCTGTCTTCCCCAGCTTCCTGATCAATCAGCGATCCCCGGCGGAGAGCCCCCCAGATCATCGGGTCGGGTCGA
>JABEUU010000075.1 GCA_013044295.1 Candidatus Dormiibacterota bacterium
CCCTCCACCGGGCTCCCCACCAGGACCCAGCAGGGCGACCTCAGCTTCGCCTACTCCCTCTCCCACGGGGACACCCGGCACCCGATCCTGCTGCCCGCCGACCCTCTGGAGTGCTACGCCTTCACCCAGCAGGCCCTGGATCTGGCCGACCGGCTCCAGACCCCGGTGTTCGTGCTCTCCGACCTGGACCTCGGGATGAACCTCTGGATGACCGATCCGCCGCCCTATCCGGAGCGTCCCTTCGATCGGGGCAAGGTGCTGTCGGCCGAGGACCTGGAGCACCTGGAGCGCTTCGAGCGCTACCGGGACCGGGACGGCGACGGCGTCGCGGCCCGCACCCTGCCCGGCACCAGGCACCCTCTGGCCGCCTACTTCGTGCGCGGCAGCGGCCACGACGAGGCGGCCCGCTACACCGAGAGCGAGGCGGTCTACCCCAGGGTCATGGAGCGGCTGCGCCGGAAATTGGAAGCGGGGCTGGCGCTTTTGCCCGAGCCGCTGGATTACGGCGGCGGGGACGCCGAGGTGGGCATCCTCGCCTATGGCAGCTCCCATGGGGCCGTGGTCGAGGCCCAAGACCAGCTCCGGGCGCTGGGGCTCGCCACCGACTACCAGCGGGTGCGCTCGCTGCCTCCGGCCCCGGCGGTCGCCGACTTCTGCACCCGCCACCGCCGGGTCTACCTGGTGGAACAGAACCGGGACGCCCAGATGTTCCACATCCTGCGCTCCGAGCTGGCCCCCGAGGCGGCTCACAGCCTGAGCCCGATCCTCCACTCCGACGGCTACCCGCTGTTCGCGGCGGACGTCACCCGAGCCATCGCCAAGTCCGAGGGGCTGGACGGACCCTTGGCGGAACGCCGCCTGGCCCTGAGCGGGAGCCGGAGCTGATGGCAAACGCGGTGCGGGTCAACTCGATCGGGCTCGGCCGGGAGGAATACAAGGGCCTGCCCACCACCCTCTGCGCGGGCTGCGGCCACAACTCGATCACCAACCACATCGTGAAGGCGCTCTACGAGAGCGGGGTGGATCCCTACTCCTTGGCCAAGATGAGCGGGATAGGCTGCTCCTCCAAGGCGACCGCCTACTTCCTGGAGCGCTCCCACGCCTTCAACGCGGTCCACGGGAGGATGCCCTCGGTCACCACCGGCGCGGCCCTGGCCGACCGCCGGCTCACGTTCCTCGGGATCTCGGGCGACGGCGACACCGCCAGCATCGGGCTGGGCCAGTTCGCCCACCTGGTCCGGCGCAACCTGGACTGTGCCTACGTGATCGAGGACAACGGCGTCTACGGCCTCACCAAGGGCCAGTTCTCCGCCACCGCCGACATCGGCTCGGTGCAGAAGCGCGGAGCGGTCAACGAGCTGGAGACCATCGACCTGGCCGCTCTGGCGATCCAGCTGGGGGCCACCTTCGTGGCCAGGAGCTTCTCCGGGGACGGGGCTCAGCTGGTGCCGCTGCTGCGGGCGGCCCTGGCCCACCGCGGCACCGCGGTCCTGGACGTGGTCAGCCCCTGCGTCACCTTCAACGACCACCAGGGCTCGACCAAGAGCTACCAGTACGTCAAGGAGCACGACCTGGTGCTCCAGGAGATGGACTTCATCCCCCACCAGGAGGAGATCGCGGTCGAGTACCAGGAGGGCACCGCGATCGAGGTGACCATGCACGACGGGTCGCGGCTTTTGCTGCGCAAGCTGGGCCGGGAGCACGACCCCCGGGACCGCCTCCAGGCGCTGGCGGTGCTGGACCGCGCCCGCCAAGAGCACGAGATCGCGACCGGCCTGCTCTATGTCAATGAGGACTCGGTCGACTTCTGCACCCGGCAGCGGCTGCCGGAGGTACCCCTGCGGGATCTTGTCGAGGCCGAGCTCCGGCCCAGCCGCGAGAGCTTCGAAGAGCTGCTGCGATCCTGGTCCTGAGGGCGCGCGCCCGCTAAGCCGTTGGGAGGGCCCCCCGGGGCGGATGTGAGCCGGCCCAGCGCCAAGGGGAGAGGACCCGGAGCCACGGCACGCTCTAAGCCCCAGTTCAGGTGCCTTGGGCGGGGTCAGGGTAGCCTCAGGGTAAGTCAGCTCCGGCTGCGCCACGGCCGGGACGCCATCTTGACCATAGAGGAGAACAGCAGATGCGCAAGCTCTACATCAGGGGCCTGGCCGCTACGGCCGGAGCCCTGGCGGCGGTCGCCGGCGGGGCGGTGGCGGTAACCGCCGCCACCTCGGCCCCGTCCACCCCGTCGACCAGCTCGACCGCCCACGCCCACCACTGGCGCCCCGCCCGCCTGCACGGCGCGGTCGGAGTGGTGACCTCGGACACCGGCGGGGTCTTGCAAATCCTCCAGCCCGACAAGAACACGCTCACCATCAGCCTCACTCCCAACGCCAAGGCCTGGAAGTACCAGGGCGTCGGCCAGAAGCGAATCGTGGAGTCGGCCACCACGCTGCCGGTGGGGGAGGTGGTGGCGGTCCGCTACAACCCCAAGCAGTCGGTGCACAGGGTGCGCTTGGTGCTGGACCTGGGCATCAACGGCTCGGTGTCCGGCTGAGCCCCGCCTGATCCGTCCTCCCCTTGAGCCGGGGCTGCCGCAGCCCCGGCTCAATTTGCTTCATGGGGACCAATGGGCCGCGACCCAGGCGACCGCACCCGGCCGGGCTCGCGCGCGAGGGTCGGCTTCGGACCCGGATCGGCCGAGGCGCCTGAGCCGCAACTCGCGTTTGACGTCCGGGGCGTCTGACGTCCCTGGAAGCCCCTCCGCTGGCCCAGCCCCGAGCCAGCCTTGGGGGCCCTGAGAGGACCGGGGAAGCGGCTGGAGAAAGTAGGTGCTCCGACCCAGATCCGACGTCCC
>JABEUU010000076.1 GCA_013044295.1 Candidatus Dormiibacterota bacterium
GCGACGCGCTGGCTCTGCATGTGGGTGATGGTCTGCTCCAGGAGGTCGCGGATGATCGACTCCACGTCCCGGCCCACATAGCCGACCTCGGTGAACTTGGTGGCCTCGACCTTGATGAATGGCGAATTTGTCAGCTGCGCCAGCCGGCGGGCGATCTCGGTCTTGCCCACTCCCGTGGGCCCAATTAGCAAGATGTTGCTGGGCACGATGTCGCGCCGGCTCTCGGGCGCCACCTGCATGCGCCGCACCCGGTTGCGGAGCGCAATCGCCATCGCCCGCTTGGCCTCGGTCTGGCCCACGATGAAGCGATCCAAAGAGCTCACTATCTCGGCCGGCTTGAGATCAGACTCCAGCACCATGAGCCTCCTCGGCCACGTTCACCGTCTCCACCATGATCTGGTCGTTGGTGTAGATGCAAATCGCAGCTGCGATCTCGAGTGCGCGCCGGGCCACCTCCGCTGCCCCGAGCTCGGTGTACAGCAGCATCGCTCGGGCCGCCGCGTGGGCATAGGGGCCACCACTGCCGATGGCCCCGATCCCATCATCGGGTTCGATCACGTCGCCATCGCCGCTGAGCAGCAGCATCTGGCCTTGCCCGGCGACCACCAGCATCGCGTCCAAATGGCGCAGGTAGCGGTCGGTGCGCCACTCCTTGCCCAGCTCTACGGCCGACCGCAAGAGGTTGCCCTGATGCTGGTCGAGCTGCCGCTCGAACTTATCGAAGAGGGTGAAGGCATCCGCCACCGAGCCGGCGAACCCCACCACGATCTGGTCGTGGTAGAGACGACGGACCTTGCTGGCGCGATGCTTCATCACCACGTCACCGACGGTCACCTGGCCGTCGCCAGCGACGGCGATCTCGGATCCCCGCTGGACCGCCAGAATGGTGGTGGCGTGCGGGGCCACGCTCTGATGGGAAGCCACGAGGCTCAAATTCTACCGCTGGCCCGCGGACCGGCCCCGGTCAGGCCACGGGCTGACGGTC
The DNA here is from genome assembly GCA_013044295.1 of Candidatus Dormiibacterota bacterium. Taxonomy (GTDB): domain Bacteria; phylum Chloroflexota; class Dormibacteria; order Aeolococcales; family Bog-877; genus AG-12. The sequence goes on from JABEUU010000076.1 coordinate 986, forward strand.
AGTCCGCTTCCGGCCGGGCTGGCGACGAACCGTCCGGCGGGCCGCGACGGGCGCCGCCGCCGAGTCCGCCGCGGTCTCAGTGGCGACGCGCGGAGGCCGGTAGCGGCACTTGGGATACCCAGAGCAGGAGACGAAGGGACCGAAGCGGCCCATCCGCTTGACCAGGTCCTGACCGCACTCCGGGCACTTCTCGCCGACCGGCTCGGCCGCCGGGCGGGCCGGTCGGGTGGTCCCGTCAGGCGCTGCCTCGGAGCGCACGTATTTGCACTTCGGATAGGCCGAGCAGCCGATGAACGGACCCCGGCGGCTGTTCCGCCGGACCAGCGGCTTGCCACACTGGGGACAAGCCTCGCCGATCTCCTCAGGCGGGAGCTTGTCCTCCTTGCCCTGGATGTAGTCGCACTCGGGGTAGCGGCTGCAGCCGACAAAGTCACCGAAGCGGCCGCTCCGAACCACCAGCTCAGCACCACAGCGGGGACAGTCCTCGCCCGCCGGCTGGGCTTGGATCTTGACCCTTGGCATGCTCTCCTGGGCCTCATCCAGCACCTTGGCGAAGGGCTCGTACCAGGACCGGACCACCGGCACCCAGGCGGCTTCACCTGTCTCCACGGCGTCCAGGCGCTTCTCCAGCTCGGCGGTGAAGCCGAAGTCGACCACCGCCGGGAACTGGGTGGTGAGGGCCTCGTTCACCGCGCGGCCGAGGGGAGCGGGGTGGAGCCGACGCTCCAGCTGGCGGACGTACGCCCTGGTCTGGATCAGCTCCACGGTTGGGGCATAGGTGCTGGGGCGACCGATGCCCCTCTCCTCCATCTCCTTGACCAGACTCGCCTCCGTGTAGCGGGCCGGAGGCTGGCTGAAGTGCTGCTCTGGATGAAGATCCAGCAAGGCCAGCGGGTCGCCGGCGGCGACTGCGGGCAGGAGCTCGTCCTGGCGATCATCGCCGCCACTCACCTTGAGGAAACCGTCGAAGACCAGCTGACTGCCGGTGGCGCGGAACCGATGGCCGGCCGCCGTCACCTCAACTCGGGTGGAGTCGAACTCGGCGGGGCTCATCTGGCTGGCCATGAAGCGGCGCCAGACCAGTCGATAGAGGCGCAGCTGATCGGCTGTCAGGTACTCCGCCACCGCCTCAGGAGAGCGTTCGGCCGCGGTTGGCCGCACCGCCTCGTGGGCGTCCTGAGATGGCACCGCGCTCTTGCTGGAGCGCTTGCCGGCCGCGGCCGTGCCCAGGTACGACTTGCCGAAGTTGGCGCTGACGTAGTCCCGGGCCTGGTCGATCGCCAGCTGGCTCACCCTCACCGAATCGGTGCGCATGTAGGTGATCAGACCGGTGGCGCCCGCCGGCCCCAGGTCGACGCCCTCGTAGAGCTGCTGCGCCACCCTCATGGTCTTGGTGGGGCTGAAGCGCAGCTGCGAGGAGGCGTCCTGCTGCATGGTGCTGGTGGTGTAAGGCTGGGGTGGGTTGCGGCGCACCCGCCTGCGCTCCACCGAGGCGACCTGAAATTCAGCACCCTGCAGCTCCGCCAGCACCCGCTGGGTCGCCGCCTCGTCACTGAGGCCACTGCGGTCGTCATCGTCCTCGGCGACGGCTCCCCGTCGGCGCTTGGGCGCCTCACCCTGGCCCTGGTAGCGGGCGGTGAACCGGTCCTTCGCCCGAGTCTCGAGCACCGCATCCAAAGTCCAGCTCTCCCTGGGCACGAAGCTGTCGATCTCGTCCTCGCGGTCACACACCAGGCGGAGCGCCACCGACTGCACCCGCCCGGCCGAGAGGCCCTTGCGGATCTTCCGCCACAGCAACGGGCTCAGCTTGTAGCCGAGGAGGCGGTCAATGGCTCGACGCGCCTGGTAGGCGTCCACCAAGTTGCGGTCGATCGGCCGAGGCTGCTGCAGGGCGGCCTCCACCGCCGGCTGGGTCACCTCTCTGAACACGATCCGCTCTGGGTCCGGCAGCTTCAACTGGTTGGCTATGTGCCAGGCAATGGCCTCGCCCTCGCGGTCGGGGTCCGCTGCCAGCAGTACCCGGCCCGACTTCTTGGCCGCCGTCTTGAGCTCGGCCAGCTGCTTCTCCTTGCCCTTGATCACCGTGTAATCAGGGGCGAAGTCCTGCTCGACGTCGATCCCGAGCTTGGAACGGGGCAGATCAACCACATGGCCCATCGACGCCTTGACGTCGTACTTGGTGCCGAGGAACTTGCTCAGAGTCCTGGCCTTGCTGGGCGACTCGACGATGATCAGGGTCCGGGCGGGCATCTGACGAAAAGTGCTCCTTGGGCGGGTTGGCAGTGGGGCCTGGCGATTCTATCAACAGCCTTCCCAGAGCCTTCCCGGGCAGCGGCAATCTCAATCGGGCCAGGGAGTGCGCCGCGGCCTGGGTACACTGGCCCCAACCCGAGCCCGCGTGGAGACCCCCAGCACCAGTGTCGAACCCACTTTCAGACAAATACGACTCCTGCCTGATCACCGAGCGCCGCGACCTCGCGTCCGAGCTGTGGACCATCCGAGTCCGGCCCGAGGCTCCTTTCGCGTTTCGCCCCGGGCAATACGCCACCCTCGGCGTCGACCTCGACGGCCGGGTGCTGGAACGCCCCTACTCGATCGTCTCAGCGCCGGAGGAAGCGGAGCTGGAGTTCTTCATCGAGATGATTCCCGGAGGCGCCCTCACGCCTCACCTGCACCGGCTCGGGGCTGGGGACCACCTGCTGATGCGCAAGCGCCCCAAGGGGATCTTCCTGCGCCAGGGGCTGGACCCTGACCGGGCCCACCTCTTCCTGGCGACGGTGACGGGCATTGCCCCCTTCGCGAGCATCCTGCGCCAGCTCAGCCGCTCCTTTGGCCAAGGCGGTGGGCCACATCGAATCATGCTTGTCCAGGGCGCCAGCTACCCCCACGAATTCGGATACCAGCAGGAGATGATCGACCTGGAGACGCGGTTGTCGGGCTTCCGCTACGTCCCCACGGTGAGCCGGCCATGGGATGAACCCAGCTGGCAGGGGGAGACGGGGCGGGCTGAGGACGTGCTCAGGAAGTATTCAGACGAGTTCGGCATCGGCCCCAGGACCGGAGTTGTCTACCTCTGTGGCCACCCAGGGATGATCGCCACCGCCAGGGCGGTTATGCGCCGCCGCGGCCTGGACGACTCCGAGATCCTGGAGGAGCAGTACTGGCCGGAGGGCAAGGCACCCACCGGGGCGGCCTAGGCGCGGCCGCAGAGCCCTGGCCGAGCCGGCGCCGCAGTGGCAGCAGTCAGTGCTTGAGGCCAGCCGCCAGAACCGGGGAGATCTGCTCGAAGGTGTTGCGCAGCGACTTCACCCAGCGGTTACCGGGGTGACGCCAAGCCAGTGGCTCGCCGCCACTCAGGGACCTGACGCCATCCAGGCCGGCGTGGGGCACTGACAGCACCGGCTGCTCCAGAACCTTGGCGGCACGGTCGGCGTCGACCTGATGGTAGGGCAGTACGCAGTTCAGAAGCACCGAGATGCGATCTCGAGGGATGCGCAGCTGATCGCAGATTCGCAGCCAGGCCAAAAGGGCGTAGACCCCCGGGTTGTCGGGCGTGCCCACCACCACCATGTGGTCCGAGGTCTCCAGCACGTCTATGCCGCCGTTGTCGAGTCGCCCACCCTGGTCCACCACCACCAGCTCCGCGGCGTGGGTCAGGCGCACGATCATCGCCCCGACCGCAGCCGGAGCAACCGAGTCCGCCAGCTCCGGGCGGGACGGCGCCGGCAGCACCGACACCCCGCTGGGATGTCGCGGCAGCCGGTCGAAAATCTCCTCGTCCGGGCCTACCGTGGTGAGCTCGACCCAGGTCGGCGTCTGGGGAGGAAGGTTGAAGGCCACCAGAGCGCTGCCGAAGCGGGGGACGTTGTCTACCAGCGCCACCCGGTAGCTGTCCGCCGCCAGGACCGCCAGGTTGGACGCGATCATGGTCCTGCCCACCCCGCCCCGAGGGCCGCAGACGACCCATAGCTCACCGCTGCCCTTGCTGGGTCGCTGGGGAGAAGCCGCCGCCATGATCCTGGTTTGCAGGAGGTCAGCCACCGCCTGCGCCGGGCTGCTGCGCAGCACCCGTTCGCTGGCACCGGCGTCCAGGGCCGCGGCCACCAACGGGGAATTGGGATCAGCAACCGCCAGAACCACCGGGACCGCCGCGTGCAGGATGCTGCCCCGGATCTGCCGAATCAGGGGCACCAGGTCAGCATCATCGCCGACCACATCGATCAGCACAGCCTCCACCGGAGTCCCGTCCAGGGCGGCGGCAGCGCTCCCGCTGGACTCGAAGAGAACCATGTCCAAGCCTCGCTTCTCCAGCGCACGCTGCATGGATTCCGAGCGCGAGGCCGGGCGCGATACCACCAACACCCGGCTGGCCTTGGTGGGGGGGGTGTCGATCACAGCTCCAGTTTATTGCCTGCGGCGCGCTCACCGTCGCGACCGCGATCTGCCCTCAATCGACCGAACGGCGAGGCCGCAAGGAGCGCCGCCTCGGTGGGGCGACCGGCTCCGCCTCGACTACCTCGGGCTCCACCACCGGGACCGCCGCGGCCACCGGCACCTTGACCGTGACCTCGCGCCGCTCCCGGATCTTCGCCTTCTTACCGACCCGGCCGCGCAGGTAATAGAGCTTGGCCCGGCGCACCTTCCCGTGGCGCACCACCTCGATCATGGCCAGGCGCGGCGAGTGAACCAGGAAGGTGCGCTCAACCCCGACCCCATGGGCCGTGCGCCTGACGGTGACCGAGCGGCGCACACCCCCGCTGTGGAGTCCGATCACCACTCCCTCGAAGACCTGGACCCGCTCGCGAGTCCCCTCCACGACCTTGGCATGGACTCGAACCGTGTCCCCCGGGCGAAGCTCCGGGACATCTTCCCGCAGCTGCTCCTCCTCGAGGAGATCGATCACGTTCATGGCATTCCTCCCGTCCCGGCGCCGGCCCTGGCCGCTCCCGGTTCTGGCTCTAGACCGACTGATTGAACCGCCGCCGCTCGCCCATCTCCGCCCAGCAGGTCGGGTCGCAACCGCCGCGCCCGTTCTCGGGCGGCCTCGCTCCGCCAGGCGGCGATCTTCGCATGATCGCCACTTCGCAGCACCTCTGGCACCGGCAAATCCTCGAAGACGGCGGGTCGAGTGTAGTGGGGATACTCGGGCATGCCCTGGGCGAAGCTTTCGTCCACGGCGGATTCGGGGTCGCCCAGGGTTCCGGGAAGCTGGCGGGCGACCGCCTCAATGAGCAACATCGCGGGCAGCTCGCCCCCGCTGACGACGAAGTCACCGACTGTGATCTCGTCGACCCCCAGACCCAGCCTCACCCTCTCATCGACCCCCTCATACCGGCCGCAGATGAGCAGGATCCGGGACTCCCCGCTGAGCCGCTCAACGAGCCCGTGGTCCAGCCGCCGGCCGTGGGCTGAGAGCAGGATCGGGTGCGCTGGCTCCAGCCCGGGGATGCCAGCCACCGCCCGCACCGCAGCGAAGAGCGGCTCAGGCCGGAGCACCATCCCCGGGCCCCCGCCGAAAGGGATGTCATCAACCTGGCGATGGACACCCAGCCCCCACTGGCGCAGGTCATGGGTCTCGATCTGAACCAGCCCGGCCTCCAGGGCTCGGCCCACCACCCCTATCGACAGAGGACCGGGGAAGACCTGGGGGAAGAGCGTGATCACATCAAAGCGCATCAACGGCCTCCTCGAAAAAGCCGCTGGCGACGGTCATGGCGCCGGCCGCGAGGTCAATCGCGAGCACCGCCTGGCGGACCGCCGGCACTCTCAGCTCACCTTGGGGGGTGCGGAGCACATAGACGTCGTTGGCGGGGTAGGTCTCCACCTCGATCAGCTCACCCCGGGCTCGCCCGCTCTGGTCGCGAACCTCGAGACCCACCAACTGGAAATGGAAATACTCGCCCTCTGCGAGCGGGCGCACCTGGTCACCCGCCACCTCGAGGTATCCCCCACACAGGGCGGCGGCCCCTTCCCGGTCATCGACGCCGGACAGCCTGCCGAGGACGAACTGGCCGGCCTGACGGATGCCCTCCACCTCCACCAGGCCCTGGGATGACCTCACGCGGCTGCCCGGAGTGAGGCGGCCGGGGCCACCACCCAGCATCTCCAGGCAGACTTCGCCGCTCAGCCCGTGGGGTTTGACCACCCGGGCGGCCCGCACCCATTGAGGACCGGCGCTCAATCGCGCACCTCCACATGCACCCAATCCCGGGAACGCAGCGAGGCTGCCTTAACCACCGTCCGAATCGCTTCGATGTGGCGACCGTTGCGTCCGATGACCTTGCCCAGGTCGGCCGGCGAGGTCCGCACGCGAACGATGGCACGGTGACCATCCTGCTCGACTTCTACCGTGACTGCCTCTGGTTCACTGACGATCTGGCTGACCATGAAGCTGACCAACTGCCCGTAGTCCGGCATCTGATCAGGCCTCACCGGGCTCCGCCGGGAAGGCCGGGTCGTCGTCATCCGCCGCCTCGGGAACGCCGCCCTCGGGCTCCGACACGACCGTCTGGCTGGCATCCTCCGCAGGAGCCTCGGCGGGCTCGTCCATTGCCTCGGGAGCCTCCGCGTCGACCGCGGCGTTGGCAGCCGGCGACGCCGGGCTCGCGGCGGACTCCCCTGGAGCCGCGGCGACCTCTGGCTGGGCCGCCTTGGCCCGCGCCGGCCGGGCGGACGCGGGGAGCAGACCCTGGCGCTCCATCAGCTCGCGGACCACGTCCGAGGGCTTGGCGCCGGTGCCCATCCAGTGGCGGATTCGCTGGTCGTCGAGCTTGACCACGGCGGGGTCATGGAGCGGGTCGTAATACCCCACCGACTCGATGAACCTGCCGTCGCGAGGGGAGCGAGCATCAGCCACCACCACCCGGTAGAAGGGACGCTTCTTGGCGCCCATCCTCTTCAGCCTAATCTTCACTGCCACTGTTGATCTCCTGCTTCTGCGGGGACGGCTAGGCTGCCCGCCGCGCTGATCGTGTTCACCCCTTGAGGAGCGGCATGCCGCCGCCCGAGCCCCTGAACAGCTCCTGAGCCAGACGGCGCTTTCCCCCCGCCCCGGTCAGGCTCCGCATCACCGACTGCATCCGGTCGAAGCTCTTGATCAGGCGGGAAACCTCCACCGTGGTGGTTCCACTCCCACTGGCGATCCGACGGCGCCGGGAGGAGTCGACCAGCTCTGGCCGGCGCCGCTCCTCCGGAGTCATCGAGAGCACGATCGCCTCCAGCTTGCGCAGCTGGCTCTCGTCGGGCATGGCCACACCCTGCGACCGGATCAGTTCGCGGCCCCCGGGCATCATACCCAGCACCGACTCCAGGGGGCCGAGCTTACGAATCTGACGCAGCTGACTGACGAAGTCGTCGAGGGTGAGGCGCCCCTGGCGCATCCGCTCCTGGGCGGAGAGAGCCTCCTCAGGGCTGATCTCATCCTGACTCCGCTCAATCAGAGTCAGCACGTCGCCCATCCCCAGAATCCGCCGTGCCATCCGCTCCGGGTGGAACACCTCGAGGTCCCGAGGTCGCTCCCCCACGCCGCAATACCAGACCTGGAGCCCGATCGCCGCCTGCATGGACAGGGCGGCCCCACCACGAGCATCCCCGTCGAGCTTGGTGAGCAGCACCCCGTCGATGCCGACCTCATCCTTGAAGGCACCGGCCAGCCGAACCGCCTCCTGACCTGTCATCGCGTCCACGACCAGCAGCGAGTGGTGAATCTTGGTCGCCGAGCGGATCGCCTTGAGTTCGTCCATCAATGGTTGGTCGAGATGGAGGCGCCCGGACGTGTCCACGATGACCACGTCGGCGCCCTGGCGGCGCGCCTCGGCCACCGCCCGCTCAACCCCTCTGGCTATCCCCTTGGTGTCGTCGGCGACCAGGACTCCCAGCTGCTGCTCACCGGCCAGGGTCTGGAGTTGCTCGACCGCCGCGGCCCGCCGCCGGTCCGCAGCGACCAGCATCGGGCGATGCCCCTCACGGCGGACCAGGAGCGCGAGCTTGACCGCGGTGGTGGTCTTGCCCGAGCCCTGGAGCCCAACCAGCATCAGGGTCGTGGGAGGCTCGGGGCTGTAGCTGATGGCGGCGTCGGAGCCTCCCAGCAAGGCGACCAGCTCCTCGAAGACGATTTTGATCACCTGCTGGCCTGGCGTCAGGCTGTCCAGCACGTCACTGCCAACCGCCCGGTCGCGAACCCGGTCGACGAACTCGCGCGCAACCTTGTAGTTGACGTCAGCCTCGAGCAGGGCCAGGCGCACCTCCCGAAGTCCGACATCGACGTCCTCCGGGGTCAGCCGCCCCTTCGCGGTGAAGCGTTTGAAAGCCAGCCCCAGCTTGTCGGTCAGCGTGTCAAACATCAGCCGCGGCCACCCATCTGCCGCAGCTGAACCTCGAGCCTGGCGACCTTCAGCTCTAGGGCCAACCGCCCTTGCTCGGCGGCCTCCAGGCGACGGCAAAGGCCGATCTGACTCTCCATCTCCTCCATCCGGAGCAGCCCCCGACGGATCAGGTCATGGGCGGCAGCCCGAGAGATGCTCAGCGCCTGGGCCAGCTCGGTCACCGACCAATCCTCCTCAAGATGAAGGCGAAGCGCCTCGCGCTGGCGCTCCGTGAGGACCGGCGAGTAGACGTCCAGAAGCCGCTGGCGCTGGAGTCGCGAGTCTGTGAGTCCATCGGCTGTCAAGGTCAAGGCCTTTACAGGCTAAGGGGGGTGCGTCTCCAACCGCAACCTGGATCTCGGCGCCGCTCGCTCCAACTGGAGTGGACTGACGCCGCTTGGGATGGTTCAGTCCGCCAGCAGGCTCTCGACATACGCCTTGGGGTCGAAGTCCTCCAGGTCCCCGATTCCCTCCCCCACTCCGACCAACTTGACGGGTAGGCGGAGCTCGCGCTCGACCTGGAAAACGTAGCCACCCCGAGCGCTGCCGTCCAGCTTGGACAAGACCAGGCCGGTGGCTCCGATCACCTCCCCGAAGGAACGCGCCTGGGCGATCGCGTTGGCCCCCACGTACGCGTCCAGGACCAGCAGGGACTCGGCCGGCTGGCCGGGGAGCTGACCAGCCACAACTCGCCGAATCTTGCCCAGCTCCTGCATCAGGTTGTCCTTGGTGTGCAGGCGGCCCGCGGTGTCCACCAGGACCACCTCACGGCCCCGAGCCCGCGCCGCCGCGATGGCGTCGAACACCACGGCGGCGGGGTCGGCACCGGGCTGATGGGCCACCACCTCGGCCCCGGTGGGCTCTACCATCCGCCGCAACTGGTCGATGGCGGCCGCCCGGAAGGTGTCTGCCGCGGCCACCAGGGGCGTCACCCCCTGCGCTCGCAGCCGCCATGCCAACTTGGCGATGGTGGTGGTCTTCCCGGAGCCGTTGACCCCGGCCACCAGCCAGACACAGGGGGCGCCCGCCAGGCCCAGCTCGCGATCGCGACCGGCCAACTGCGACTCCATCTCTTCACGCAGAGCGGTCAGCAGCTGCGAGGAATCTCGCAGTCGCTCCCTGGTGGCCCGCTGCCGCATCCCGGCCACCAGGTCCTCGGAAATGGCAACGCCACAGTCACTGGCCAGGAGCAGCTCGAAAACCTCTTCGTAGACCTCCTCGCCGGCCCCGCGCCCGAGGCTGAGGCGACTGCGCAGCTGGTGGCCCAGGCCGCTACCGACCCGATCCAGCCGTCCCGGGAGTCGGCGCCACCAGCGGGGCCTGGCGAGGGCGTCAGCCAAGGACGCCAGCCTCGGCGAGGTCAGCGCTGGTCTGGGGCTCCTCCTCCTCGATGCTCTGGCCGTCCTCCGCCAGCCGGACCGAGAGCACCCGGCTGGAGCCACGCCCATCCTGGGTGACTCCATAGAGGTGGGAGGCCATCGCCATGGTGGTCAGGCTGTGGGTGACGACCAGAAACTGGCTCCGGGCAGCGCGGCTCTTGAGCAGTCTGGCGAAGTTGGCCACGTTCACCTCGTCGAGCGCGGCGTCCACCTCGTCGAACACGTAGAAGGGACTGGGCGAGACCTCCTGTAGCGCCAGCACCAGGGCCAGGGCGGTGAGAGCCCGCTCGCCGCCCGAAAGCAGCGCCATCGGGATTACCCGCTTGCCCTGTGGTTGCACCTCCAGGTCGACCCCCGTCGGCCCCTCTCCCGAGGTGACCAGCAGGGTCGCCCGGCCTCCGCCGAACAGCTCGCGCCACACCAGCTCGAACTCCCGGGTGACCCGGGTCAGAGTCTGCCTAAACCGGCCACCGCTCACCGCCTCCAGCTGGCCCAGAACCGCATCCAGGTCCTGGCGAGCCGCGGTGGTGTCCTCATGGGCCGAGCGCAGGCCCTCGGTCCGAGCCAGCAGCTCCTGCAATTGCTGCGGGGCCAGCTCGTTGACCGGACCGAGGCCAAGCAGGCGCCGCTCCAGGCGGCTGATCTCCTGGGCCGCGCGCTCCGGGTTACCCATGGCCAACGAGGTCTCGTCGCCGCCCTCCGGCTGGGCTCCCAACTGCTTTCCCAGCTGGTCAACGCGCTCGCGGTGGAGGTCCAGCTCCCGCTCCAACAGAGCCACCGTCGCGGCGGCGCCGTTGAGGGCCGACTCCAGCTCGGCCCGAGTCCTCTCCAACTTCGCGAGTTGCTGGAGCGGATCCGACTCGGCGACCTGTCCGCCCTGTGCTCGCTCCCGGAGCTGGGCCAGCTGGTCGGCCAGCGAGCCGGCCTCTTCCTCCGCCTCGGCCGCCAGCGCGAGAGCCACCAGGGCGGCTGCCTCCGCCTCGGCCAATCTCTGCTCGGCAGCCCGACCACGCTCCTCCAGGTGGGCGACGCGCTGGGCCCGCTCCTGCTCGCGCTGTCGAAGGGCGCGCTCCTCCATCTCCAGGGCCGCTAGTTCAAGCCGCACCTGATCAAGAGCGGTTCCGACCGCCTGAGCCGGAGCGGCCAGCCCAGCCAACTCCTCCCGCAGACGGTCGGCGGCGCTCTCCTCAGCCTCCAGAACCCGGGTGACGCGCTCCAGCTCCAGCCCGGAGCTGGCCTCGTTGGCACTCCCGGACACCAGTTGGGCGCGCTCCCTCTCCAGCTCGGCATGGACTTCCTGCAAACGCTGCCGCAACTCCAGAAGATGCCCCTCCAGTCGCAGCTGCTCGCGTTTGGCGGCATCGCGCTGGCCCTGGCTCTGGGCCGCCCTGGAACGGGCCTGGTCGACTCCACTGCGCTGGCGCTGATGCTGCTTGCGAGCCCACTCCAGGCGGCGAGTCGCCTGCTCCAGCTCAGCGCCCTGGCGCTCGACCTCTCGGCGCCAGTGTTCCAGCTGGGAGAATGCCTCCAGGTCGCCGTCCGCCCGAGCGGGCGTGACCTCCATTCCGATCCCGAGCACGGTCCCGTCGGCGAGCACCGCTCGCCCCTGCGGGAAACGCTCCAGCCACCCGGCCGCTGCCTGTCGACTCACCGCCAGGCAGGTATGTCGGCAGATCCGCTCCACCACGGCGAGATCCTCGGCCGGGCCCTGCAGCGCGGAGGAGAGGGGACGGCAGCCCTCGAGGGCCGGCGCGGGCTCCTCTCCCGGCACCGGCCAGCACACCATCTCCGCCGCCTCGCCGGCCATGGCCAGAGCCGCCCTGGCCTCTTCCGATGACCCCACCAGCGCCGCCGCCAGCTGCCCCAGCCCGGCCTCGAGGGCGCGGCTGTCAGCGGCGGAGATGGCCCGCAGCGAGGCGCCCAGGGGGTGGACCGAAAGGACTCCACGCCCAACCGCCTCGGCGATAGCCCGACCCTCGCGGCGGCTGGCCAGCAGGGCGGTCTGGGCCGCCAATTGCGCCGATGCCTCCCGCTCGGCCTGGGTGGCGGCCGCGACCGCCCGCTCAGCCACGCCCAGCACCTCCAGGGCGGCGGCTTCGGCTCGCACCGATCGGGCCAGTTCAGCGGCCTGGTCCTGAGCGGCGGCCTCCGCGGCCACCCCCTGCTCTGTGACCTGGGAGAGGTTGCTCTCGGCATCCCCGACTCGCTCGCTGAGAGCCGAATCCAGCTGGGCAGCTCGCTCCACCCGAGCCCTGGCCGCGGTCAGAGCAGCGTCCGCCTCGGCCTGCTTGCGGGTCAGCTCGTTCAGCTCACGGTGCAGCCGACGACCCGACTCCTCGCGACTGGCAAGCGCGCTGCGCAGCTCGCTGCGGCGACGCTCCAGGCCGGCCAGTTCCCGCTCCAGGTCGACTCTCTGAAGCTGCTTTTGATCTGCTGTCGCTGACCCCTCCGTCCGAACAGCCGCCGGGTAGCCGAGGTTTTCGATGTCCTCGGCCGCCTCCTGGCGCTGGCGGCGCGCCGCGTCGTGCGCCGCCGCCGCCTGCTGAGCACGATCCAACCACCGCTCGCGCGCTGATTCCACCTGCTGCAGGCGCAGCGCCAGGTGCCCGACCTGCCGCTCCAGGTCCAACCGACCGGCCTGCTCCCGCTGCAGCAGCTCGCGCTCCTGAGCGTAGTGGAGATCATATTCGCCGAACTCGAGCGCAGCCTGCTCCCGCCGTCGCACGGCCGTGGTGAACTGCCGCTCGATGCGCTGGGCCTCGGACATCGCCGCCAGCCAGGCCGCCCGCTCCAGGCTGCCGCGAAGTTCGGCCAGGCGGTTGCGGATGCCGGCGGCCTCCTCCGCGGCCTCCGCCTCATGGCCAAGCGCTTCAATGCGTGGAAGTAGCTCCGCCAGCCTGCCGGCCGAACCCTCGAGCCACTGGTCAAGAGCGTGCAGACGGGCTCGGCTGTCATCGAGCAGGGCCTGGGACCCCCTCACCCCGGCGGCCTCCTCGACCAGATGTCGCCGCTGAGCCGGCGTGGCCCGGATGATGGATTCGATGTCGTTCTGGGCGATCACCGCGTAGCCCGCCTGGGTGAGCCCGGTGGCATCCAGCAGCCGGCCCAGGTCGCGCAGCCGGACCCGAGCCCCATTGCGGCGAAACTCGCTGGTGCCATCTCGATACACCCGGCGCGTGAGCGCCACCTCGATGTCCTCGACCGGGAGTCGGTTGTCCTCGTTGTCGAAGACCAGCGTGACTTCGGCCATGCCGAGGGCGGCCCGGCGCTCACCACCCCCGAAGATCACCTGTTCCAGGCGCTGGCCCCGCAGCTCGCGAGCGCTGGCCCCGCCCAGAACCAGGCGGATGGCGTCCACCAGGTTCGACTTGCCACTTCCATTTGGGCCCACCACGGCGGTGATCCCGGGGCCGAGCTCCAACTCAGACCTGGAGGCGAAACTCTTGAACCCCTGGACCTGCAGTCGGCTGATCCTCATGGAGCCGGGGTCACCGTGCCCCCGGGGCGCCGACGCCCCCCCCGGCGTCCACGGTGGGTGCGCCTGACCGGCGCCCCGTCGGGCCCCGCCACTGAGACCGCCTCCGCCGCGGCGGGGCTGGGTCCACTCTCCAGGTGGGCCGCCTCCGCCCGAGCCTGGTCGGAGGGACCGTGCGCCTGGGCGGGCCCGCCCTCGGGGAACGGTGCCACGCTATCCCGCGCTGGGAACTCCGCAAGCGTAGGAGTCTCGCCAAGCGGCGCCGTCGCCGACCGGCTCCGCCCGGAGCGATGACGGCGCCGCTTGGCTGGCTCGGGATCGCCCGAAGGCGGAGGAACTGTCTCCGGGAGAGACCCCACCTCCGCCAGCGCCGACTGATTGCGAATGTCCTCCGCCTCACCGGTCGGAGTCCGGCCGCGGGTGGAGCGGCGCCGCCGACGCTTGGCCGGCACCCCATCTGCGGCCAGAGCCAATTCGTCCGGCCGCAAAGGCGGCGGCTCAGCCGCAAGCTCCCCCGTCCCGGCCGGAGTGCCGGCAGGCTCAGCGGCTTCCGTGCGGCCGTGGCTGGGACGGCGGCGGCGGCGCTTGGCGGGTGCGCCATCGCCGACCTCGGGAGCTGTTGGGGTCTCAGCCAGCACCACGGCTGGAGTCGGCTCCGGCGCCTCAGCTGCGACCGTGCCCGCGTCGTTGGTGGCGACCCGACTCCGGCTGGAGCGGCGGCGGCGGCGTTTGCCGGATGGCGCCTCAGGTGCCTGCGGTTCGGTGGCGACATCGGCCGCAGGACCGGCCACGACCTCGGCTCCTCCGGGGACGGCCGGAGCAGCCGCCGCCGGTTCGAGCTGCCCGGCGGTCGTGGGAGCACTGGGCGCCCACAGAGCGGTCGGCGCCGGCGCCGCCTCGGCAGCCGGAGACCGCCGTCGACGCTTCTTGGAGACCGGGGCCACCAGCAGGTCGATGGCGGCCCGGGCGGCCGCCTGCTCGGCCGCCTGCTTGGTGCCACCGCGCCCCTCTCCGAGCTGGCCATGGCCCTCGACCGACACCTGGGACATGTACACCCGGGATCTGGGGTCGCCGGGGGCCGGCGCCGTCTGGTACTGAGGTGGAGCTCCGTAGCGCTCCTGGGCAAGGGCCTGGAGGCGGCCCTTGAAATTGGGGTCGGTCCAAGCGCTCAGGTCGCCAATGCGGGAGAGGAATACCTTACCGGCCTTGCGATATCCCTGGTCCAGAAAGATGGCCCCCACCAGCGCCTCAAAGGCGTTGGCGTGCAGCGAGGTCAAGCGGCGCGCCCCCGACTTGGCCGCCCCCCTACCCAGACGCAGGGTCTCGCCCAGGAGGAGCTGCTCCCCCAGCCGGGCGAGGGCCACCGTGCTCACCAGCGACGACCTCATCTGGGTGAGTTGTCCCTCGTCGTAGTTGGGGAATCGGCTGAAGAGATACTCCCCCGCCACCAGTTCCAGGACCGCATCGCCCAGGTACTCGAGGCGCTCGTTGTCCCGGCCCTGGTCGCCCCGCTCGTTGATCCAGGAGGTGTGGGTCATGGCCTCGCGGAGCAACTCCCGCCGCTTGAAGCGCAGACCCAGGCGCTCCTGCAGGTCGTCGAGGCGGCGCTCCGCCTCCACCGCCTGCCGGGCCAGTTCCTCAGCGCCCGCTCCGGTCCGGCGCCGGCGGGCCGGGGCGGGCGCTGGGGCCATCAGCTGGCCAGGTCCGAGTGCTCCTTCACGTAGTCCCAGGCCTGCCCCACGGTCTGAATCTTCTCCGCGTCCTCGTCCGGTATCTCCATCCCGTACGCCTCCTCGAAGGCCATGATCAGTTCCACCAGGTCCAGCGAGTCCGCGTTGAGGTCCTCCACGAAGTTCGCCTCCGGCGTCACCTGATCGGCTTCGACGCCGAGCTGTTCGACGACTATCGCCTGGAAGCTGTCCCAAGTCATGTCTGCCATCTTTACCCCTCGTTAGACGACCTGTGGTCGCCGTGCTGTCCGGCTGTGCCGGGGCTGTCATCGAAGTTCCCGCGACTTGCCTATCCGAAGCGGCCTGAGTTCGCGCTGGGTGCAGGTCCGAGGCCGTCGTGAGCACCGGCCCGGCCCCACTCAGACGCTCCCCGGGCAATACGGTAAAGCCTTCGGTACCACCTCCGCGACCCGAGCCCGGTCCCACGGGGAGCCCCTCCGCGCCGGGGTCAACAGGCGCGCCCTCCGGGGACGCCCCAGAATGAGCGACCCCCACCAGCCGGCGCACGAAGGACTTCATCGCGCGACCGGGGGCAGGGAAGCCAGCGCCGCCGCTCGCGTTCTGCACCGGGGCACCCTGGCGTTCATTCTATGAGGAGGATCTCCCCTTATGGCCTCGCCGCCAGAGATGCGGACTCGCGCACCAGCCCGAAGGCGGACTGTGCCTGCGCGGGGGATCCCACCGGCAGGACGGTCGCGCCCTCCAGGGTTCGCCGGATCAGCGCCGCCAGGGTGTTGCCGGGGCCGCACTCCAAAAAGGTGCCCGTGCCGGCCATCGCCGTCACCACCTCGGTCCAGCGAACCGGGCTCTCCAGCTGGACCCGCAGGCTCTGCCGAATCTCGTCAGCGCTGGACAGCAACCGCCCCTTCGCCCCGGAGCCCACGGGGAAGTCCGGGTCGCGAAGCTTGATCCCGTCGACCGCGGCCCCGAATGCCAGCGCCGCCTCCGCCATCAACGGGGAATGGAACGCTCCCCCGACGCTGAGCGGGATCACCCGACGCGCGCCGGCCGCAACCGATCGCTCTGACGCCGCCCGGACCCCCTCCAGCGAGCCTGAGATCACCAGCTGCCCAGGGCAGTTGTCGTTGGCGATGACACAACATTCCCCGGCACTGGACACCTCCTGGCAGATCTGGCCGAGTGCCTCGGTACCGAGTCCGAGCACAGCGGCCATGGTGCCCACGGGGGCGGCCGCCATCAGCCTGCCCCGCTCCAGCACCAGGCGCATTCCGTCCTCGGCGTCGAGCGCCCCGGCCACCACCAGGGCGCAGTACTCGCCCAGGCTGTGGCCGGCGGCGAACCGCGGACGCAGGCCCAACTCCTGAACGCGCCGCCCCAGGGCGACCCCACAGTAGTACAGCGCGGGCTGGGCGACCTGGGTGGGACGCAGGTCCTCCGCGGTACCCTCGACCAAGAGCCTGGCCAGATCCAACCCCTGCTCACCGGCTACATCCAGAAGTGCCAGGGATAGCCCCGCCGCGATCAGCTCCGCTCCCATGCCCGGGGTCTGCGCCCCCTGGCCCGGGAAAACCAACGCCAGCGAGCCGTAGACCAGGTCCGCCCCCTCCTCGGCTCGAGGTGCCGGGCTATTCAGTCGCGATGACCTCGCGCCCCTTGTAATGCCCGCAATTGGCGCAGACGGTATGCGACCGACGCGGTTGCCGGCAACGCGGGCAGGGCACCAGCGAAGGCGCCGTAAGGGCGAGGTGGGACCGGCGCCGGTCGCGACGCGCCTTGGGGATTCGTTCCTTGGGAAGAGCCATACGTCAAGGGAGTCTAACAGGCGGGCCTACCGCCATGGCTCAGCGCCGGCGACCCCTGCCCTTGGGCTTGTCTTCGGAGCCACCCTCCCGCCCCGCCTCCAGTGCCTCCACGCCTCGCCGAACCTGCGAGAGCGCGGTCGCCAGCTGGGTTTCCAATTCCTCCATCCGCTCCCGGGCGTAGTCGTCGGCGTCGCGACGCATCTTGCGGCTCCGTTCCCTGGCGTCGGTGAGAATGGCATCCGCCTCAGCTCCGGCTCTTCTCGTCACCTCATGGTCATCGGTGAGGCGCTCGGCGCGCTCCTGGGCTGCGGCCAGGATCTGTTCGGCCTGCTCCTGGGCCTCCCGGAGGCGCGACTCGCGGGTCTCCAGCACCATGCGTGCCTCCTTGATCTCCTCTGGCATGCCCACCCGGATCTGGTCCAGGACGTCGAGGATCTCCTCCTCGTTGATCACGATATTGGGGGTGAGCGGGACCCTCCGGCTCTGGTTCACCAAGGACTCCAGATGATCGAGCATATCGATGATCGACACCGGCTCCGGTTCAAGGTCGAATTCGTCGGAAATATCGCTCATCCTGCCTCCTCAAACGCCCCCAGACTGGGATCCGCTCCAGGCGCCAGTCTGCGCCGCAGCGCCACCGCCACGCTGGGAGCCACCAGCCCCTCGATGCTGCCGCCGTGGGCGCAGACGTCCTTGATCAGCGAGGAGCTCAGGTAGACGTTGGCGAACCCGGTGGTCAAGAAGACAGTGTGCACCCTGGGCTCGAGGCGCCGATTCATGAGCGCCATTTGGAATTCGCTGTCGAGGTCCGACACCGCCCGCAGCCCGCGCACGATCACCCCCGCCTGCTGGGAGACCGCCAAGCTCACGGCCAGGCCGGAGAAGTGCACCACCTCCACGGTGCTGCCGGCAGGCAGGCTCTCCCGGACCAGCTGGGCCCGCTCCTCGGCGCTGAAGAGGCACTCCTTGAGGGAGTTGTCCAGCACCCCCACCACGACCCGATCGAAGATCTGCCCAGCCCGCTCGATCACGTCCAGATGGCCTTGGTGGATGGGGTCGAAACTCCCGGGATAAACCGCAGCTGTCATGGGGACCTCTGATAGAACGAGAGCTCGGTGGTGCCGTAGCGAGCCTTACGCACGCAATTTAGCGCCCCGAGGGTGGTCGACAGCGTCAGCTGGCGGTGGTGCTCCACCACCACCACGGGATCCCACTGCGACAACTGCACGGCCACCACCCCCAGCTGGGCCAGCACGGACTGGCAGAGCTCCGGCCCGCGGTCGCGGTAGGGCGGGTCCATGATCACCAAATCGGCGGCTTTGAGGGATGGCTCGAGGCGGCGAACCCAGGCCAGGGCGTCAGCCACCACCACCTCCCCTCGGGCCTGGAATCCGAGCATCTCCAGGTTGGCCTGGATCACTTCGGCATGCGCCCGCTGCAACTCAACGAAGGTCACCCGGGCCGCCCCGCGCGACAGCGCCTCCAGTCCGAGGCTGCCGGCCCCGGCGAAGAGGTCAACCACCCGAGCTGACACCAAGCGCTCCCCCAGGATGTTGCCCAGGGCCGCCCGCACCATGCCGGTGGTGGCTCGCAGCCCTGAGTCGGGCAGGCTCAGGAGATGACGGCCAGCCGCCTCGCCGCCGGTGAGTCTGGCCCCCGGCGCGGCCCGGCTCCTGGACCTGGTTCTGGCCACCGATCGCGGATGTGCAGACAACGCGCATAGCATCGCACGGGCGGGCGGGGGGCGACTGCGGTGGTGGCATGGTCGGACCCTGTGAGCTACCGCCGCCCCGGAACCGGCGTCAGAGCCGGGTCAAGCGCCAGTGCATGGAGGGCCCCCTGATAGGGCCGGGGCTGTGGAGCTCCTCTTGGGCCACGACCGTGGCGCCCACGGTGCCGATTCCCGCCACCGCAACGTGGCTCTCCTGTGGTTGGCAACGGAGCGCCGGGGCCGCGCCCGGAACTGTGACCGCGCTCGGCCCAACCGCCACCAGCTCCAGCCGGGGCAGCGGGCGCAGCAGCTGGCACGCTGCCAGGGGCAGCCCCACCACCAGCGCCGCGATCAGGATTGACTTGCGCAGCAGCAGGGTGCATCGAATTGGCTGGACACGGTCCGGAGTCTTCCGCACCATGAACCGGAACTCGCCCCGGTCGCAGCCGGTTTCGCGAAAGGTGCCCGACCGGGTCCGCCTGGTCTGCGTTCGCAGCCTCGGTTCTATTCCTCAAGCGGCGCTCCAACTGGCACCGCGCTCGGGAGGAAGCAGGTGGCGGCTGGTGTGAGGCACGACCAGCAACCCGGGGCCCCACCGGAGGCGATCCGGAACCGTCTCAGCGTCACCGGCCGGCCCACCCGCTGGCGGAGCGAGCACGCCCGCCAGGGCCCCCGCTCAGTCGAACTCGAACACCACCTGATAGCCGCGAATGCCTCGGCGCAGGACCGGGTCGGCCAGTTTGGGATCGGCCACCAGCACCAGCTCGGCCGCCCGCCGGGCGCGTTCACGCAGGCCGTCATCCAGCAGGTCGCCCACTCGCATCTCGGGGAAGCCGTGCTGGCGGAGGCCGTAGGGGTCACCCGCGCCCCGCAGCCGCAGGTCGATCTCGGCCAGGGCAAACCCGTCCTGGTGGCTGATCAGCGCCTCCAGGCGACGCCTTGACCCCGGGTCGGCGGCCCCCACGAAGAGCAGGCAGTGGGAGTCGTGCTCACCTCTGCCGACGCGGCCCCGGAACTGGTGCAGCTGCGCCAGCCCGAAGCGGTCCGCATCCTCGATCCCGATCACGGTGGCGTTGGGGATATCGACGCCGACCTCGATCACGCTGGTCGCCACCAGCAGATCAAACTGGCCAGCCGCGAAGGCGTCCATACGCTCCGCCTTCTCCCGCGCCGGAAGGCGACCGTGGATGAGGGTTAGCCGGAGATCCGACAGCACCTCGGTGCGCAGTCGCTCGTACTCCGCGGTCGCGGAGCGCACCTCCCCAGCGGGCGAATCCTCGATCAAGGGACAGATGATGAAGCCC
This sequence comes from Candidatus Dormiibacterota bacterium, assembly GCA_013044295.1. GTDB lineage: Bacteria > Chloroflexota > Dormibacteria > Aeolococcales > Bog-877 > AG-12. Next base: position 20,711 of record JABEUU010000076.1, read on the forward strand.
TGCCTGCCGGCGGCCACCTCGGTCCGAATGAAGTCATAGGCCAGCTGGCGCTCCTCCGGCTCCACCAATCGGGTCTGAATCGGTCGCCTCCCGGGGGGCAGGTGCCGGATCTGACTGACGTCGAGGTCGCCGTAGAGGGTGAGGCTGAGGGAGCGCGGGATCGGGGTGGCGGTCATGGACAGGAAGTCCGGGTTGACCTGGGACTTGTCCCGCAGGCGAAGTCGCTGCGCCACTCCAAATCGGTGCTGCTCATCGACGATGCATAGGCCCAGGTCGGGAAACTGCACCTCATCCTCGATCAGGGCATGGGTTCCCACCACCAGGTTGTCGGCCCCGGCCGCCAGCGCCCCTATGATCTCTCGCCGGACCGCGGGCTTGGTGCTGCCCACCAGCAGGCGGGGCCAGATCCCAATCGGCGAGAGCAGGTCGCAGAGGGTCTGGTGGTGCTGCCGGGCCAGGATCTCGGTGGGCGCCATCAGCACCACCTGGTGTCCGGCGGCGATTGCCATCCGCGCCGCCATGGCCGCGACCACGGTCTTGCCCGAGCCCACGTCGCCCTGCAGCAGCCGGTTCATTGGGGAGGGCCGGTCGAGATCGATGAGGATCTCGTGAGCGGCCCGCCTCTGGTCGTCGGTGAGCTTGAACGGCAGGCCGGCCACGAACTGGCGGGCCAGCGCCACATCGTAGGGGCTCCTGGTACCGGTCCGGGACAGGCGCTGGCGCCGGGCCAGGAGGGCGGCCAGCTGGGGATAGAAGAGCTCCTCGAAGCCGAACCTAGCTTGGGCCAGCTCCAAATGCTCCTGGTCGTCGGGGAAGTGCATCTGGCGCAGCGCCGTCGGCAGCGGCATCAGGCCCTCCCGGTCCCTCACCTCCTGCGGAAGGGTCTCCTCTATCCCCTCCGCCAGCGGCAGCAGCGCGGCCACCTGGGCGCGCAACCAGCGCGAGGTGACGTGAGCGGTCTCGGGATAGGTGGGGACCAGGACCCCGACGCTGGCCTGCCCCACCCACTTGCGCTCCCGCTCGACATCGGGATTCTGCAACTGCAGGCCGCCCCGCTTGCCGCGGGTCACCTTGCCATGGAGGGTCACGTGGTCACCGGGGTGCAGCAGGTGCCGAAGATGGGGCTGGTTGAACCAGATCACAGGCAGACTCCCGGTCGGATCGGCTACCTCAGCCTCCAGCAGTTCAATGTGCCGGTGCTGGGTCCGCCGGCCCCGAACCGCCACCAGGTCGACCTCGACCGTGGCGGCCCGGCCGAGCGTCAGGTCGGCCAGACTCACGCGCTCCCGCTGATCGTCATACCGTCGCGGCAGATGCCCGAGCAGGTCCCGTACCGTGACCAGCCGGAGTCGCCGCAATCCCTGCAGGCGCTCCTGGGAGATCCGGGGAAGTTGAGCCAGCGGGGTGTCCAGATCCGGGGCGGTGGTGGCTGCGAGCACCGGGGCGGTTCCCGCAGCCACCCGGGCCCCAGATGGGCTAGCGGCTGGCCTCAAGGTAGCAGTAGGCGAGGGTGCCCGGTCCGGCATGAGTGCTCAGGACCGGGCTGGCGTGCTGCCGCAGAATGTCCATATCGGGGTAGGTCCGCCGAGTCTGCTCCGCCAGCGCCACGGCGTCGTCATCGGCGCCCACGTAGACGACCCCGCAGCGGGCCAGCGGACGGTGCTCGGCCAGCAATTCGGTGACCCGCTTGATGCCGGCGGCCCGGCTCCGCACCCGGCCCACGGGCACCACCGAACCGTCCGGGCCCAGCGCAATCAGGGGCTTGATGGACAGGGCGGTGCCCAGCATCGCCCGCACCTTGCCGATCCGCCCGCCGAGGAGCAGAAAGCGCAGGGTGTCGAGCAGGGCGATGATGCCCACCCGCGGGGGCATGGTTTCCAAGAAGGCCACGATCTGCTCCGCCGGCTCGCCCCGGGCGGCTCGCTCGACCGCCTCCAGCACCAGAAAGCCCGTGCCCAGGCTGACCGACCGGCTGTCCACGACGTGAATCCGACGGGCGTCGACCGCCCCCGCGGCGATGCTGGCGGAGCTGATCGTGCCGCTCAGAGCAGCGGCGATATGAACCGAAATCACCTCGTCGCCCGGGTCCCGCAGCAAGTCACGGTAGACCGCCTCGAACTCACCGGGCGGTGGCTGGGAGGTGCTGGGCGGCACCTTGCCGGCGGTCAGCCGGGCCACGAACTCGGCGTCAGTGAGGTCGACCCGATCTCGGAATACCTCGTCTTGAAAGTGGAGTCGGAGCGGCACCGTCACCACTCCGGCGGCGCGGCGGACATCCTCGGGCAGATCGCAGGTGCTGTCGGTGACGATCCTGATGGCCATGGCTACTCGGCCGAGATTATGTACGCGTAGAGCGCCTGGCCCCCGTCGTGGCGCTCCACCTCAAGGTTGGGGAAGCGCGCCCTTATCTTCGCCTCCAGGAGCTCGCTGTCACCCACCTGAACACTGGTGCCCCGGTAGAGGGTGACCACCTCCAGGGAATCGATTGGCAGCCGGGACAGCGCGGCCACCACGACCTCGGTGAGATCCTGTCCCGCCGCCACCAACTCCCCATCCAAGACCGCGATCACATCCCCCTTGGCGATCGGGCCACCCTGGTACTGGCTGGCCCGAACCGCCCTGGTCACCTCGACGGCGTGCACCTCCCCCATGGCCCGCTGCATGCGTTGGCGGTTGACCTCGAGGCGGGCGTCGGGGTCGAACGCCAGGAGCGCGGCGATTCCCTGCGGGAGATTGCGCGACGGCACCACGCTGACCTCGTGCCGGCTGACCCGGGCGGCCTGCTCGGCGCCCAAGATCAGGTTGGGATTGTTGGGGAGCAGGAGCACCTGGGTGGCCTGGGCCTGCTCGATCCCCCTCAGCAGATCCTCGGTGGACGGGTTCATGCCCTGGCCTCCCTCGACCACGGCGGCCGCCCCCAGCCCGAGCAGGAGCTGGTGGAACCCGAAGCCCGGTGCGACCACCACCACCCCCAGCGCCAGCCTGCCCTCGTGGGAATTCCCAGCGCCGACCCGAAGGCGGGCCTCGTGGTGCTGGGTGGTCATATCCTCGACCTTAAGCCGTTCGATCTTGCCCAGCTCCGCCGCCCGCGTCAGCACCTCCCATGGCTCCTGGGTGTGAATGTGCACGTGCATGAGGCCTGGATCTCCCACCACCAGGGCTGAGTCGTCCTCGGCCTCGCTGCCCAGCCTGGCTCGCACCTCCATGGGCTCGAGCTCGGATCCGACCAGGCTGAATTCGGTGCAATATCCGAATCCACTCGCCGGAGCCTCGGTGGCCAGCACGCCCAGGGGTCCGGGTCTGGCTCCGTTGGAGCCGGCCCGGGACAGGGCCGGCACCGCGATGTCGTCGGAGCCGACCATGACCTCCACCAGGGCGGAGAAGATGACCGCCAAGCCGAAGCCACCGGCGTCCACAACTCCGGCTTGACGCAGCACGTCCAGCAGCTCCCGGCTGCGCTCCACCGCGTCCCACGCCTCGCCGACGGCGGCCTGCAGAACCTCGGCCGTGGTTCGGCCATCGGCAGCTGCTCGCTCGGCCGCCGCGGCCGCGTCCTTCACCACCGAGAGGATGGTGCCGTCCACGGGCCGCTTGACCGCCCGATACGCCACCTCCGCACCTTCCCGCAGGGAGCGCGCCAGCACCTCGGGACCCATCTGATCGTGGGTGGCGCAGCCACCGGCCACTCCCCGCAGGATCTGGGAGAGGATGACTCCGGAGTTCCCCCGCGCTCCCATCAGGGAGCCGTGGGCGACCGCCTGCGCGACCTGGGCCACCGAGGCCTGGGCCGGCAGCAGGTTGGCCTCGGCCAGGGCCGCTGCCAGGGTCAGATGCATGTTGGTCCCGGTGTCGCCATCGGGGACCGGGAAGACGTTGAGATCGTTGATGCGATCGCGCTGCTGGGCCAGCCGTTCCAGAGCCCGGGCGAGCCCCAGACGCAGGCCCGCCCCGGTGACCGTCTCGGGAACCGCCACCGTGGCCACCCTAGGCCATCCCAGCGGTTGACTGGGGCGCGCGGATGCCCTGCACGTTGACATTCACGTCAAGCACCCTGACGCCCAGGTTGTGGTGCAGGCTGTACCCCACTGCACTCATGAGGTTGTGGGCCACCTCCAGAATTCTGACTCCGTGCTCCACCACGATGAACAGGTCGACCCCGATGCCCTGCTCCTCGATCCGGAGTTCAATGCCGCGCTCGACATTCTCTCGGTTCAGAAGCTCGGCGATACCGTCTCGAAGTCCTCGGGCCGCCATCCCGGCCACCCCGTAGCACTCGGCGCTGACCCTGGCGGCGAGCGCGGAGACCACCCGCGGGGAGAGCTCGACAGAACCGAGCGGACCGGTTTGGATAAGCGGGTTTGCGATTGGCATTACCTAACAGCCTATGCTTGGCGACGGGGCGACGGCCGAGCTCCTGGACGCGGATCCCGGTCCCGGCTGGTAAACTGCGGCCGGAATCATACTTCGGGGCCCTCCCACGAGCGCGCTCCTCCACTCATCGATCACTTGAGGTTGCCATGGCCAAGCGGTGCGAGATCTGCGGCAAGGGCCCGGTGGCGGGCAACAACGTCAGCCACTCCAAGGTGCATACCCGGCGCCGGTTCATGCCCAACCTGGTGACCGCCCACATCGCCCCCAAGGGAGGCGGCTTGGCCCAGAAGATGCGGGTCTGCACCCGCTGCCTGCGCACCAGCACCAAATCGGCCTGACCTGACCGACTGACACCTTCCGGCGCGGTCGCCGCTGAGCGGCAGTTGGGACCGGGGCGGGAGCGACCGGTGGTCGGCGTAGCCCGCACCCGAGGCGGACCGACCCTCCTCCAGGATCAGCTGGCAGCCCGGATGGCGCGGAGCACTGAGGCCAGCTCCAGCGCGGCGCAGGTGGCCTCCCAGCCCTTGTTTCCCAATTTCCCCCCGGCCCGCTCGGCCGCCTGCTCGACGGTGTTGACCGTCAGCACCCCGAAACCGACGGCCACCCGATGGCGCAGCCCCAGCTCGGCGATCCCGGAGGCGGCGGCCTGGGCGACATACTCGAAGTGGGGCGTCTCCCCTCGGATCACGGCGCCCAGGGCCACCACCGCGTCGACCCCACCCTGCTCCAGGCGCTCAGCCGCAGCCACGGGGATCTCGAAGGCACCAGGGACCCAGATCACCTCGATGTCATCCTCGCGGACCTGGTGCTGCTGGAGGGCCCGGTGGGCGCCCTCCACCAGGCGCGTGACCACCGTCTCGTTGAAACGGGCTGCCACCAGGCACACCTTCAACCCCTGCCCGTCCAGTACCCCTTTGGTCTCTTTCATTGTGGATCTCCTGCACCCGAGTTGGAGTCACCCAGGAGGTGCCCCATCTTCTCCTGCTTGGTGGCCAGATAGCGGGCGTTGTGCCGATTGGGCGGAATCACGATCGGGACCCGGTCCACGATCTCCAGGCCGTGGCCCTGGAGCCCGTAGTACTTGCGCGGGTTGTTGCTGATCACGCGGAGCCGGTGAATGCCCAGGTCAGCGATTATCTGGCTCCCGATTTGATAGTCACGGCTGTCCGCGGGCAGGCCCAGCTGAAGATTGGCCTCGACGGTGTCCAAGCCCTCGTCCTGGAGGGCATAGGCGCGCAGCTTGTCCATCAGGCCGATGCCACGGCCCTCCTGGCGCAGATAGACGATCAGGCCGGTGCCCACCTCCGCAATCTGGCTCATCGCCTGATGCAGCTGGGCCTGACAGTCGCAGCGCAGGGAGCCGAAGACGTCGCCTGTCAGGCACTCGCTGTGGACTCTGACCAAGACCGGCTCAGGCAAGGGCAGGTCACCCAGAAACAGCGCCAGGTGCACAGCTCCGGTGATCCGGTCCGAGAACCCGATCGCGTGCCAGGCCCCGGACTCGGTGGGGATGCTGGTCTCGGGACCGCGATCCAACAACCGCTCCCGCTGGCGGCGGTGGGCGATCAGGTCCGTGATGGTGATGATCGGGATGTGGTGGCGGCGGCCAAAGCGTTCCAGCTCCGGCCGCCGCGCCATGCTGCCATCGTCGCTGGCGATCTCGCAGAGGACCCCGACCGGGGTCACCCCCGCGAGCTTGGCAAGATCCACCACCGCCTCGGTGTGGCCCGCGCGCACCAGCACCCCGCCAGGCTTGGCTCGCAGCGGGAATACGTGCCCTGGCCGGACGAACTCGGCCGCCCGGAACTCGGGATCCGCCAGCGCGCGGAGGGTTAGAGCCCGGTCCCCGGCGCTGATGCCGGTCGTGACCTCGGGCGCTGCAGCGTCCACCGAGATGGCGAAGCCGGTGCTGAAGCGTGAGGTGTTGTGGTCAAGCATGGGGGGCAGGTCGAGCTCATCGAGGCGGGGACCCTCCATGGCCGCACAGATCAGACCGCGGGCCTCCCGCATCATGAAGTTCACCTGCTCGGCGGTCACGCTCTGAGCCGCGACGCAGAGGTCGCCTTCGTTCTCCCGCTCCTCGTCGTCCATGATGATCACGAACTGGCCCTGGGCGAAGGCCCGGGCAGCGTCGTCCACAGATGTCAGGGTCATCAGCGAATCAGCTCCTCTCAGCCCCGGGAGCCGATCGGCCCAGACCCGCCCGGTGGGGACCGAGCAGGCGCTCCACCAGCTTGGCGATCTGGTCCACCTCCAGGTTCACCAGCACGCCGGGACGGTAGCCGGCGGCGATGGTTACTGCCACCGTGTGGGGGATGAGCGAGACCCGGACCACGGCGGTCGCGGGGGGCCGGTCCTCCACTGTGACCAGGGTCAGGGAGCAGCCGTCCAGTGCGATCGACCCCTGGGGCACACAGTACCGAGCCACCTGGGCTGGTACCTCAACCTCCAACCAGACCGAGTTCTGCTCCGGGCTCACGGCGAGGATCTGGCCGGTGGCGTCGACGTGTCCGCTCACCAGATGGCCGCCCACCGCGCTCTGCAACTGCAACGCGGGTTCCAGGTTCACCGGGTCGCCGACGCCCAACTGGGCCAACGTGGTCCGCCGTAGGGTCTCGGGGATCACCTCGACGCCCAGCCGTCCCGGGCCGGCGGCCACGATGGTAAGGCAGCAGCCGTTGACGGCCACACTGTCACCGATCGCCCCCGCCGTCCACTCCATCGGGTGGCTCAGGAGCAGCTGCCCAGGCAGCTCCGCGGGCAACTCCTGGACCCGGCCGACGGCGGTGACAATGCCTGCGAACAAGTTCAGAGCTCCGCGGTCAGGCGCAGGTCGGGCCCCACCATGGCCGCCTCGGTCCAGTGCCATCTCCACGCCTGTGGCAGCCGGGCGACTCCGTCGCCGCCGAAGGGCCCGGGAGCGCTGGCGCCGCCGATGATGATGGGAGCCAGGTAGGCGATCACTCGGTTACCCAGGCCATCCGCCTGAATTGCCCCCAGCAGGGTCGGACCCCCCTCGACCAGCACGGATATCAACTTCCGGCTGCCCAGCCAACCCAGCAGCTGCCTCAGCGGCACCCTGCCCGCGCCGTCGGCGGGGAACTCAACCACCTCGGCTCCGACATCCTCCAGGCGGCTCCGGCGCTCGCCGTCCACACCTGTCACGGTGGCGACCACCGCCTTGGCATCGCCGCTGCGGAGCATCCTGGCCCCTGGGTCCAGGCGCAGATGGCTGTCCACCACCACTCGCAACGGCTGCCGGGCAGCCTCCACCCCCGGCCGGGCGCTCAGCTCAGGATCGTCCGCGATGACGGTACCGGCCCCCACCATGATGGCGTCGTGGGTGTGGCGCAGCCGGTGGCCGTCGGCCCTGGCCTCGGCGCTGGTGATCCACTGCGAGTCGCCCCCGGCGGTCGCCACCTTGCCGTCCAGACTGGTGGCCAGTTTCAGGGTCAAGAAGGGCAGGCCGGTGCGCACCCAGACCGAGTAGAACTCGATCAGTCGAGCCGCCTCCTCCCGGCGTTCCCCCACCACCACCTCGATGCCGGCCCGGCGCAGGTCCGCCAGACCGGCACCGTCGACGGCCGGATTGGGGTCAACCATGGCCACGTGGACTCGGGCCACCCCGGCCGCGATCACCCGCTGGGTGCAGGGTCCGGTCCGGCCGGTGGTGCAGCAGGGCTCGAGGGTCACCCAGAGCTCGGCACCACGGGCCCGCTCGCCCGCTTGCTCCAGGGCGATCACCTCCGCGTGGGGCTCGCCTGCCCGGTGGTGGAAGCCCTCCCCGATGATCTCGCCCCCGTTCATCAACACGGCGCCCACCATGGGATTGGGAGAGGTGGCAAAGTCCGCGCGGGCAGCCAGGCTCAGAGCCCTCCGCATCGGGTCGGGTTGGTTGTCCGCCGCTTCGGCCATGATTCTCCCTGCGCCAGGGGCAGGGAGCTGAGCCTGGCGTCCATCGCGCCAGGTTCGTCCTCTCCCATCCAGACTCAAAGAGCAGGCCGGACGGCCTGTCTCTTCTGACTGTCGGCTCCGGAATTGCGCCGGATCCTGCTCGGCCAGGCATCGCCTGACTCCGCTCGCGGGCTGTCACCGCCGGTCGGGAATCTCACCCTGCCCCGAAGACAGGGAACACGATAGCACGACCACTCGGCGTCACGACCAGACGCCTGCCAACGCGGCTCCTGGCTGGCCCGGACGGCCTGGACCCGCCGCCGCCCTACCGAGTCGGACCGGCATTCGCTAAGATCGGGCCAGCGCCGAGGTGGTGAAATGGTAGACACGCTGCTTTGAGGGGGCAGTGAGCGCAAGCTCGTCCGGGTTCAACTCCCGGTCTCGGCACCATTCCCCGGACCGGCAAATGACTTCCCTGGCGGGAGTAGGGGCCAAGTGCGCTGCCAGGGCACCGGCTGGGACGCGCCTGCTAGCTCCCCTCCCCGGCCAGCCGTGCGCCCGGTTCCAACTTGACCAACAGGATTGAGGCGCCCTACGTTAGTGCAAGCTAACCGGTTACTGAGGTCGCCCTAACCAGCGCTCTCGCGGGTCGCGCCAGATGGAGGGGGCGCAGGCGGCATGAACGCGTTGGGGCGGCGGCTCGAGCTGACGCTCGTTCGGGTGGCCGCGCCCGCTCTCCCGACCCGGTCCACCAATTGAGCTCCGGTCCATTGGACGACGGGGGCTCGGGCGGCCCTCTGGTCGGCGTGCCGACTCCCACCGCATCGGCCCCTTACCAGGGGCCCGGGATCGAGCCGGATCGACGACGGCGAAACCGCCACCTGCTCGCGGTCGGTCTGCTGGCGGTCTGGGGCCCTGGGTTGGTGGTGATGCTGGCGGATACCGACGTGGGCAGCCTGATCACGGCCGCTCAGTCGGGCGCCCAGTGGGGCTACCGCATGGTGCTCCCCCAGCTGATCCTGATCCCAGTCCTATACGTGGTCCAGGAGATGACCATACGGCTCGGGATCATCAACGGCCAGGGGCATGGGGCTCTCATCCGCGAGCGCTTCGGGCGGGGCTGGTCATACATCTCGGCAGTCACCCTGCTCGTCTCGGCCATCGGGGCGCTGGTCGCGGAATTTGCAGGGGTGGCCGGAGTTGGTGAGATGTTCGGAATCCCGCGCCAAGTGAGCGTCCCGGTGGCGGCAGCCTTTCTGATCGCGATCGCCATGACCGGCAGCTACCGCCGCTTCGAGCGGATCGGAATCGCTGTCGGGATGGCCGAGCTGGTCTTCATCCCGGCAATGCTTATGGCCCATCCCGACCCTGCGGCCCTCCTCTCGGGCCTCGGCAGCCTGCCTCTGGGCCAGCACCCTTACGTCTTTCTGCTGGCGGCGAACGTGGGCGCCGTGATCATGCCCTGGATGATCTTCTACCAGCAGGGGGCCGTGATCGACAAGCAGCTATCGCCGCGCTCGCTCCGGCGCGAACGCCAGGACACCGCGGCTGGCGCCGTGCTCACCCAGCTGATCATGATCACGATGACGGTGGCGCTGGCCGCCACCGTGGGCCTCACCCATCCGGGGACGGCGCTCAACACGGTGGGCGAGATCTCCGGTGCGCTGCGGCCATTCCTGGGGACGGTGGCGGCACGC
>JABEUU010000077.1 GCA_013044295.1 Candidatus Dormiibacterota bacterium
AAGCACTCCCACGGCGCCTCCGCCGGCGGCCAGGGCATCGGCAGGCCGACCTCGCCGGGGTCGGCGCACGCCAGCGGCAAGCCCGGGTCCCTGCCCGCCGAGGCGACGGCTCCGCACCCGAGCGGCCGGCCTCAGGGGCTTGCGATGGGGCACACCAGCCACTCATAAGCCCAACTGCGGTCGCGCCGAGCCCTCAGTATCGGCGCGATCGCATCCCGGGCCAGCACCCTCAGCGGCTGCTGCGTGGCCGGGCAGTTTGAATCGATCGGCGATGCCACACTTTCGGTACCCTGAAGGAGGGCTGGGACGGGATGCCTCGGACTCTGCTAGCCGCGGAGGCATCGCGAGTGGTTGTCATCTGGGTGGCCTTGGGGATTGCCCTGGTAGTGCACGAGGGCTCTCACTACCTGCTGCTGCGAAGGGCCGGCCTTCATCCCCGCCCCTCGTTCCATTTCCCGGGCCTGGGATGGCGCTTCAGAACCGAGGGTGCCACTCCCCGCCAGCTGATCAGCATCTGGCTGGTGGGTCCCCTGATGGAGGGCTTGGTCTGGGCCGGCGCGGCCTGGATCTTCCCCGCCCAGGCCTGGGAGCTGTTGCTGGTGATGGTGGCCGAGATGGGGACCAACCTGCTGCTGCCGGGCAGCGATGGCCGCCGTGCCTACCGGCTGCTGTGCCGGATCCGTTCCGCTGCGGCGGAGGCCGGCTCCGCAATCGCGGATGGTTCCTCCGGCACCGGCCCACACCCCGCCTCGGCCCACTCCTGGTCGCACCTGTCGGCGGGCCGTCGCCGCTGACCTGATCCGGCCCGCCTGCAAACTGGTGCCGGGCCCACGCCGGCGGGGCGGCGGGGACCGGACCGGGACTGTCGGCTTCCAATCCCAAGGAACCCGGCCATCCGGGTATTGCCAGTTCCCAAGCCCGCGCCTATCGTGATCCAGACGCAGTGGGCCGGGCTCGGGCACAACCATCCGGAGTCGTGACAGGAGTGGGCGCGGCAGCGAAGGTCGGGCTTCTAGTCGGGGTGGAGAACACCTTTCCCGGGCCGTTCCTGGAGCTGGTCAACGAGCGCGGTCGGCCCTACCAGGTGACGGCCGAGATGGCCCGCCTGGGCGGGACCAGGGAGGTGGAGGATCCCCCGCGTTACCAGGTGATAGTGGATCGCACCTCTCATGAGGTCCCCTTTTACCGCGGCTACCTCAAGAGCGCTGCCCTGCAGGGCACGCTGGTGATCAACGATCCCTTCTGGTGGGATGCCGACGAGAAGTTCTTCGAGTGCACCCTGGCTCGCAAGCTCGGCGTGACGGTGCCCAAGACCGTGGTCCTGCCCAACAAGGAGTACATCCCTTACGTCGAGCCCGAGCGCTCCCTGCGCAACCTGGAGTTCCCTCAGGACTGGGAGGGGATAGTCGCTTACACCGGGCTGCCGGCGGTCCTCAAGCCCAACACAGGGGGCGGCTGGCGGGATGTCTACATGGTCGATTCGCTGGACGACCTGCTCCGAGCCTACGACCGGACCGGGACCAGGACCATGATCCTGCAGGAGCGGATCGAGTGGCACGATTACCTGCGCTGCATCGTGATCGGCGACGATGTGCGGGTGTTCCGGTACGATCCTCGCCGGCCCTTCATGGAGCGCTACGTCACCGATGATCCACCATCGTCTGCTCCGCGTGACCTAGCGGCCACCCAGGCTCGGACTCTGACCGAGGCCCCGGGATATGACATTGACACCGTGGAGTTCGCGGTTCGCGACGGCGTCCTCTACGCCATCGACTTTCTCAAACCCGCTCCCGACTTTGACAGCTTCTCCATCAAGGACGACGGCTTTCGGTGGGTGCTGGACCCTATGTGCGACCTGGTGCTGCGCTATGCCCGCGGGGAAGCGGACCCTCCCTGGCGCGGCGCCCACCGCTGGTGGCGGTTCGTCTGAACGGCTGGGTTGCCACTCGCGACCGAGCTGAGTTCGGCTCCCGGCGTGTGGGAATCAGTGCGGGTCGGGGGAGTCTCGGCCAACCTGGGGCGGGCAGCAGCCGAACGTCTGGGTACCGAAGTGGCTCCGCCCGACACCCACCCGGCCGCTGCCCAACGGCCGTGACGTCGCGGTCCAGACCAGGCTGAACTCCGACCTCGGCGTGGCACCGCCTCAGCCTGGGCCGGGCCGGGCCGCCTCCCGCCTGATCCTCTCCTGGAGCATTCGGCGGCCGAGCAGCAGGGTTGTCGCGCCCAGAACCGCCTCGCCTGCCGCCAGCCCCCAGGCTCCGGTGTAGCCCACGTGCTCGACCATCACCCCGAACACCAGGGGGCCGACCACGCTGCCCAGCCGCCCCCCGGTCTGGGTGATCCCGGTGGCTCGAGCGGGATGGTTGGGGTGGCTCTGAACGATGGCGAAGTTGAAGAGTCCGTTCCAGCCCCAGCCGATCCCGAAGGCGACCGCTGAGCCCAGGATGAACAGCCCGGGCAGGCGCAGCCACGAGCTGACCGCGAGAGCGCCGAAGCCGAGCGCACCAACTGTGATCATGCGAACCACTAGGAGCAGGTGACGGCCGCCACGGCGATCAGCCAGCAGACCGACACCCACCCTTACCGCGATGCCGCAGACGCTGGCCAGAACCGCCACCAGGCCGGCCCCCACGCTGCTGAGCCCAGTCGAGACTGCGGCCAGGACCAGGAAGGCGGCCAGCGACGAGCAGGCGCCCACGCTCAGGCCGAATCCGAGGGCCAGGGCGATCAGGGGCCTGGTCGGCTCGTGCCGGGCTCGGGTCGCCGCCAGCTGGGCCGCGATCGAGATCCTGGGGCGAGGTACCCACATCGCAGCTCCCAACGCCGCCACGGCGGCGCCGGCAAAAGCCCAGCGCCAGCCGACTGTGAGGGCAATGGCGGGCACCGCCAGTCCACCCAGGAGGAAGGCGAGCGGGACCGACGATTGCTTGATCCCGAAGGCGAGGCCCTGGTGGGCAGGGTCGATCCGGCGGGCCAACACCAGGTTCGATGCCGTTTGGCCCGAGGCGCCGGCGGCGCCGGCCAGGAAGAGGGCGCCCGCCAGCTCTGGCCAGGACTCCACCAGAGTCGCTATCAGGCCCATGGCGATGGCTCCCGCGATCGCCGAGTAGCGCAGCATCCTTACCCCGCTGAATTGCTCTGCGAGGTTGCCTGAGGGTATGGCGAACAGGGTGCTGGCGGCATACGACGCGCCCACCACCAGGCCCAGCTGGGTGGGGGTGAAGTGCAGCTGGGATCGCATCTGGACCGCCAAGGTTCCCACCATGAATGTGGGCAGGGTTATCGCGGTGAACGCCATCACTGCGGACCACAGCACGCGCCCGCCTCGGGAGCGGGACGGTGGACTGGGGGCGGGCCGCGATTGAGAGTTCACAGATGTCTGATTCTGGGCCAGGCAGGGGGTTGGGGGCCGGGTGGACCAAGGCGACGCTGGGAGCCGGCAGCGAAACTTGGAGCTGCCAGATTGCATCGGCGCGGAACTCCCAGGGGCGCCAACGTGTGCCCGAATGCGGCCGCGTTTTCGATTTCGGCCATGGCGCCAGGGCAGCCATGATGCGGTCGGTCTGTCCAGGCATGGAGATGGTCGTTCGGCCGGACACGGTCGCCAAGAGGCCCCGGCAGCTGGCGTCCCAGTGCCAAATTGGTTGAGCCGCGCCGGGAAGGTGCCAGCAGGAGACGAATGCGCTCCTCCCGAGGTGTAGAGCTGGTCGGCGCCCAGCCTCTGGCGGGGTACTCCCGTCCCGAGGCGCGGGCTGCCCAGCGGTCCGAACTGCCCGGCGGTGGGTGTCGCAATGGCCGGCTGACATGGCCATCTGGCGGCCGGGCCCCGACAGCCGGCGGCGCACGGCAGCCGGGTTAGCACTCTGGAGCCGGAAGCGGTCCCGCTGACCGCGCCAAGAGCCCGCCCTGGGGATCCCCTACGCACCGATATCGCAGTCGCGATCACCGCTATCGCGCCCACTCGGCGGGCCCCCGACGACGGCACCCGCTCCCCAATGGGGGCGATCGCCTAGTGGGGAAACGGTGGTGTTATGAAGCGACTGCGCGCTGCGCCGTTCCATGAGCCAGGCGCGGGCCCAGGGCTGATGATCACCGGCGTCTGTCGGGTCTGGCGCTCCGCCGAGGGACCTTGCGGAGTGCCCGGGCGCCGGCAGGAGGCGCGATCCAGGGACCCGCCACTACCATGGCGGAGTGCAA
>JABEUU010000008.1 GCA_013044295.1 Candidatus Dormiibacterota bacterium
GCGAGCAGCCAATCTCCGCTGTCGGCGTACTGAAGGAGCCCAGGATCCTGTCGCTCTATGGCGATGTTCTCCAGAAGGTTGTCTATCTGCACATCCTTGACGACCTGTGCCGCGGAGACACCGGATGGCAGTGGGTGGGACACGGACACCGTATAGGCCGGTAGCTGCAGCTCGGAATCAGGGACGCGGACGCCTGGGGCCAGGGCCGTGGTCGCCGGCCTGGGCGTCGGGCTAGCCTTGGGAATCAGGACAGAGCCAGGGCTGCCGCAGCCCACAAGCGTGGCCAAGCACAGCGGCGCCAGGATCCCCCATCCACAGCGAGTGCGCAGTCCCACGTCAGCGGCCACGACCGCCCCCCAAAACCCACACCATCACGGTGGCCACCTGGCCACGGTGAGAGTCGAAGGATAGCTCGAAGCCAGCGATCCGGCAACCGTCTGGCACCTCCGGCTGGTGGTCAGGAAAGGTCAGCGCGAATCTGCAGGCCGAGCGCGAGCGCGGCCCGGCAAAGACACTCCTCCAGCCAAGGGAGGGAGCCCACGGCGAGTTGCTGTAGGGAGGTGCCCCTCTCACCGGTGCGCGGGTCGTATGAGCCTCGAATCGACAGCACCGGCTCCCGCAGGAAGGGCTCCACCTTGGCGCAGATCTCCGGGTCCCCTCGGAGTGCCGGGCCCGGCAGTGAGACCTGGACTTGCCGGTCGCTGGCGATATGCGTCAACAGAAACCGCTCTGACATCTTCGGCTACCTCGTCAACTCGGCCGTCCCGCGGGCCCGCATCGGCATCCTTGCCGGCTCTCGCGGCCCGAACTCCAGCTCCGCCACGCGCCAGGGGCCAATCAGAAGCCGGTCCCCAGCCTCCAGCGCAGTAGAACCGGTCAGGGTCAGCGGTTGGCCGCAATGCAGAATGCGAAAGAGCTCCGCGGGAGTCTCGGAGATCAGCTCCTCTCCGTAGAGGTGGGGAGGCCGATAGCGGTAGACCGCGGCCTGCACCTCCTCGAGCGAGAGATTCACCCGGGCAAGATCGTGGCTCAGGGTCCCAACCACTGCCGACGCCAGGAGTTGCTGCGCAAGGCGTGCTGCGGGCCTGAGACCGAGTGTCTCCCGCTGCCGGACGAGGGGAAGGACCTCCGGGGGGACCGCATGCATGAGGTCAAAGTCGAATTGGAGCGGAGGTGGTGTGCCGGGGGCGCCCAAGGGCTGATCCGGATCCCAGCGCGGGTCGATCTCCCGAAGGCGCTTGAGATAGTGGCTCGTCAACAGTTCCGGGGAACTGGTGGCCGACCGGAACGGGGTAGGGTCCAAGGCGGGATCGGGCAGCCATCCTGAGGCGGCCAGCAGGTGGACAAAGCTCTTCACCGGGACCCCCCCGCGTGGATCCTCAAGCAGGGCGTGGCCACACTCATGGATCAGGGTGTCCTGGAGGACTCGCTTGCTGTAAAGAGGATCGGCGACGTGACCGCTGAGGGGGGCCAGCTCCGCCCAGTCGACGTTGAGGCGCATCTGACCGTCTCGCCAGGTGCCGAGCGTGTCAAGTCGGAACTCGGTGGCTGGCTCGAGACTCACCTGGTCGATCGTGCCGCGGAGCACGTCCTTGACCTGGAGCGGGAGCCCGTCCATGGCCCGCAGCGCCTGCTCACAGCGGGCCGCAAACATGGGGTCGGTGCGGCCGGCCCCCCGGACCTCCAACCTGAACTGCTCCTCAGCCCACTGATAGGGACTTAGTCCCCGCTTCTGGTACCAGCCGAGGGGAGCGAACTGCTGAGGAAGAACGTAGGGAGCGGGGGCGATGCGGTCGGACACATCCCCTCAGTCCGCCGCCCTCTCGGGGCGGGGGCGTAAGAGAGGAAGTCAGCCAGTCAGCTCATGTCGGGCCAGGCGGCTGGCTCTGCCTCGCCACCTTCGCCGTCCTCCCCGCTGACCTTCTGCTGGAAACGGGCGGCCACCATCTGCTGGGCCATCGCCTTGGGAATACCGAACTTGACCAGAGACCGGACCTCATCGGCCATCACCTTGTCCCGGGCGGTCTCTACCGCTGCGATCAGATCGTCCAGCGCAATCGTCGCTCTCTTCACCTGGTTATCCTACCCAACCTGCGCCAACTCACCCAGAATCTCGCTCCTGGCCTCGCCGGCCCGGCTCAGGTTGGGGTTGGTGCAGAAGCCCTCGTAGTCGATGGGCTCAGTGATGGTCGGATGCGCGCCGCAAACCGGGCACCCCGGGTCCCTCCGCAGCCGGAATTCCCGAAACTCCATGGCCAGGGCGTCGACGTGCAGCAGGCGTCCGCTCAGGGACTCGCCGATGCCGAGGATCAGCTTGAGCACCTCGGTCGCCTGCACCGTCCCCACCAGCCCTGGCAGCACGCCCAAAACCCCGGCCTCGGCGCAGGAGGGAGCCTCCTCGGGCGGCGGCGGTGATGGATAGCGGCAGCGATAGCACGGCGACTGCCAGGGGATCATGGTCGTGACCTGGCCCTCAAACCGGAAGATCCCCCCGTCGACCATGGGCTTACCCAGGAAGACGGCCACATCATTGGCCAGGTAGCGGGTTGGGAAGTTGTCACAGCCGTTGACGATCACGTCGTACTGCTCGAAGATCTCACCAGCGTTGGAGCCGTCCAGGTGGACGTTGTGCTCGACCACCTTCACCTCCGGGTTGAGCGCCCTCAGAGCGATCCCGGCCGACTCGGTCTTCAACATCCCAATGCGGTCGTCGGTATGGAAGATCTGGCGCTGAAGGTTGCTGCGCTCAACGCGATCGAAATCGACCAGGCCCAGGGTGCCGATCCCGGCTGCGGCGAGGTAATAGGCCACCGGCGCCCCCAGCCCGCCAGCACCGATCACCAGAACCTTGGCGTCCAGCAGCTTCGCCTGGCCCTCCTCGCCAACCTCATCGAGGAGGAAGTGACGGCTATAGCGCTCGCGCTGCTCGGCTGACAGTGGGCGGGGAGTCTTGAACGGCAGGCCCTGACTCTTCCACGAGTTGAAGCCCCCCCGAAGCGATCGGACGTTGGTGTAACCCATCGCCCGCAGGGTGTTGGCGGCCAGCAGCGAGCGCACGCCAACCGCGCAGTAGAGGGTGATGGGCCGGTCTCGATCCGGCAGGACGGTCTCGACTCGAAGCTCCAGATAGCCTCGGGGTATGTGGATTGCCGAGGCAATCAGACCCTGAGCCACCTCCTCCTGCTCGCGCACATCGATCACCGCATGCAGGGGGTCCTGCTCGAGCGCGCGGGCCAGCTCGCCAGCGTCGACCTCAGGAACCGAGTCGCGTGCCTGGTCGATCAGGTCGCGTGAAGTGAATGGCATGTGATGGGATTCTCCGCAGCGGGCCGGATGCAAATTGAGATCGCGGCAGAAATCCGACCCTGAAGCAAGAATAGCGCCTCGACGCCACCCTGGATCAGACCGGCAGCCGCCGCATCGCCCCCGCCATCACGTGAATGTGCAGGTGGGGCACCGACTGGCCACCCCCGGGCCCCACGCTGACGTAGAACCGATAGCCCTGGGCATGGCCCAGGTCAAGGGCCACCTGGTGAGCAGCCTGGGTCAGCCGCAGCCAAAGTCCGGCGTCTTCCGGCATGAGGTCGCGGAGGTCGGAAATGTGCCGCTCGGGGATGACAAGGGCATGGGTCTCCGCCACCGGGTGGATGTCCATGATGGCCAGCAGCCCCTCTTCCCGGTGGATCACCTGGGCGGGAAGATCGCCCGACACGATCCGGCAGAAGATGCAGTCCTCACTCACAGCTACATCTTAGGGGGGCCCCGGGCATGCCCCCGAGTTCGGCTGGTCCCCCACTCGGGACCTTAGACTCGGAGAAGTTCGGCCATTCCGCCGCCTTGAGGCCATGCCGAGATCAGCTCCGATCCCGGCTCTCCCCCCTGACATGAACAACACCCTCGACCGTCGCTCCTATTCCGTGGTGCTGAGGCTGCCGGGCGTTGCCCGCCTGGTGCTGAGCACCATGCTGGGACGCAGCGCCAACCAGATGAGCTCCTTGGTGCTGATCCTGTTCGCGCTTCGGACATACCACTCGCCTGCCCTGGCCGGCGCCGTGGTTCTGGTGCAGCTGGCCGCAGTCCCGGTGGGGCCGCTGGCAGGAGCTCTGGTCGACCGTCTGGGCAGTTCGATCATGATCGCGCTGGACTTCGCCGCGGCGGCGGCGATCACCGCCGTGATCGCCATCCTCGCCTTTGCCCATATGCTCCCAGCGGCGCTCTTCGTACTCCTGGTGCTGCTGGGCACCGTCACGTGGCCGTTCAGCGGCGCGGGAGTGAAGGCGCTCCTGCCGCAGATCGTGCCAGCGCCCCTTTGGGACCGGGCCAATGCACTCGACAGCGTGACCTCAATCGTGGCGTCTATCGCCGGCCCGGTCGCGGCCGGCACCATGTTCGGGCTGGTGGGCCCGGAGCCGGCCCTGGCCACGGTGGCGGCGCTCTACATCCTGGCCGCCTTCTTCATTCTTGGCCTGCGAGGGACGGCCCAGCACCGGCAGCACGGTTCCATCTTCGGGCAGGCGCTCTCGGGTCTGGGCTATTTCTACCGCAATCGCCAGCTGCGCGGACTTGCCCTGGCCATCGTGCCCGGCAACATCAGCGTCGGCATCCTGGTGGTCGCGATGCCGGTCCTGCTGCTGCGCACCCTTCATCAACCGGCCGAGACGGTCGGCTGGATCTGGGCCGTCGTGGGTGCCTTCAGCCTGGTGGGCGCGCTGGTGGTGGGTCGGATGGGGACCAGGGGTCGGGAGCGGTCGATCCTGGCCGTGGCCATGCTGGTGCCAGCTCCCGGCCTGGCGGTGGCGGCATTCGCGCCGGGAGTCGCCGTGTCGTTCATGGTCGCGGCCCTGGTCGGCATCGGCCTGGGCCCTCTCGACGTGGCGCTCTTCTCGCTGCGCCAGCGCGCGGTGGACCCCGCCTGGTACGGTCGCGCCATCGCCGTCTCAATGACTCTGAACGCTTCTGGCGGCGCCATCGGGGGTGGGCTTGGAGGTGTCGTCTCCCAGGCCTCACCGAAGGCCGCCCTGCTCATCTCCGGCCTGTTCACCGTGCTGGCGGCGGCGGCCGCGATGACCATCCCCAAAGCCGGGCGACTGACCACGCCCTCGGCCAGTCTTCCAGCGGCCAGCGCCACCAGTCAGGTGGGACCATGACCGAGCTGGATCTGGGTCCGCTGCGCGACGAGCTCCGTGCCGAGCTGCGAGCCCGCTGCCAGCGACGGCGGCGGCCCTACCGGCTGGGCGTCCTGGTTGAGGACGGCAACGTGCCCGGCGGGTCCTTCGCCCGCTCGCTGGAGCGGGAAGCCTCCGCCGCCGGCGTCGAGGTGGTCCACCGCACCAGCAGTCCCGACCGGGCCGAGCAGACTCTCTTGCTACTGGATGAGCTGGTGGTCGATCCGACCGTCAATGGCGTGGTGGTGGTGCAGCCGGTTCGCTCGCTGCCCAGCGCAGTGGTCGCAGCGCACCTCCCCGCCAGCAAGGATGTGGAGGCGATCACGCCGGCGGCGCTCGCCGCAGCCGCGGCGGGCAGCCGTCGTGGCACCCCGGTGGCGGAGGCCTGTCTCGCCACCCTCCGGCACCTGGGTGTCGATGTCGGCGCCGCCCGGGTGCTGGTGGTGGGTCACGGTCCCACCGGAGGCCGGCCCATCGCCCAACTGCTGCTGGCGGCAGGCGCCGAGGTGTCGGTGGTCCAGCGTGATGTTGCCAGCGTCGAGCCGCTGCCAGCCTACGATGTGCTCATCTCAGCGGTGGGGGTGGCCGGTGTCATCCCGGCGGCCGTGGTCCGCCCGGACAGCCTGGTTCTCGATGTCGGCACCGCCATGGTGGACGGCCAGCTGCGGGGTGACCTGGGCGTCGAGGCCTCGACTCGAGCCGGTCAATTCACACCGGTGCCCGGCGGCGTCGGCCGGATCACGTCGGTGTGCGCACTGCTATCGCTCACCGAGCTGGCCACGATGCAACCGGGTCCGGTCGCATCGTGGTCCCTGCTGGAGGCGGTAGCGCGCCTGATCTCGCCGCGCGACCCGGCCGGGGGGGCCGCCGCCGCCGCCATGACCGGGGCCCTCGCGGCGGCTCTGGACGGCCTTTGCCGCATGCACGACCCGGCGTCCGAGATCGCCATTTCGGGCCATACGGCGGTGCGGCTACTGCTGGCTGCCGATCGCGACCGAATCGCTTTCGGAGACTTCCAGCGGGCCCAGCGAACCGCTGGCCCCGACGCGCTCGCCGCCAGGGCCCGGGCCCTGGCCACCCCGGGCGAGATCGCGGGACAACTGGCCGAGCTGGAGGAACGCCTCCGCACCCTGCGCACCACCGAGACCCTGGAC
>JABEUU010000078.1 GCA_013044295.1 Candidatus Dormiibacterota bacterium
CCGGCTCGGTCGGTGGCCGTTTCAAGGTCACCGAACAAGGTGAGGTAATGTTCGCTCGCTACGGCAATCCGGCGATCGGGCTGCGGCACCTGGAACAGGTCACCAGCGCCGTGATCGAATCCTCAAGCTCGTCTCCGAAGGGACGCCTCGAGCCGCTCGACGGGGCGTTTGAGCAGGAGGCTGATCTGATGGCCGCGGCGTCCGAGGCAGCCTACCGCCGGCTGGTCGACAGCCCCGGATTCGCTGAGTTCTTCGCGGCGGTGAGCCCGCTGGCGGAGATTGGGCGGCTCCGCCTCGGCTCACGCCCCGATCGCCGGACAGGGTCCACGGGCCTGGCCAGCCTGAGGGCGATCCCCTGGGTCTTCGCCTGGGCCCAGACCCGAGTCAACCTCCCGGGATGGTACGGGCTCGGTTCCGGGCTGGCGGCGGTCGCCCAGCGGTACGGGCCCGCCCGCCTCCGGCAGATGGACCGCGAGTGGCCGTTCTTCAAGTCGGCGCTGGAGAATGCCGAGATGAGCCTGGCCAAGGCCGACCCCATGATCGCTGGCCTCTACCTCGGCCGGGGAGGGCGGCCGGACCTGGTGGCCCTGATTCGCGACGAGTTCCGGCTCACCCGCAGCCAGGTCGCCGCGGCCACCGGCCACGAGCGCATGCTCGCCGGGCATCCGGTTCTGCGTCGAGCGGTCGACCTCCGCAATCCCTACGTTGACGCACTCTCATTTCTCCAGCTCCGCTTTCTCGCCGAGGTCCGCACCGAGGGGGCCGGCTCGGACAACGAGGACCGGCTGGTGGACCTGGTCCTGCAGACAGTGAACGGAGTTGCCGCCGGCCTCCAGAACACTGGCTAGACGGGACCCGGACAGCCGGGCCGCCAGGGCAAAAATGTGAGGTCCTTTGGAGGCGCGGGAGCGGGGTCCCGGTAGCGCTCATCTCGGCCTGGCGGGGAGGGGATCATGGGCGGCTTTCGCCCAGGTGTCGGTCGATGGCGGCGGCACATGATCGGCCCTGGGCGATGGCGTGGACCACCAGGGATGCGCCGCGCACGGCGTCGCCGCAGGCGAACACCCCGGCCGTGCCAGTGGCGCCGCCGGGGCCGACCTTGATCCGGTCGCCGTCGCCTCGGAGCATTCCCAACTGCTCAAGGGCTTCCCCCCAACTGGGACCTGTGAACCCCAGGGCCAGCAGCACCAGGTCCGCGGGCAGGCGGCGACCCGTGCCAGGGACCGGCTCGAGGGTCATGCCACCGGTGGGATTGGGCCGGGCGGCCACGCCTCGCAGGTCAAGCGCCCCCACCTTACCCTCCCCGCCATCGAAGGCAACGGTCTCGACTCCGAAGAGGCGCTGCCCTCCCTCCTCGTGGGCCGGTGAGCTGCGCAGGATGACCGGCCACTCCGGCCACGGGTTGGCGCGGGCGCGAGCGCTCGGGGGGGCAGGCATCAGCTCCAGCTGGTCCACCGTGACACAGCCCTCGCGCAGCGCGTTGCCGAGGCAGTCGGCGCCGGTGTCGCCGCCGCCTAGGATCACCACCCGTTTGCCCCTCGCGGAGATCTGCGGTCGGCCGACACCGGCGGCGCGACCTGAGACGCGCCGGTTCTGCTGCTCCAGGTAGTCCATCGCGAAGTGGACCCCGGCCAGCTCGCGCCCGGGCACCGGCAGGTCCCGTGGCTGGCGAGCGCCGATGGCGACGCAGATGGCATCGAACTCAGCGCTTAGCGAGGCGGCGGTCACGGTCCGGCCCACGGCGACGCCGCAGCGGAACTCAACTCCCTCTGCGGCCATCTGCTCGAGGCGACGGTCGATCATGCCTTTGGGAAGCTTGTAGTCGGGGATGCCGTAGCGCAGGAGGCCGCCGGGCCGATCGTCCTGCTCGAAGACCACCACCTGGTGGCCGCGGCGGGCGAGCTGCTGCCCTGCCGCCATGCCGGCCGGGCCCGACCCCACCACCGCTACCCGCTTGCCGGTGCGGCTCGGGGCCGGATGGGGCTTGATCCAGCCCTCGGCAAATCCGTGGTCGACAATCGCCCGCTCGATCTCCTTGATCACCACCGGCTCATCGTTCACGGCCAGCACGCAGCTGGACTCGCAGGGGGCGGGGCAGAGCCGGCCGGTGAACTCCGGAAAGTTGTTGGTCAGGTGGAGGCGGTCAAGCGCCTCGCGCCAGCGGTCCCGCTCCACCAGCTGGTTCCAATCCGGGATTCGGTTGTGCAGCGGGCAACCACTGTGGCAGAAGGGAATGCCGCAGCCCATGCAACGTTGGGCCTGCACCCGCAGCGCCTGTCCGGTCAGTTCCAGATGGACCTCGTGATAGTCGCGTACCCGCTCCGCCACGGGGCGGCTGGGCGCGACCTTCCGCCGGTGCTGCACGAACCCGCGCGGGTTGGGCATCGCTCAGGCGCCCGCCACGTTGGACTCGCCCTGCGAAACCGGAATCTCCGGCTCTGGCTGGGCGGGATCGTCCACGGCGCGGGGCCGTACCACCTGGAGAGAGGGTCCGATTCGGTCCGGATGGCGAAGCAGCTCGGCGGCCAGCCGGCTGCCGGTTTGGGACAGGTGGCGCCGGACCAGGTCCAGCACCGCCTCGAAATCTTCCGGGGTCGGCCCCTGGACCTCAACCGAGCCCAGGTTGAGATGGCTGGTCGGAGCGGGTGCTCCCACCAGGTAGGCCACGCCCCCGGTCATGCCCGCGCCGAAGTTTCTCCCCACCTCTCCGAGCACCACCACAGTGCCCCCCGTCATGTACTCGCAGCCGTGGTCTCCGATCCCCTCGACGACTGCCACGGCTCCGCTGTTGCGGACCGCGAAGCGCTCCCCGGCGCGGCCGGCAAAGTAGGCTTCCCCGGCGGTGGCCCCGTAGAGGGCTACGTTGCCCACGATCACCTGACCGGATGCGCTGCCGCCCAGTGAAGACACCGGCAGCACCACCAGACGGCCCCCGCTGAGTCCCTTGCCCGGGTAGTCGTTGGCGGCCCCGATGCAGCGAACGGTCACACCCGGACACAACCAGGCCCCCAGGCTCTGTCCGGCTACGCCACGGAGCCGGATCACTATGGAGTTGTCCGGAAGGCCCTGGCCGCCGTGGACCCGGGTCACCTCGGAGCTCACCCGGGAGCCCACGGCGCGATCTCGGTTGCTGACCCTGAGCCGCACCGTGGCTCCTCGGGCGCCCCCCATGTCCGGCCCCAACCGGCGCAGGATGCGGGTGTCGATGCCCCGTTCCAGGTGGTGCTCCTGATCCCGCAGGTGGCGTCGGGCGGCCGCGTCCTGGCGCCGGGCTCCGCGCAAGAGCCGGGCGGTGGCCGGGTCAGGCTCCGCCAGCAGAGGTGTCAGGTCCAGCCCTGGGTCGCGGCCCGTCGGCTCGCGCAGGCCCAGTCGGTCGACCCGGCCGGTCAGCTCCTCGAGACTCCGGCAGCCCAGCTTGGCCAGCCAGGCTCGGGTGTCCTCGGCCACCATCATGAAGAACCGGATGACGTGCTCCGGGGTGCCGGCGAACCTCTGGCGCAGGACCGGATCCTGGGTGGCGATCCCGACCGGGCAGGTGTTGAGATGGCAGACCCGCATCAGGACGCAGCCGCTGGCGACCAGCGCGGCCGTCGCGAAGCCGAACTCGTCTGCTCCCAGCATGGCGGCGATGACCACGTCGCGCCCGGTGCGGAGGCCCCCGTCAACCTGCAGCACCACCCGCGAGCGCAGGCCCTGCCGGACCAGGGTCTGCTGGGTCTCCGCCAGGCCCAGCTCCCAGGGCAGGCCGGTGTGCTTGATGGAGGTCAGCGGGGCGGCTCCGGTGCCGCCGTCATGGCCCGAGATGGTGATGTGGTCGGCCCTTGCCTTGGCCACCCCGGCCGCGACCGTTCCCACCCCGGTGGAGGCCACCAGCTTGACGCTGATCCGCGCCCTGGGATTGGCCTGTTTCAGGTCCCAGATCAACTCGGCCAGGTCCTCGATGGAGTAGATGTCGTGATGAGGTGGAGGGGAGATCAGCCCCACGCCCGGGGTGGCGTGCCGCAACCTGGCAATGGTGGCGTCGACCTTGTGCCCGGGCAGCTGGCCGCCCTCCCCCGGCTTGGCCCCCTGGGCCATCTTGATCTGGATCTCGTCCGCGTTGACCAGGTATTCCAGAGTCACCCCGAAGCGTCCCGACGCCACCTGCTTGATCGCACTTCGCCGAGAGCCTTCCTCTCCTTCGCCGGCGTAGCGCGCGGGGTCCTCGCCACCCTCGCCGGTGTTGCTCCTGCCTCCGATCCGGTTCATCGCCAGCGCCAGGGTCTCGTGGGCCTCGGTGCCGAGGGCTCCCAGGGACATCGCGCCGGTGACAAACCGGCGCACTATCTCGGTCGCCGGCTCGACTTGGTCCAAGGGGATCGACTCGCCCGGGAGCGGCGCCAGCAGATGGCGAAGCGCCAGCCGGGGCCCATCCTCGGCGTCGGCCAGGCGCCGGAAGTCCTCAAAGCGCCGGCCGACATCATTCCGCACCGCGTGCTGGAGGGCGGCCACGGTCTCGGGATTCCAGGCGTGGGCCTCCCCGTCGGCGCGCCAACGGTGGTCACCGCCGGCCTCCAGATGCACCACCGCCCCCGGCCCGGGGAACGCCTGGCGGTGGCGGATGAGGACCTCCGACGCCAGATCCTCAAAGCCAGCTCCTCCCAGTCTCGAGGGAGTCCCCGGGAAGCACTGATCGATCACCTGGGGCGCGATCCCGACGGCTTCGAAGAGTTGCGAGCCGCAGTAGCTGGCCAGAGTCGAGATCCCCATCTTGGACATGACCTTGAGGATTCCTTCCTCCAGCATCGACTGCAGCGCCGCCCGGGCGGCTGCCCGTGATCGAGGCTGGGGAAGCTCGTCCTCGGTGGCCATGGCGGCGACCGTGGAAAGAGCCAAATAGGGGTTGACCGCCTCGGCGCCATGGCCGATGAGGGCCGCCAGGTGGTGGGCCGTGCGGGGCTCGGCGGACTCGACCACCAGGCTCAGCCGGGTGCGCAGTCCCAGCGCGATCAGGTGGTGATGGACCTGGCCCAGGGCCAGCAGGCTGGGGATGGGTGCCTGGCTCGGGCCCACATCGCGATCGCTCAGGATCAGAACCGCGACCCCGTCCTCCACGGCCCTCTCGGCCTCGTGGCCGAGGCGATCCAGTGCCCGGCGCAGGGCCCTGGCACCGCCCGCCGCCGCGAAAACCGCCGCCAGCGATCGGGATGGCAGGCGTGACTCCCCCGCCCGCCGCACCCGGGCCAGGTCGGCATCCGAGAGGATCGGGCTTGCGAGTTCGATCCGCAGAGCTACCGCGGGGTCCGGCGCCAGCAGGTCCCCGCCAGGCCCGAGGGTGGCCCGCAGGGACATCACCCCGCGCTCGCGCAGCGAGTCGATGGGGGGGTTGGTCACCTGGGCGAAGCCCTGGGAGAAGTAGTCGAAGAGCAACCGTGGTCGTTCTGAGAGGGCGGCCAGGGCAGCGTCATTGCCCATCGAGGCCACCGCCTCATGGCCACCGGCGGCGGCTGGAGCGAGCCCGGTGCGGAGCTCCTCCTCGGTGTAGCCGAAGCAGCGGTGCTGGGTGGTGAGACCTGCCAGCGACGGCGCCGGCAGCTCCACCACATCCTGGTCGTACTCCTCGGTTCGCAGGCTGAGGACGCGCCCGCGCTCCCAGGCGGCCCAATGCCCGCGCCCGGCAACGCTCTCCTTGATCGTCTGATCGCGCCGCAGCTGGCCCTCGTGGGTGTCGATCGCCAGCATCTGGCCGGGGTGGAGCCGGCCCAGCTCGAGCACCTCTGAGGCTGCGATGTCGACCACGCCCGCCTCTGATGCCAGCACCACCAGGCCGCCTCTGGTCACCAGGTAGCGAGCTGGCCGCAAGCCGTTGCGGTCCAGGGCGGCCCCGACCAGCCGGCCGTCGCTGAACGCGATCGCCGCCGGTCCGTCCCAGGGCTCCATCAGGTTGGCGTGATAGGAGTAGAAGCCGCGGAGTTCAGCGTCCATCTCGGGGCTGTCCTCCCAAGCCTCCGGGATCATCATCATCATCGCCTGCTCCAGGGGCCGACCGCTCCGGACCAGCAGTTCCACGCTGTTGTCGAAGGCGGCCGAGTCACTGCCACCGGGCTCGATCACGGGCCTGATGGATTCGGCCGCCACGCCGCAGATCGGGTACCGCCAGCTGCCCGCCCTCGCCCGCATCCAGTTGCGGTTGCCGCCCACGGTGTTGATCTCCCCGTTGTGGGCGATGAAGCGGAACGGCTGGGCCAGCCGCCAGCTAGGCTCGGTGTTGGTGCTGAAGCGTTGGTGGAAGACCGCCAGCCGGCTGCTAAGGTCGGGGGCGAGCAGGTCGGGATAGAACCGGCTCAGCTGGGTCGCCGTCAGCTGGCCCTTGTAGATCAGGGTGCGCGCGGAGAGGCTGACCACACAGAAGAGACCATGGCTGCCGGGCGCGATCAGGGGCAGCTCCCCGACCGCGGCTTCGATGCGCTTGCGGAGCGGATACAGGCGGTCCTCGACCAGCTCTATCGCAGCTTCCCCCAGCCCGATGAAGCACTGGCGGATGATCGGCTGTGAGGACCTGGCGATGACCCCCATCGCAGCCGGCCGGCAGGGCACATCGCGCCACCCCAGAAAGTCCATTCCGGCGGCCCGGACCTCGGCCTCGATGACGCCCTCGCAGGCGCTCCGGTCAGCTCCCTGCCGGGGCAGGAAGACCGCGCCCACCGCGAACTGCCCGGGAGCCGGCAGGGAGATCCCGGAGTCGCGGGTGACCCGGCGCAGGAAGCTGTCCGGAATCTCGACCAGGAGGCCGGCTCCATCCCCGGTGCGCGCGTCGGCCCCGACCGCCCCCCGGTGGATCAGTCGCGCCAGGGCGCTCAGCCCCAGGCTGGCCACCTCCCGC
>JABEUU010000079.1 GCA_013044295.1 Candidatus Dormiibacterota bacterium
CGTTCATCCCGAATCACATAGACTCGGCCGGCGGCACCTCTGCGGGCGAGCGATCCGACATCGTGGCGGCTGGCGGGGGATGGCCGACTGAGAACCGGCCCTGGAGTTCCCGTGCGTCCGGTCAGCCCGTGCGCACACCGCAAACGTGGGCGCTGAAGCGACGGTCGGTCCATGTCCGAGACTATAGAGTGGCGCAGGCCTGGCCCCACGATCTGCGCCTGGAACCGGTCCGCCCGACGGGTGGCCGCGGGCCCGTGGATCTGTCGCTGTCGAGCCAGGTGAAGTGGTCGCCGGCGGCCCTGACCGGGAAGGCCGCAGTGCCGTCGAGGTTGGGCTACAGATGCCCCACCCGATCGGGGGCCGGCCGCCGGCAGCACTACGCGCGATGGATGTGGACACGATCTCAGGTGGTCGCGATGTCGTCGAGCCGGCGGGTGCCCGGCCGCCGAGCGCTCATGGGGGCCGAGGTCGCAGACCATTACCTCCTCGTCCACGATTGGGGCCGGACGCCGGGGGCAGCCAACTCTCCCTCGGGGCCGCGGTGCCGGGCCAAGTCGGACCCGGCGAATGGCCCCTTCCAAGACTATGGAGCTGCAGAGTCGATGGGGCCGGCGACGGTCGCTCCGGGGATCGTCCCGTGCGTGGACTTGCCCCGGTGCCCGCCCCCATCGGGCCGCCTTTCCTAGAGCCGGGCGGGGAGAGGCGCGCCGAGAACGTGCGGCGCCCTCCCCCGTCCGGAAGTCGTCGGTCAGCAAATCCCCGGCGAGAGAGTGCGGTTACTCAAACGGATGGCTCCTCGAAGTAGTGGCCCTGGTCGAGGTCGTCGATGAGGCCGAGCTGGGTGGGCTCCCAACCCATCCGCGCGCGGGTCAGCGTGCTCGAGGCCGGGCTGTCGATCGCCAGAAATCCAGCCAGCCAGGCGAAGTGCTCGGCAGCGTCCTCGACGGGGATGGAGACCATGGGCAGGTCGAGATGGCGTCCGATGACTGCCGCGATGTCGCGGATCGGCACGCCCTCGTCGGCGACCGCGTGCAGGGTCGATCCCGGCGGCGCCGCGTCCAGCGCCAGCCGGAAGAGATGAGCCGAATCAAGGCGGTGCACGGCAGGCCAGCGATTGGCGCCAGCGCCGATGTAGCCGGAGACACCCTGGTCGCGAGCGATGCCGACCAGTGCCGCCATGAAGCCGTTGTCGCCGGCGCCGTGGTTGGTCGGAGGGAGGCGCACTACTGACGCCCGCACGCCGCGCGATGCCAGGGATATCACCAACTCGGCGCTGGCCATCCTTGTCTGGGCGCCGCGGCTAGAAGTGCCCAGCGCCGCGTCGAGAACGTGACCGTCCAGTTCGGTCGCCTCCCGACCGGGTGCGATCCCGAGGATCCCGGAGGCGATGACCAACGGGCGCTCCGACCCTGCCAGCGCGTCGCCGAAGGTCTCGATGGCGCGGCGGTCCGCGTCGGCGGCGTCCTGGAAGCCCCCTGAGAACGCGAGGTCGTGCTTGAAGGCGAGGTGGATCACGCCGTCCGAAGCGACAGCTGCGTCCCGCAGGGCTTCGAGGTCGTCGAGACTGCCACGACGCACCTCTGCCCCCGCGGCGGTGAGCGCGGCGGCGGCAGCATCCGAGCGGGCGAGACCGATGACTTGGTGGCCGGAGGCGATGAGCTCGGGAACCACGGCCGAGCCGATCCATCCGGAAGCGCCGGTGACAAAGACACGCATTTGGAGAGCCCTCCCATTGGTCGCCCGTCCTCGGAACTGTGGGACAGGCCTATGTCAGTAACTGTCATCACTATACCACAGATGTCAGCCGCTGCCATCACCATGTACCATCAGGGCATGGGACGTTGGGAGCCGGACGCTCGCGGCAGGCTTGAGCGAGCCGCCATCGCGCTGTACAGCGAGCGAGGGTTCGAGAACACAACGGTGGCGGAGATCGCCGCGCGCGCACGTTTGACGGAGCGGACGTTTTTCCGCCACTTTGCGGACAAGCGCGAGGTGCTTTTCTGGGGCGCCAGCGCGCTGCAGGAGTTGCTGGTGAGCGCTGTCGCCGACGCGCCGGATTCCGCAGCTCCACTCGACGCGGTCACCACCGCCCTCGAGGCCGCCGGCGCGGTGTTGGAAGAGCGGGGCGAATACTCCCGGCAGCGCCAGTTGATCATCGCTGCCAACGCCGACCTGCGTGAGCGCGAGCTGATCAAGCTCGCATCACTGGCGGCGGCGCTGGCGGCCGCCCTGCGTCAGCGTGGTGTCCCCGGGCCCGCCGCAAGTCTGACTGCCGAGGCGGGAATCGCAGTCTTCAAGGTGGCGTTTGCGAGTTGGGCCGCCGAGAACAACCAGCGATCATTGCCGCAGCTCATCCGGGCGTCGCTCCAAGAGCTGAAAGCCATGGCGGCCCGGGGACCGGCCACGGGCTGAGCTGGGCGTCCTCGAAACTGGGAGACGGACGCCCAGCACCGCCCCATCGGCCGCCGATACCAGTAGCCCAAGGTGGATCCGCAGAATGGTGGCGGGGGGCGCCGGTAGCGTGGGCAGGTCGTGCGCGTCCGTCTCGGCCCGGATCGCGCGGGAGGGGCTCAGCCAAAGTGCGCTGGGGCACCGGCTCAGGGCCAGATCCGCACCGCCAGGACAAGGGCTGGACGAAGCCGTCTCCACCACCGGGGCTGAGGCCGGCCAGCGCCGCTCCCGGGGGCGCAGCGCCCCTTGCCAACCGTGGATGCCCCGCCGGCAGTCGGCTGCCCGCGCTCTGGACCTCAATCAGCCGCACCCCGACCCGGCCAGTCCTAGTCGCCGACCTCTTCCAGGTTCCCTACGGCACCCAGATCGGATCTTCCGCTCCCCTTTCCCCCAACGGGTCGCGAACCGTCGAGGCTTGGCCCTGGCCACCCGCCAGGCGACTGCCGGAGCGAGCGCTGGCGGCGGCTTCGCTGCTGGAGTTCGGCCCGGCGGTGACAGGTAGAATCAGCCGGACCTCGTCCATCGGCAGGAGGAACTCGCTTGGGCTACGACCTGGTCATTGTGGGTGGTGGCATCTGGGGCTCGTCCGCCGCCCGGGCGGCCGTGGCCGCTGGCATGCGATCGGTGCTGTTGCTGGAGGCGGGGATCGGCTTGGCCCAGGAGAGTTCCGCCAAATCGGGGGGGATTCTCACCGACCTGCTGACCGACCCCGGGGATCAGGCGCTGGTGACCCGCAGCCGTGCACTGTATCAGGAGGCGGTGGATGCCGGCGGCGACCGCTCGATCATGCTCCCGCTTGGCATGCTTACGCTGGCGGAGGGCGAGTCCGTCGGTGCTTTGACCCGGCGCAGACAGGACCTCAACGACCGCGGGGTTGCCTTCGAACTGCTGGACAGGTCAGAGGTGGCGCTGCGCCACCCGCACCTGGACCGGCTGGCCGACGACGCGATGGCCCTCTGGACGCCCAGCGACTGCCACGTCAATCCGAACGCCTATGCCGAGCAGGTTGTCGCCCAGGCCCGCCCCCAGGGCCTTGAGGTCCACACCAACTGCCGGGTCGAGCGACTCGACATCGGCTCCGCCCAGCCCTCCGTCCTAACGGAGTCCGGCGAGACCTACCAGGCGAGCCGGATCCTGGTCACAGCCGGCACCTGGTCACGCCGCCTGCTGCGCACCGCCGACCTTGATCTCCCCTTGCTCCCATATCGAGTCCAGCTCGGCTCACTACAGCTGGCCGAGCCCCATCGGCTACCGCTCGTTTGGCACCTGGCCAGTGATGTTTATCTGGTGCCTGATGGCGAATATAGCCTGCTCGGGGGCGACGGCACTCGACTCTCCGAGTCCGATCCTGACGACTATCAGCAGACCGGCGACGAGGAATTCGAGGTCAACGTCGCCACCCAGCTGCTGCAGCTCTCGAGTCTCGGGGACCGGGCCGGTCTGCGATCCAGCTGGGCTGGTCTGGCGGGCGGGACCCCAGACCGCCGCCCCTTGCTTGGCCGCGTGGCCGAGGGCCTCTTCGTCGCCTGTGGCGACAACGGAATCGGGGTAATGCGCGGCCCCGCCATCGGCGAGCTGGCAGCAAGGGTGGCGCTCGACCTGGCCACGGCACCGCGGCTGCGGCCAGATCGCTTTCCCCCAGATCCATTTGAGATCCGAGCCGGCTTCACTTTGGAGTGAGCGGCCCGGCCCAAAGACTCCAGTAGAGCGGCAGAGTAGAGGCAGCGGCCCTCGTCAGACCCTCCGCCCTAACCCGAAGGCAAATCGACAACCGGAGGGGAGCACCGAGCCGCCCCGGCCATCCTGCTGCCGGCGCTGGTTCGCCCACCGGCAGCGATCGCAGCGAGTCAGCAACTGGTCGTGCTCCGTCCGAGGTGCCCCCTTGGAATGCGCTCCCCTACTGAGCCCACCCCCGGCACCGACTTGGCCGCGAGCCGCCTGGCCGGTATGACCGAGGGCGCGCGCTCTGCTAACCGCCCCTGGGTCAAAAACAGTCGGGCGCGCTGGGTCGGGTAAGGCCAGCGGCTTGGGTGATGGGCGCTTCCAGCGGCGGTACGATGATGACCCCATGCACTTCGGGCTCTTCCTGCCACCATTCGACGAGCTCTCAGAGGCGGAGGCGGTGGTCGAGGTCGCAGTCGCGGCTGAGGCTGCCGGCTGGGACGGGCTCTTCCTCTGGGACCACATGCTGGCCGGAGGAAGCCGGCCGGTGGCGGATGCCTGGATCACGATGGCGGCGGTCGCCAGCGCGACCACCAGGATCCGCCTGGGCCCCATGGTGACTCCCCTGGCGCGGCGTCGGCCATGGGTGCTAGCCCGCCAGATCGCCACCCTGGACCGCCTCTCAAGAGGGCGCTTGGTGATGGGCGTTGGCCTCGGGGACGACGGCTGGAAGGAGTTCAGCGCCTTCGGGGACGAGGCTGACCCCGTGGTCCGCGGGGAGATTCTGGACGAGGCGCTCGGAGTGCTGCAGCACCTGCTCAGCGGGGCCCCCATGGTTCATCAGGGACCCCATTTCCGCATCGACTCCGAGGGACTGAGGCCCACTCCGCTGCAGCTTCCGGTGCCGATCTGGGTCGGCGGGAGGTGGCCAAAGCGACGGCCAATGCGACGGGCGGCATCTGTCCAGGGCTTCTTTCCCATCTTCAACGCCACCGCGCCCTGGCCAGGGCCAGCTCCCGCCACCCTGGCGATGATCCGCACCGATCTGGCTGCCGCCGGCGCGGCGAGCGACTTCGACCTGATAGTCACCTTGGACCTGGACACCGCGTCGCCCTCACACTTGCGGCAACGGCTGGCCCAGTTCGAGAAGGCCGGCGTGACCTGGGTGCTCGACGGCACCGCGCTCGGGGCTACGAAGGCAGACGTGTTGCAGCGCGTGGTGCGCCGGGGACCGCCGCCCCATCCCTGAGTGACTAACCCGCCCAATCCAGAGATGTAGTCACCCCCGCCGGCCAGGCACCAGCCGGACCGATCAGACCCGGAGTTCGGCACCGGTTGAGCGCCAGCTGTCATCGCGCGGCGACACCACCAACTGCGGGCACCCCGGGAGAGTGGTCATTTGACGTAGTCAAGGGCCAAAGGCGGCGCGGTATGGTGGCCAGCAAACAGGAATTTGGAGGTCGCCCTCGATGCGAGCTGCGCTGTACCTTGCCGCTGGCAAAGTCGTCGACGACGATGTTCCCGACCCCGAGATCGTCGAGCCCACCGATGCCCTAGTGCGGGTGCTGCGCTCATGCGTGTGCGGTTCTGACCTTTCGGCCTACCGCGGAGTCATCGTCCGTCCGGAACGGTCAAGGCTGGGCCATGAGTTCGTCGGAATCGTGGCGGCGGTCGCCGGGCAGTGTCGTCGGTCCGGGTTGGGGATCTAGTGGTGGCGCCATTCCGGTGGTCTGACAACACCTGTCCCGCCTGCTCGGACGGGCTGAAGGCCTCCTGCGTCAACGGCGGCACCTTCGGAGCACCAGGGACCGACCGCGGCCAGGGGAGGCGGTCCGAGCGCCCCATGCCGACGGCACCCTGGTGGCCGTGCCGGGCGGCTTGGCCACGGTCGGTGAGGCGATGCTGCCAGGGCTGCTGGCGCTGACCGATGTCGCCGCCACCGGCCTCCACGCCGCAGTCCTTGCCGGGGTCGGGGCGGGTTCCACGGTGGCCGTGATCGGCGACGGAGCGGTCGGCCCCTGCGCGGTGCTGGGGGCGCGCTCCATCCTGGGAGCTGAGCGCGTGATCCTGATGAGTCGGCACCAGGACCGCCAGGTGGTCGGCCTGAAATTTGGAGCCACCGATATCGTGGAGGATCGAGGTGAGGCCGGGGGGCCGCGGTGCGCGAGCTCACCCAGGGCCTGCGAGTGCGCCACGTGGTGGAAGCGGTGGGAACCCCCGCCTCCTAGAGCAGGGCAGTCGGAATGGCCCGCGAAGGAGGCAGGATCGGAGCGGTTGGGGTCCCGCACACGACCCCCGAACTGCCCCTCTTCGAGCTCTTCGTGCATCAGCTGCACGTCTCCTTTGGGATCGCGCCGGTGCGGCATTACCTGCCCGACCTGATCGAGCGAGTGACCACCCGCCAGCTCGACTACTCGGCTGTCTTCGACACCTCCCTACCACTGGAGGAGGTGGCCCGCGGCTAGGCGGCGATGTCCAACCGGGAGTCGATCAAGGTGATGCTCACCTGACCGCCCCAGGGACAGGCGCATAACGGTCCGGAGGGCCATGATGAGGTCGGCCCCGCGGGCTCGAGCCGGCGGCGATCGCTCCCGGCGCAGCCGATCGATTCGGGCTGGTCGCGCCCCACTCCCTGCCTGGCATGTGAGCGTGGTGGCTCAAGCCGGGACGGCCAGATCCGAGTTGGGTGGCTGGCCCTCATCCGACGCAGTGGAGCAGGCCCTGGGCGGCCTCTGGCCAACCTCCAACTCCCTGGCGGCGCCGTAACCCGGGGCCCATCGGCTGCGTTGGCGCGTCCGATGAAGATGCGGCAGGGTCCACCGGCGGGGGAAGGTTCGGCAGGCCCCCGGGGCCACCAGCGCGCCGCGACCCCAGTTCCCCAATCGCCGGGCCGGGGAGGGCCCGAGGCGCAGCTGCTGGGGACCCGCGATCTCGCGGGAGGCCGCTCGTTCCAGCCGCTCCAAAATTCCTGCACCTCGAGCCCCCACCCCCGGGATCGCTCTGTGTCCCCCAGTGGCGGCGGTCTCCCGCTCCACCTACCCCGACTCAGCGCTGGCGTTGCCGTCGTGCTCCTGCTCCTGGCCACCGCCTGCGCGGGCCCGGCTCATGCTTCCCCGCCTGGCCCCCACCAGTCCGCCACCAGCGAGCCCCCGGCCCGCAGCTCGGCGACACCGGTGCCCACCAGCCCGGTTCCCACCGCGTTTGAGCCCGGCTCCGTGAGCTTCATCTCAGCCAGCATCGGCTGGGCGCTGGGGACCGTGGGCACCTGTGCCAGCTGCCTGGCCCTGGTAAGAACTGCCGATGGCGGCGCCTCCTGGCAGAGTATCCCCGCCCCCCGCGTGCCCTATGTCCAACAGTCGGACGCAGCCCGGCCAGCGACCGGTGTCAGCCGGGTGCGCTTCGCCAACCTGGAGGACGGCTGGGCATTCGGGCCTGGTCTGGTGGTGACCCATGACGGCGGCGCCTCCTGGCAGGAGCTGACCCCGCCGGGTGCGGTCACGGCCCTGGAGGCCGTCAGCGGGCGGGCGTACGCCATCGTGGCTGGGCCCACGTCCAGCGCGGGCCGCGGAACCTTCACGCTCTACAGTTCGCCGGTTGGGAAAGGTGACTTCCAGCCCGTGCCCGGAGTGACGGTCACCGGGTTCGGCCCGACCGTGCCAGGCCCCATCGATCCCATATCCCTGCACAGCAGTGGGGGCCGTGTGGCGGGGTTTGTGCTGCTGGCGTCGAACGGAACGTACGGCGCCACCCCGGTGCTCTACGGCACCGCGGACGGGGTGCACTGGAACCGATTCCCCGATCCCTGCGCGGTCACCTCCGGCTACCAGCTTGGTCTCACCTCCTTCGCCATGCCCGACATCTCCACCCTCGACTCGCTCTGTTCCGGGAACGGCGCAATGGGACACACCCAAAAGCAGGTCATGCGCACGAGCCAGGGCCGGACGGTGGCGCAGGGAGCTCCGGGGTCGGTCGGCGACGGAGGTCAGATCGCGGCTCCCAGCGCCCAGATCCTGCTGATCGCGACCGCCTCGGCGGCCAGCTGGATCTACCGGTCAACCGACGGGGGCGCCACCTGGGTCACGGCAATCGTCTATGACGACGGGGGCGCCGGGTTCACGGACTTCGGTTGCACCACGGCCACCCAGTGCGTCGCCGTCCGGGGCCAGCCCGCGACCCAAGCGCAACCCCAATCCGCGAACGCGCTGATCATGTCCGGCGACAGCGGTCTGACCTGGCACAAGGTGACGATCGGGTAGGCGCAAACTGGTGGCGTCGGGGCATCCTCGCCGCGGCAGGGGTCGAACTATCAGGGGCGAGCGTCACCCAGCAGCGCTCGATCCAGGGCCTCAGTCACCATCCCCACCTGTGCGGCCGTGACCACCAGCGGGGGTCGGATCTTGATCACGTTGCCGGCGGGACCGGTGGCTCCGACCAGGACTCCTAGGTCGCGCATGGAGTTGGCGATCCCCGCCACCGGCAGGGGCTCTCGGGTGGAGCGCTCTCGCACCAGCTCGACTCCGACCAGCAGCCCCAGCGAGCGCACCTCGCCAATAACGGGGTGCCGTTGCTGCAACTGCCGGAGCTGCGCCAGCAAGGCGTCCCCCATCGCCCTGGCGTGAGGCAGCAGTCCCTGGTCGTCGAGCACATCCAGAACCGCCAGGCCGGCCGCACAGGCGACCTGGTTGCCCCCGAAGGTGCTGAACCAACCGGTATCCCTGGAGAACCTCTCCACTATCTCAGCCCGGGTCACCACGGCGGCGATGGGGTAGCCGTTGCCCATCGGTTTGCCCACGGTCACGATGTCGGGGACCACTTGGTGGCGCTGGAAACCCCACATCTGCGCCCCCGAGCGGCCGAAGCCGAGCTGGACCTCGTCGCCCACCAGCAGCCCGCCGGCCGCCCTCCAGCGCCGCGCCACCTCGACCAGGTATTCGGGCGGCGGGATAAGGATGCCTTCGCTGGAGAGCCCGCTGTCGATGAAGAGTGCCGCCGGCCGGTGCCCCCGCGACGCCAGCGCCGCGATCGCCTGGTCAACATGGTCGACGTAGCGGCTGACCCACTCCGGCTCCTCGCGCCGGTGGCGGCCACGGTAACCGTCAGGAGCGGGCAAGGTCTCGACCCAGTCGGGTCGGGCCCTGGCCCGCCACTCCTCCGGAGAGAGGTCGGCCGTCGCGGCCGAGATCCCGTGGTAGGCGGAGCGGGTCGCCACCCCACCGGTGCCGCCGGTGAAGCTGAGCGCCAGCCGCCAGGCCAGGTCGTTGGCCTCACTGCCGGAGTTGACGAAGAGAACCGTGTCCAACCCAGGGGGCATGGTCGCCACCAGGCGTTCGGCAAGCTCCAGGGGGGCCTCGTGCAGATAGCGGGTGTTGCTGGCCAGGGTTGCGAACTGGCGGGCCACCGCAGCGGCCACCCGGGGGTGGCTGTGGCCCACGATGGGCACGTTGTTGTAGGCATCCAGGTAGCGCCGCCCGTCGGCGTCGTAGAGCCATACCCCCTCGCCCCGGACCAAATGGAGCGGCGGGTCGTAAAAGAGCGGGGACAGGGCGGCCCCCAGGAGGCGGCGCCGGCGCTGTCCCAGCGACTCGGTCGGGCCGGTGACCCCGATCGGGCGAACCCGCTCGCCCCTGGCAACGGACTGGATCAGCGGCCGCCACTTCGGCAAGCCGGCCGCGGCCGCCGCCTCGAGCATTCCCCATAGGCCCCGCTGCCAGCCGCTCACGTAAGCGGCACTGGCCGGGTATCTGGCCAACCTCCAGCTGGAGATGATGGCCAGGGCGGCCCAGCGACCCAAGAGGAGGTCGGGCAGCAGTTCGACCTCCTGGTCCTCCAGCGGAGTTACCGAGCTGAAGCCGCCCACCAAGCGGCCCAGCGCGGCCAGCCCATCGGGTCGGGCGAGCGCGGACTCGGCACAGATCGCCAGCTCTGCCACCAGCGCCG
Organism: Candidatus Dormiibacterota bacterium; assembly: GCA_013044295.1. GTDB lineage: Bacteria > Chloroflexota > Dormibacteria > Aeolococcales > Bog-877 > AG-12. The sequence continues at coordinate 10,051 of JABEUU010000079.1, forward strand.
AATGCGCGACATCACCGAAGTCCAGGATCCCGCTCACCACCTGCTCTTGGTCGAAGACCAAATTGCTGAGGGAGAGGTCATTGTGGATAACCTGGGCCCGCAGCGCAGGGAAGGCTGCTTGAGCGTGGTTTCCGAAATCGTCCAGCGCCATTCCCACCAGGGCCCGGTGCCGGGGGTCCTGGACCGCCTCCAGGAGAGGTTTGAGCTCCAGGAGATGTCGCAAGTTCCACACCGACGGCCTGGCGGCGCCGGGGTGGAAGAAGCCGCGGAGGGATCGGGCCATCCGTGCGGAACACACTCCCAACCCCCACAGTGCCTCTGGCGTCAGCTCCTGGATCTCCAGATGGCGACCTGGCATGAAGGTGAACATGCGAACCAGCAGCCGCCCACCGACCTCGTCCGGCACCTCCACCTGGCCCGGACCGCCTGGGAGCGGCCGCATGAGGGGCAGGCCTGGGTCGACCCGGGCAGAATGGAACATCGCTCCGGCCTGGAGTTGGAGCGCATCGTCGCCGTCCTTGGGATTGCTCACCTTGAGCACGAACGCGCGATGGTCGGCGGTGACGATTCGGAAGTTCTGGTCGCGCTCACTGACCAGCGGAGTGGCTCGGCCCACGATCCCGAAGTGGTCTGCTGCGATGGCCTCCACCGCGACCGGGGTCAGCTCCGGCGCCGGCGCCTCCAGCTCTCCCAGCACCCAGCCGTCGCGAGCCATCAAGCCGCACCCGAGCTGAGCCGGGCGAGCCCGTGAGTGTGGCCCCCCGTGAGTAGGTCACGGAGCTGGCGGTCGCCGGCCTGACCGGGTCCGGGATTGGTCAATCGGCCAATTCGGCGACGGCGGCCAGCAGCCGGTCCACATCGGAGCCATCGTTGTAGTGGACCAGCCCCGCGCGCACGGCGCTCCCGGAATCCCTGATCCCGAGAGCTCCCGTCGCCTCCCAGGCGTAGTTGTCGCCGCTCCACACGTTCACCTGACGGCGCGCCAGGGCCGCAGCCACATCGTCGGGAGTGCGGCCGCGAACTGTGAAGTAGGCGGTCGGCGCCCGGTCCTCCGCATGGCCATGCAAGGTGACATGGCCCATCTCCTCCAGTCCGCCCCGAAGCACGGCGAACAGCCGCGACTCATAGTCCTCGACCGCGGTCATGGCGGTCAGCAGGCGCTGCCTCCTGGTCCCCCCGCCACCCTGGACCAGGTCGGCCAGGTGCTCCACCGCGGCCGTCACCCCGGCCAGATCGGCAAATGCCGGCGTACCTGTTTCGAAGCGCTCCGGCACCTCCTCGGGCGAGGGGACCAGCTTGTCCGGGTGGATGGTCTCCAGGAGCGCCGGATCGGCCACCACCGCGCCAACATGGGGACCGCACCACTTGTAAGCGCTGGTTGCGTAGAAGTCGGCCCCCAGCGCCGCTACGTCGATGGGCCCGTGCGGCGTGGCGTGGACCCCGTCGACATAGGCGAGAGCGCCGGCCCGATGGGCCGTCGCCGTGATCCGGGCAACTGCGGGGCGGATTCCGAGCACGTTGCTGGCCGCGGTCACCGCCACCAACCTGGTGCGCGGACCCACCAGCTCGGCGTACTGAGCGCTGTCCAGCTGCCCGGTCGCGGGGTCCACCAGGGCCCAGCGGACCCGGGCGCCCGCCCGCTGGGCGGCCTGAACCCACGGTCGCACGTCGGCGTCGTGATCCAGCTGGGAGACCACCACCTCATCGCCCGGACCCCAGGTCTTGGCGAGGGCAGAGGAGAGCCGGTAGGTGAGGGTGGTCATGTTGGGTCCCAGGATGACCCCGTCCGCCACTCCCCCCACCAGGTCCGCGACCGCCCGCCTCGCCTCGGCCACGATGGCCTCGCTGCGAAGGCTGGCGGGGAATGCGCCCCCGGTGTTGCCGAGCCCAGCCGTGTAGGCGCCGGCGATGGCATCGATGACCATCTGAGGCACCTGGGTCCCGGCCGCGCCGTCCAGGTAGGCGTAACCATCGCGAAGGGCAGGGAACTGGGATCGGACCCGCCCGGGTTCCAGCGCGGCTACCGGGGCTGAGAGCTGACTCATCTGGGCATGTCTCCTTCCAAAACAGGTACGACCACTATTTTCAGGGCTGGCCCCAGCCGCCCGGAGAGGTGCCCAGCGGGCCGCTGGAACCAGGCTGCGCCGCCTGCCGACGCCGGGCCGCAGAAGCTGGGGCCGGTCCCGAACCACCCGCCCCTGAGAAGCCGGGATCAAAAGTGGTGAGCACGTCATGGAGGATACTCCGGGCCTCTGGCCTCCTCCGTATGCCTCCCCGGGACCTCAGGGGTAGCCGGCCCCGGCGCCGCCGTCGACCAGCAGGACGGCCCCGTCCACGAAGCTCGCCCCTCCCTGGCCGAGGAAAGCGATCACGTCGGCCACCTCTCTGCCGAGCGCGTACCTTCCCATCGGAGATGGCGTCCAACGGGCCGGGTCCTCAGCGCTAGCCTCGGGGTCGTCGAGGGTGCCCATGTAGCGCATGCCCGGGATGGTGTCGCCGGGGCAGACGACGTTGACGCGGATGCCCTGAGGGGCAAGGTCAACCGCCAGCATCCGGCCCATCATGTTCACCGCCGCCTTGGACACCGAGTAGGCGCCCAGGGGCACATCCCCGCGCACCCCGGAGTCCGAGGAGACCAGCACCACCGCCGAGGGGCTCGTCTCAGCCAGCAGGCTACGAGCCGCCTGCACCTGGATCAGGTAGCCAAGCACGTTGGTCGCCAGGAGCCTCTCCAGCTGAGGTGGCGGAGTGTCGATCAGGGGTGCCACCACGCCCACGCCGGCATTGGCCACCAGTAGGTCCAGGCGGCCGAAGCGCTCGCGGACCGCGTCCACCGCGGCCGCGGCCGCGGCTGGATCGCGGGCGTCACAGACCACGAAGTGCGCCTCCGCACCGGCCGCCTGGAGCCCGGCCGCGGCCGCCTCGCCGCGGATCGAATCCCGGCCCGTTAGAACCAGGCCGAACCCGTCCTGGCCGAGTCGTTCAGCGGTCGCCAGCCCGATGCCAGACGTCCCGCCCGTGATCAGCGCGGCTCGACGGACAGGCTTCGCCCCGGGACTGCCGGAGACCCCCTGGGCTGACATGGCCGGCCATGCTACCAGGCAAGCTCATCACCGCGGCCCAGCTCAGGAGGGTGACCCGGGCGGTCGCTCCCAATCTCCTTCAACGCAGGCGCCGCGGGCCGTGCTCCCGACCGTTGCCCGGCGGATCGGAGACTCAGCCGGTGCCGGTGTGGGTCGGGGTCGAGCCATTCGCCATCAGCAGGTCAAAGCCGTCGGGATCGTTGAGCAGGCCCGGCGCGGTTCCCGACACACCCCTGACCCCGTACTGCCAGACGGCGGCCCCGGTGGCGGGGTCGATGGCGATCATGCGGTCGTTGCTGTCATCGTTGAGCATGAAAACGCCGCTCGGCAGCAGCTCCACCAGCGAGGGTGTGTTCAGCGCGCCGGGGCCCGAGGCGACCGCATACCGGTAGAGCACCTGGCCCTGACGGTTGAACTCCATGATCACGCCGGGAGTGGTGTAGCCGGCAATCAGGTAGCGATTGGGCCCTATCTGCTGCGGATCGGAGGGGTAGGTCAGAGGCAGGTGGGTGGTCCAGACCAGCTTGCCGGTGGGGGTGTACTCGCTCACCCACGAGCCGTTGATCTCGGAGATGAGAATGTTCCCATTGGGAAGGGGTGTGTCGCCGTTGGGCGACCCCAGATGGGTTGGCGGCAGGTGGGTGCAGGACCCCGTGGTCCCGATCTGGCTGGCCAGAGTGCCGTTGGGATTGATGATCAGGACCCGACAGTTGCCAATGTCGGCGACCGAGATCTGGCCACTCTTGAGTTGGTAGGCGTCGTCGGGGGTGTGCAGGTAGCCGGGGGCGCTGCCGGCCACGCCGGGATGCCCATAGGTCCACAGCACGCGGCCCGAGGGGTAGGCGATCTTGACGATCTCCTGATAGCTCTCCATGTTCATCACTATTGCCGTCCCGTGATCGGCGAAGAAGGCGTCGTCGGGGTAGACGAAGCCCCCCGGCGGCGGCGGCGCCGTGGCGCTGGGATACCGCCAGATGATCTGCCCCAGCGGGTTGACGAGCAGGATCTGGTTGCCGCCCGCGTCCGCGATCAGAAGGTCCCCGCCGAAGAAGGGGGAGCCCGCCCCGACCGCACCGGCGGTGCCGAAGCCCCGGTTGGGGATCAGCATCTGAACTGCGGCCACGGCGCCGGCGGCACTCTCCCCACCCACCAGCCAGGCTCGGGCACCGATTGTCGCGATGGCGGCGTGGGAGACCGGCACTCGCAGCACCCCAGCGGCGAGCGCCAGCTCGGATGTGGGGTCGAATGCCCAGATCGCCGAGTTGGGAGCCGTGCCCCCGGCGGCCGAGCTCTCGCCCCCCATCACGTACATGACTCCCTGGAGCGTGGCCGCGCTGGCACCCGTGACTGGCTCTGGGAGGGCCCCGACCACCCTGGCCGTGTGAGTCGCGGGGTCGATCATCTGGACTGAGGCGGTCGGCTCACCATTGGCCGTCTGGCCGCCGAAGACGTAGATGCGGCCACCGAGGGCAGCGACGGCCGGATACCGAACCGGGATCGGGAGCTTGGCCACCGCCGTGAAGCTGGTCCCGTTGGTGGTGGCCAGGACGGTGGGGTCGAAGCTGGCACCGTCATACCCGCCCACGATGTAGGCGGTGCCTCCGACCACCGCGCTGGCGGAGTCGGATCGAGCCTGAGGCAGGGTGCCACTCAGGGATGCCGCCCCCAGGGTGCCCGGGAGCGTCTGAACCGCCGCAGAGCTGGCCACCGTGCCGCCCCCGAAGACCATCTCCCGACCCCCCACGACCGCCCCGGAAGCGTCGTGCAGGGGTCCGGTCAGGGAGCCGGAGTAGGTCAGCGCCCCGCTCGCGGTGTTGAGGGTGTAGACCCCCGCCGCGGAGCTGCCGCCGGCCGCCAGCCCCCCGAGTATCGTCAGCTGCCCGGACCCCGGCCCGGGCAGGAGCACCTCGCGGCTGAGAGGGGCCGCCAGCGACCACGGCAGCACGCCCGACTCAGCGGCCGGCAACGAGGGAGCGGGCTTGGTGGGCGCTGGGTGCGTCGGGGTGGCCCTGGCGCTGGCTCGAGTCGCGACCCCACAGCTCGCCACCGTCAAGCCGATCACGGCCAGCGCCGCAACCCTGCCGATTCGGCTCCGCGGGCCCGTACCCCCCCGGGGCAACCCGCGGGTGGCAGCTGCACCCAAATCTGACTCAGCGGCGGGCATGGGGAGATCGGAGCGGAACAATTGGGACCCTCTCTTGAAGCGGGCGCAGATACTGGCGGGCACCCCGGCACCCACAACACCAGCTTAGAGGCGTTGGCAATGCCGCCAGGGCGCGGACCTCGCGAGGCGATTCCAGAAGTGCTCCCATCAGTGCGGGCGTGAGGAGGCACCGGCCGTCTCCCCCCCGGCGCCCACCCGTGTCGACGGAGCAGGGGGCGGGCCCTTCCGGCTGGGCTGACCGTCAAGGCTGAGAGCCAGGGCCGGGCAGACTGATCTGGCCCGAGCACCCTGCCGACGGAGCCAGCGCGGCAGCGGTGTGGAGGCGATGATCGGGAAGCCCCAGTCGTCCAACGCGATCGCCTCGGGCAGGATCTCAGCGCAGAGCCCGTGGCCCACGCAGCGGGTGGGGTCGACGTTGAGGAAGCGGTCGCTCACCCTAGCCCCGGCAGGGGCAGCGTCGAAGGCGCACCCCCATTGCAGTGCCCGCGCCGATGACGCTCCAGCTCGTCGGCAAAGGCGAGCAGGGTGGACCGGATCAGATTGACGACCCCATCTGGGTGTCGGCACGCCCCCCGGCCCAAGACCTGATCTGACCAGCGCCATATCCGATCGCTGACGTCCCGGCCCCTGGCCCAGGGCTGGGCCAGGTCGCCCATGGCGCCGGCCAGGGCGGGCAGCCCCAGCCGGCAGGGCCCGCACTGCTGCGCACTCTGGCGAGCCATCCAGTCGACCACCAGGTGAGCCTCCTTCAGCCCGCAAGCGCCGGCCGCCAACAGGTGAAGCACCCCGGCCCCGGGCGACGCGCCCAGGGGAGCCAGGGCCCGGCGCGACAGTTCGGCTCCGGCAACCTGCGCCGGCAGCAGCCACGACCCGAAGTAGCCCCCGACCAGGAGCGCGGCCGCGGCCGGATCTGCTCCGGCCTCCTCCAGCAGCGAGGAGATCCGGATGCCAATGGGAACCTCGTACACGCCGGGACGACCAACCGCGCCGCTGAGGCTGACCATCATGGTGCCCGGCTCTTCCGCGGTTCCAAGGGTGCGGAACCACTCTGGGCCGAAGCGAGCGACCAGCCCCAGGTGGGCCAGCGTCTCCACGTTTTGAACCAGCGTTGGCCGGCCGCGCCAGCCCCGCTCCAGCAGCCTTTGGCGCTGGTAGCGGGGCCGCGCGGGCCCGCCCTCGAGCCAGCTGACCAGCGCCGTCTCCTCGCCCCCGACGAAGTTCCTGGGGCCGAGGACCGGCTCCACCTTGGGCCCATGGCGAGGACGGTCGTCCAGGGCGGCCGTGACGCTGCGCCAGGCGGCCTGGGAGGGCACCACCAGGAAGCTGCGCTCAGCCCTGGTTGCGACCGAGACCGTCTCCAACCCGTCCAGGACCAGGTGCGGCCGGAGCCGCAGCAGGAGATCGTCCTTGCCCGCCGCGGGCTCGGTCTCGGTGCCGTTGCCGACGACCACCACGCCCGACACGCCCCGCTTCAAGGCGGCTGCCAGCTTGGTGGCGGCCGGGAATCCGGCCCCTCCGCGGCCTCTCAGACCGGACCCGGTGATGGCCTCGAGGAGGTGCCCTGGGGCCGTCCCCCGCAACACCTGGGAGATTGGGCCACCCAGGCGCTGGCGGTGCTGGGCAAAGGGTTCAGCCGCGCCCCCGCGCGGTCCGGCCAATAGTCGAAGGGCTCCCACCCCGCCCTCCTCCGCCGGCGCCCCGGCTGCCCGTTCCCGGTCGAGCGCCATCATCCGTCGTCCCCCGACGACGGGCTGGCGGCGGACCCAGAGGTCCCGAACGATAGTTCCCCCACGACCCGGGTGGCGGTTGAGCTGGGGTTGAGGACGAGCTGGGCTGGGACCACAGGACCGCCCGGGGCCTGCAGACTCATGCCCACCAGCGACCTCTGCAGGTTGACGATCGGCCCCTGGTAGGTGATGGCGGTCCCGGCCGGACGATAGCTGGCGGTGCCGCTGGCGTTGCTGAGCTCCCCCCCGCTGCTGGGCTGGCCGGTGAGCACCACCTGCAAAGACCCCAGAGGCACGCTCCCGGAGATGGTCAGCGTGGCCAGGGTCCCGCCCCCTGACTCAACCATGGTCCCTGTGAACCGCGCCACGAAGGGAGAGCCAGGGGCGGCGCTCGACCCACCGGTGCCGGATCCGGTTGCGCCCGTCGAAGCCACCGCGGTGACGGGCGTTCCCGCCCGAATCGCCCATCCCGATTGCAAAGGCCCCGAGGCCGCCCAGGCCAGCACCGCCACCGGAGCGGCGGCGGTGGCCAGGATGAGCCCAGCGCGCCACCCGGGTGCGGTGCTGACGGCCCGTCCCAGACGAAAGAGGACGGCGGCCACGACCAGACCGACGCAGGCCATCTCATAGACGAAGACCAGGGTCCAGCGGGTGTCGGTGCCGGTACCGAGGGAGTGGACGACCGCCAGCGGCCAGGACAGATAGCCCAGCCAGTGGGTCAGCCGCCACCAGCTCGGCCGCAGACGGCCGCGCAGCAGGCTGGTCGCCACCACCGCCAGCAGCAGGTCCAGGCTGAGCGTGCCGAGGCCCAGCCAGAGGGGACGATACGGGCTGACGAACGGAACCAGGACGGCCCACCACCCCACCGGGACGAAGGGGTCGAGTTCGATCGTGACGACGTGGATCACCAACAGGATCACGGCCAGCAGCGCCAGGTTGCGGTGCAGGCCCTGGACCACGAAGCGGGGCCAACCGGGAGGGTGCCAGCCGCCCTGGATGGCGATTCCCAGGACCAGGTTGAGGGACAGCAGTCCGAGCAGCACCAGGCCGCTCCCCCGGGCCAGGTACCAGAGCCCGTTGGTGTTGAGCGAGGCCACCAGTGGCGCCATCAGGCGGCTGCCCCGGGCCAGATCAGGGGCGGAGACTCCTCGCCGAAGCGGGCCCAGGCGCCCAGGTGGAGGACGCGGCCATCACGGGCCACCAGGCGGGCGGACACCCCTGACCCTTCGATCAGGGCCAGGCCAACGCGGCCGCCGACCAGGGTGGCCGTGGCCAGAGCGTTGGCCTCCAGGCAGGTGGCAGCCGCCACGCTCACGGTCCGCCAGGCGCCGTCCGCCGGCAGACCGGTCGAGGGATCGATCAGGTGGTGCATCGCCAGCCCCGCCCGCCGCCACCGACGGACCGTGGTTGAGGAAGTCGCCAGCGCCGGCGCCACCAGCACGATGGTCTGTCCGGGCGCTCCTGCGCTGGCTTGGTGGTCGTCCGCGATCCGGACCACCCAACCACCCGGGGGCGCCGGCCCGGCGGTGGCGATGTCTCCGCCCAGGCTGATCAGGGCTGGCCCCCCGACCAATTGGGAGATGGCCCTGGCCGCCTCGTCAGCCAGTTGGGCCTTGGCGGTGGCCCCCAGATCGAGGACCACCCCGGGAGGCCGGGTCACCCGGGTTCCCTCCAGGGTGACACGCCACCAGCCGGGCACAGCAGCCCTGGGCGGCCGCGGTCCGGTCTGGACCCTGGCCATCTCTCCGAAGTCGCCATCGTAGCCAGCCGCGATCAGGGCCGCCCCGACAGTGGGATCGACCAGGCCATGGGTGCGTCGCGCCCAGAAGAGCGAAGCCTGGAGCAGGTCGGCCAGGCGCCAACCGAGCTCGCGCTCCTCGGCACGGTTGGAGTTGAGCCGCGAGATCTCGGAGTCGGGTCGAAACCGGTTGGCAGCGCAGTCGGCCTGGTCGAGCCATCGGTCGAGCCATTGCAGGCTCGCTGCCAGGGCGGCTCCTGCCGGTACCACCACCTGAGCGCTGGTCCCGAGCGCCGTCCTGCGGGCGCCAACCAGCCCGGGGCCGGCATCGATGGGGCGCCACCGCCTGGTCAAGATCCCCCCGAGGTGACGGCCGGAGTTGCGGCGCTGGGGGCTGCGGCGGTTCCCTGCCCGACGCCCGCGCTTGCCGAAGTGCCCGTCGCGGAGCCCCGTCCGACGCTGGCGGTACCCGACGCGCTGGCGACGGTCGGCGCGGCGGTGCGACCCGGAATGGCGTGGGCGACCGCTGCCCCCGCGGCCCCGGTCGCCACCATCACGCCGAGGCCAGCCCAGATGGTGAGCCGCCGCAGCAGCGACTCGCCGCGGCTGCGCTGCGCCGGCCCCGATGGAAGTTCAGGAAGCATTGGTTGAGGCTAGCCGACCGGTCTGGGGCAACCCTGGGAGGGAGCCGAGATTCGCCTGAGAGCCCAGCTCGGGACCGCCCCAAGCGTGGCGGCGGCCGCCCGCCTCGGGCCCGAGCAGCGCGACCGACTCGTGGCTGCGCGCCGACGGGATGGCCGACCCGGGTCCGCGCCGGGGTGGACGCCCAAGCGGCCGGGGAGGTCCGCAGATGCGCCGGCACCGGGCAGAACCGCGCCCCCAGCTGCGCACCGGGAGCTGCCCGGATCGGGGCTGGGCTCAGGCGAGCCGGCCCTGAGGCGTCAGCGGCAGATCCCGGAGGCGGCGGCCGGTGGCGGCGAATATGGCGTTGGCGAGGGCCGGGGCGACCGCCATGATGGGGGTCTCGCCTGCTCCTGCCGGCTCCACCTCCGGCCGGTCCACCAACACCACCTCGATTGGCGGAACATCCAGGAAGCGCGGGACCCGGTACTGGCGCAGGGAGGCGTTGGTGATCTCTCCGTCGGCGAACTCGATCGCCTCGAACAGAGCTCCCCCCAACCCCATGATGACCGCCCCCTCCACATCCCTGGCCTCCTCCAGCAGTCTCTTCTACACATCTGAC
>JABEUU010000080.1 GCA_013044295.1 Candidatus Dormiibacterota bacterium
GCGGCGCCGCCGAGCGCGTCGATGGCAGATCCGCCGGAGAGCCCAGGGCATCGAGCAGCCGGCCGTTCTCTTCCTCGGTGCCAATCGTGACCCGCACCCCCCCCGGTGACCGGCGGACGACGATCCTGCTCTCGGCACAGCGGCGCGCGGCTGCGGTCGCTTGAGCCTCTCCCATGGCGATCCACAGGAAGTTGGCTTGCGATGAAGGGATCTCCCATCCGAGACCGGTGAGTTGAGTCGCCATCCTGTCGCGCTCCGTTCGTACCGTGGCCACCCGGGCGGCCAACTCAGGGCCGGCGTCGATGGAGGCGACTGCAGCAGCCAGGGCGATGCTGCTGACGCCGAAGGGGATTCTCGCGCGAAGAAGCAGCGAGGCCACCTCAACATCGGCGACGCCGTAGCCCACCCTCAGCCCGGCCAGACCGTACGCCTTCGAGAACGTCCTCAGCACCAGGAGGTTCTGGTGCAGCCCAAGCAGCTCCAGCGCGGAGCCAAACTCCCGGGGATCCGCGAAGTCAGCGTAGGCCTCATCAACCACGACCAGGCACCATGACGGAACGGCTTCGACCAGGGTGACCAACTCGGCCCGCGTGAGGGCGGTGCCCGTCGGATTGTTGGGATTGCAGACGAAGACCACCCGGGTTTGCTCGGTGACCGCTTCGGCCATGGCCTCCACGTCATGGCGCGCTTCGACCAGGGGAACCCGACGCGCCCGGGCACCGGCCAGCGCCGTGATGGTGGCGTACTCGGGAAAGGTCGGCCAGGCGTGGACCACCTCGCTGTCCGGGTCGGCGGCAATCGTCACAGCCTGGCGGCACACCTCGATGGAGCCGCACCCCAGAACGATCTGGTCTACGTCCACCCCATGCAGATCGGCGAGCCGGGCGCGCAGCAGCAGCCCATCAATGTCCGGATAACGATTCACGTCTGTGGCAGCGCCAGCTATGGCGGCTAGCACCGATGGCAGCGGCGGGAACGGCGACTCGTTGGAGGCCAGCTGGGTAAGATCCTGGTTGACGGCGTCAGCGAACGAACCCTGGCGACCAGCGACATAGGCCGGAACCGCCTCCATTGCTGTCCGAACGCGGATCATTGCCTGCTTCCTCCTTGAATCTCTGGTGTGCCGATCACGACCGTTCCCCCCACGACTCAAGCTGGACTATCACCGCCTGGAGGAAGGCGGCTGCGATCATGCCATCGAGGTAGCGGTGGTCGAAGGTGATCGACAGATTGCCCATCGAGCGGACCACCACTGCACCCTCGCGCACCACCGGGCGTTCGGCGATGCGGTAGAGCCCAAGAATCGCCACTTCGGGCAGGTTGAGCAAGGGTGTTGCCCATTGGCCGGCCATCCGGCCGGCACTGGTGACAGTGAAGGTCGATCCGACCAGCTCGTCGGGCCGCAGGTGACCGGTGCGGGCTCGCGCAGTCACGTCACTGATGGCTGCCCCCAACTCCGCCACTCCCAGGGATTCGGCGTGGCGGATCACCGGCACCACCAACCCAGTGTCGGTCTGAGTGGCAACCCCCAAGTGCACTGAGTCCTGGGGAATCGGGCGCCCCTCCGGCGCCAGCATGTTGCATCGGGGATGCTTCGACAGCGACCGACTCACCACGAAAGCCAGCACGGTCAACGGCGAGAGTCCTGAAGCGTACACCGCCCCGAAGTCGGCCTCATCGACGTTGGTCACAGTGGGCACTGCCGCCGCCCGAGTCAGTCGCGAGGAGATCACCGAACGGTCAGGGAACGCGGCGTTCCCAGTTGCGTTTAGTGCCGCCTCGGGCTGCGCCTCGGAGCCAGGGGCATGCCCACCAGCGTCTGCGTAGCTGCGCACGTGGTCTTCTCGGATCGATCCACTGCCATCGGCTATCCCCACAGTGGCCAGGTCGATCCCGAGCTGGGCGGCCAGTCGGCGAGCCCCGGGGGTGGCGATGACCTCGGTGGGGCTCGCTGCCGGGGTGGCCGACTGCTCATCCTGATCCGACGACTCCACTTCCAACACGGCCAGGACGGATCCCACGGGCACGACTGATCCGGGGATGGCCACCGCCTCTGCCAAGCGACCGGTCACTGGGGACGGGATCTCCACGCTGGCCTTGTCGGTCATCACTTCGACCAATGGCTGATCCTCAGTCACGGCATCACCCGGATGGATCAGCCATTCACCGATCGTTCCCTCGGCGATACCTTCTCCCAAGTCGGGGAGCCGCAGCTCGAAACGTCCGCTCACCTCAGCGCCCCCTCCACGGCGGCCACGATGCGCTCCGGGGCCGGAAGGTAATGGTCTTCAAGCATGAACAGCGGAAACGGGGCATCGAGCCCGGCGACGCGAACGACCGGGCCGTCCAGCGAGAAGATGGCGTGCTCGGCAATCACCGCGGCCACCTCGGCCCCTACTCCGCACGACCGCGTCGCCTCATGCACTACTACGCACCGCCGAGTGCGCCGCACCGAAGCCAGGATGGCCTCCTCGTCGAGTGGCCACAGCGCCCGGAGATCAAGGATCTCGGCAGACGTGCCTCGCTCGGCCAGCAGTTCGGCGGCCTCGACGCACCTCGGTACCGACGGTCCATAGCTGACGATGGTGACGTCCTTCCCTGGGCGAACCACGCGGGCCCGGGGAAGGCCCTCGGGTTCAGGGTCGGCTGGAAGCATTCCCCGGGTCGAGCGATACAGGCGTTTGGGCTCCATGAAGATCACCGGATCCGGGTGCCTGATGGCCCAGCGGAGCAGTGAGTAGGCATCGGCGGGGTTCGAGGGTGTCACCACTACGAGGCCCGGGACATGGCAGAAGAGCGCCTCGGGGGAGTCGCTGTGGAGCTCGGGAGCATGCGTCCCGCCACCGTAGGGAATGCGCACCACCCCGGTCATCTCCACAGCGCCTGCCGTCCGCCACCGGTAGCGCGCCACGTGGCAGACGATCTGTTCGAAGGCCGGGTATGAGAACGAGTCGAACTGCAACTCGACCACGGGACGCAGGCCCGCCAGGCACATCCCCACCGACGCCCCGACGAAGCCCGCCTCGCAGGCTGGTGTGTCGATGACCCGCTTGTCCCCGAATCGAGCTTGGAGTCCTTCGGTGGCCCGGAAGACGCCACCGGTCCGGCCGATGTCCTCTCCGAGCAAGACCACCCGAGGGTCCGCCGCTAGCTCCGCTTCCAAGGCGGCGTCGATGGCTTCCACGAGGGTGACGGGCTCCGTGTTCCCGGGCCTTCCGCGAGGCATGGTCATGACCCCAGGGACAGATGCGGGCGCGGGCGATCCCACCCAAGCTGGTGGCGGCATGGCCAGCACGTGGGCGGTGATGTCCGCTCCGGTCGGGGCCGGCATCCGGTCGAGGCGATGCCCAGCGACGCGCATAGCCTCCGCCACTCGCTCGTGCTCTTCCCTTATGTCTTGGGGGCTGACCAGGTGCTCGTCCAGCAAGTACTGCTCGAATCTCGCGATCGGCTCACGTTGGCGCCACACCGCCGTCTCCGCCTCGTCCCGGTACAGGCTCGGATCGTCGGCCGTGGCATGGGGGCCGATCCGGTAGCACGACGCCTCCACCAGACTCGGGCCCCCGCCCTGGCGAGCACGGCTGACAGCCTCCGCCACGGCGCTGAAGACTGCCAGCGGGTCATACCCATCGACTGTGACGCCCGGCATTTTGTATCCGGCGGCCCGCACCGAGAGGTGCTCGACCGCCGCCTGGCGCGACAAGGGCGTTGAGATGGCCCACTGGTTGTTGGTACAGACGAACACCACCGGTGCCTTAAACACACTGGCCATGTTCATCGCTTCGTGAGTGTCCCCCTCAGAACTGGCGCCGTCGCCGAAAAACGCCAGGCCCACATCATCACCACCTTGGAGGCGCCGACCGAGTGCCCACCCGACGGCGTGGGGAAGATGGGTGGCCAACGGCACACACTGCGGAGCGCAGCCGAACTGGGCCGGGTCGAAGAAGCTGTGCGGATCACCGCGGAAGTACGCCCACGCCTGTTCAGGAGGAAGCCCCCGAAGGATTGGTACAGCATTCTGGCGGTAGCTGAGAAACAACCAGTCCGTACTCCGGACGGCAAGCGCCGCCGCCGCCTGAATGGCCTCCTCACCCCAGAACACGGGGTAGGCCCCGATGCGGCCCTGGCGCTGGAGGAGCGTCGCCCGCTCGTCGTAGGCACGAAGCTGGACCATCATCTTCCACAGACGAAGCTTGTCCGGTGCAGGCTGAGTGCTGGCCGACCCCGGGCCACCCGCGAGTCGTCCCGTCGGAGAAGCCGTGCCGTGACTCCCGGCTTCTGGAGAGCCGATCATGATGGGCAACTCCTCTCCGAATAGCGGACCCGCCGGACCGCCCGAGGCTCATTGGCAGCGCCTGGGGCCGGAGTCTCTCCTTCGGTGGAGAGGTGGTCATTGTAGGAGCCGGAATACACAGGTGGGCGCGGAGGCGGGGACGGTTGGGTAACGCGGACTCCGCGGAGAAGGACCTGGGCCCTGCCCATGGACTCCTGGAGATCGATCGTCCCCGGACCGCCAACCCCGATCGTCACCGGACCAGTTCGTCGTAGGGGTCCGGTTCGTCGCGGCAGGGACAGCAGCCACCGATGCCCACCGCTCGGCAGCAGACGTGGCAGTCTGCTCTCCCAGGCAGCGCGGTCGCGTGGCTCGTCATCGTGCACGTCCCCCTCCACCCATCCCCTGAGGATTCATAACGCGGCACACTTGTATCCTATTGATAACCTATCAGATGTCAACATGGATGTCAAGTACGTGTGCGGGAGGCTGCATGTCCACTTCGGAGTCAAGGTGACAGGAGGGAGCGGGTCACAGGTGAAACGACGACGGGACAGCTTGAACGCCGCTGGGATGGCGGCTTGGGGAGACGTTTGCGGGGAGGTCCGGCCGGGGCCAAGGCGCACTTGACGGGACCTCTGCCGGGGACCGCCCGACTCTCGAGAGACAGCAGCCCGATACCCCCCAGAGCGAGGGACCAGCGCCAGTCACGCCTCAATCGGTGCGCCCCCCCGGTCGTGGAGGACAGGGAGCAAGCCTGGAGAGCATCTGCCCGCCTCGGCGGTGGTCTCCCCTGCCGCAGTCATGAGAACGACCGTGGGGCCCAGGCGCAACGCGGCCTCACGCAGGCAGCTATCGGCACTCATCGGACCCGCGATCCTCATGGCGAAGGCGCCAGGGACCTCAAGTGATCCCTGGCGCCGATTGCGCAATCCGACCTCACCAACCGCAGTCGCCCATCACTGTCCTGGGGCGACTCCTCTCAGCGAAACGCCCCAGCCACCTAACTCACTCCTATTGCCGCCAATATTCCCCCTCGCGGTCTCGACCTTGTCAGGGCTTCGGCAGCCCGTTGAGGCAAGACCCACACTTGCTCATGACTTCCTGGTTTATGCTGGTTCCCGTCTGCACGAGTTCAAACCCCCCATTGGTAATGCGCAGCATCGACAACGACCCCGGCAGTATGCCCGCGTGATTGTTTGGCGTGTAGGTAATGACCCCAGTGACCCCGGGGTAGTTCTTGACATCATGATTGAGCCAGCCATCAATCTTCACCGAGTTTGGACCAACCGCCTTAATCGCATCGAACAGCAGCGTCGTGGCGTCATACATGTCGCCGGCGAACCGATCGGCTGAACCATACAGGCCCAGGAACCGGTGGATCGCCGCTGCCTGGGGGTTGCTGCTCGGCAACGACCCGGCCAACTGCAGATTGCCACCCACCATGTACACCCCATTGGCCGAACTACCCGCCGCTTGGGCAAACTGCGGAAGTGCCGCAGCGTTGCTCTGGAACACGGGAACGGAGAATCCAATCTGAGCAGCACCCAGCTGGTTTACCACCGCGGTGGCTGCTGATGCATACAGCATCACCGCGTCCGCGTGCTGCTGCTTCATCCGCTCGAGCTGCGGGAGAACGTCAGTGGCACTGGTGGTCTCGTATTGCACTGGCAGTATGGTAACCCCGAACTGGGGTGCCAGCTTCTGGAACTCCACGAGCCCAGTCTGACCAAATCCGCTCTGGACATCCAGCCACGATAGGGTCTTGATGCCATGCAAGTACATGTAACCCAGCGCATCCTGATCCACGGCTTGCTGCGACTCCGGTGTGGTGAACACGTACGGCGGCGCCGGACTGGTCCAGTTGCCACCACCGAGGTCGGCCAAGGTTGGAATGTGGTGCTGGTCCAGGTACGGAATGACCACTTCTGCAGTACTCGTGAAGTCAGGACCGAGCAGGGCCACGATGTGGTCCGTTTGGACCAGTTGTTTGACGTTGGCCAAACCGGTTGCGGCGGAAGTCTGCCCATCGAGAGCTATCAGATTGATCTTACGTCCGCCTATCCCCCCTTTGGCGTTCTGCAGCTTGACCAGCATCTCTGCCATTTTGTAATCGGGCAGGCCTATGGCCGAGTATGGTCCCGTCAGGTCCGGGACCATACCGATGTTGATTGGCCCTTGAGGCGCAGTTGTGCTGCTGCCTGACGAGCACGCCGCCAGTAGCGTGGCGGCCAAGACACTTGTGGCCGCTGCGATGGCCCCCTGTCTCACCCATCCATGGGTCTTCATGTGCCGACCTCCGTGATTGTTGATGACCTCCACCGTTGCTCTGCTTCCGCGCCAGTTCGGTCGCACCGTCTCCTCCTTCTGCTGGTCCTCACCGTCCACCTCGGTTCTATTCGGTGTCTCACCTACTGTTCTTCGACCCTCCCGATCCTCAAACTCCCCAGCTCACACGCCCAAGTAGGCCTGACGGAGACGTTCTGACGACCGCACCTCGGTCACCGAGCCGCTCATGACCACCCTGCCGCGCTCGAGCACCAGGACCCGCTGAGCGATCGCCATGGCCATGCGGGCGTTCTGCTCCACCAGCAGGATGGCCATCCCCTCCGACGACAAGCGGGCAAGCGCCTCCATCACGACCGACACCATGGTGGGAGCCAGCCCGAGCGACGGCTCGTCGACCATCAAGAGCCGCGGCGAGCCCATCAGTCCGCGCCCCAGCGCCAACATCTGCTGCTCACCACCGGAGAGTGTGCCTGCCGATTGTGTGCGCCGCCCACCGAGCACCGGGAACAGCTCGTACACACGCTCAATCTCTCCGGTGACTTGCCCCCGAGGCAACCGTTTGCGGACATAGGCGCCCAGCCGGAGATTGTCCTCTACGCTCAGCGAGTCGAAAACCTGGCGGCGTTCCGGCACCAGGCAGACGCCGCGGCGCAGTTTCTCCTCCGGGCCGGTGCTGGTCACGTCGACGCCGTTGACGCTCACACGTCCTGCCACCGGACGCTGAACGCCTACGACCGCGAACAGCAGGCTGGTCTTGCCGGCTCCGTTGGCCCCGAGGATGGCCACAGCCTCGCCGTCTTCGACCTCGAGCGACACGCCGTCAACTGCCCGGACCGCACCGTAGCGAACGCTCAGGTTCTCGACATCCAACATCGTCATGGAAGGTCCGCCCCGTGCTCGCTGGCCTCGGTCGCCTCGACCCCCAGGTACGCAGCGATGACGGCGGGGTTGGCCTGGATCTCCTCGGGTCGACCAATGGCGATGACCCTTCCCGCATCGAGGACGGTAATCTCATCGGCCAGCGCCATCACCGTCCGCATATCGTGCTCCACCAGAAGGATCCCCACCTGGTCGGCCGTGATCCCCTGCAGCAGTTCCCCCAGGTTGTCCGCCTCGCCGGCAGTCAGCCCGGCGGCCGGTTCATCCAGAAGCAGCACCGACGGCTCAAGGGCAAGAGCCCGGGCGATCTCGACGAGCCTCTGCTTCCCGTAGGGAAGCTGATCCACCGCCCGATCAGCCAGGTCGCCGGCGCCCACCCGGTCCAGGGCCGCCAGGGCTTGCTCGCGGGCCCGACGCTCCTGGTGGCGTTCGCGCGGAAGCCGCAGCATCGATGCCACGGGCCCAGCTGACATCGTCAGGTGCCGGCCGACCAGGACGTTCTCGAGGACGGTGAGATCGGGGAAGAGCTCGAGGTTCTGGAAGGTACGCGCAAGTCCATGCTGCGCCATGCGGAAGGCAGGGGCACCAGTCATCTCACGGTCCCCCAACCAAACACAGCCAGCGTCGGGACGCAGGTGACCAGAGATGCAATTGAAGAGAGTGGTCTTGCCGGCGCCGTTCGGCCCGATGAGCGCCGCAATTTTCCCCCGATCCACCACGACCCCAGCGTCGTGGAGCGCCACCACCCCACCAAACTCCTTGGCAATGCCCTCGGCTCGGAGAAGCGTCATACCCCCACCCGGTCCTTCACGAGGACTCCTCCGACACGGCGCCGCCAATCTCTGGCATCGATCTTCTCGGCCCCCCGGATCCAGTTGCAGAGCGCCACAGTCGTTGCGCGGCACTGGCCAGCCCGCCGGGCAAGAACATCAGGAATACGATTAGCACGACCCCGTAGCCGACGATGGGGATGTCAGTACCGCCCGCTGGGATCAGTGACGGCCCGTAGGTCTGTAGTGCAGCGTTCAAGGCCAGGATGGCGAAGACGCCGAAGGGTACACCCCACACCGAGCGCAAGCCGCCGACCACCACCATCACCAGAATGGTGATGGTGAATGACACGCTGAAGGCGTCAGGTGAGACGAAGCCGGTGTAGGTGGCGTACAGACTGCCGGCCACGCTGCTCAGCACGGCAGCGAGCACAAAGACCATCATCTTGACCCGGAATGGCCGGATGCCAACTGACGAGGCCGCAGCCTCGCTCCCCTTGATCGCCTGCATCGCCCGACCGAGGCGGCCAGATATCAAGTTTCGGCAGCCGATGAGCGCGAGTAACGCCACTATCCAGGCGAGATAGGCGAAGGCGGTGTCACTGGAGATCTGCAGACTGCCAATGGACAGGGGAGTAACCCCATCGATCCCGTTGGGGCCCCCGGTGATGGGAGCCGCCTGGAAGACCGTGAACCCGATCAAGGCCACCCCGAGCGTCGCCACGGCCAGGAAGTGTCCCTGCAGCCGCAAGAGCGGCAGCGCTAGGACCAGTGCGAAGGCGACGTTGATAGCCACCCCGATGAGAATGGTCAGCCAGGGATTGAGCTTGTCATCGACGGTCAGGATGGCGGTCGTATAGGCGCCCAAGCCGTACGTCACATTGACCGTCAACGCCAGTTGGCCGGTGTACCCAATGAGCAACACCAGACTCAACCCCAGCAACGTGTAGATCCCGGCCAACACCCCATCGGTGAGAGTGAGGAAGTTGGTCGCCGGCAGCCAGATCGGCATGGTGGCCACCACGATCACCACCGCCCCCACGCCTCCCGCCAGTCGCAGCCTGGCCGTCCGAGGCGACACTCCCCAACCGGGTGGAACTTCCCTACGGAGCCGCAGCCGATCAGATCCTCTCAACGTCGCTAAACCCGGCGCTCTGCCAGGGACCGAATAATGCCGTTTGGTCTGACGACAAGCACGGCGATGAGAATGACAAACGGGAACGCGTTCGCGTAAGCCACCAGCCCCAAGGGGAGATAACCGTTTACCATCCCCTGAGCAACGCCGAGACCGACACCACCAACGACCACACCGACCGGGGAGACCAGCCCCCCGAGCACCCAAGCCACAAAGCCGGAAAGCGTCAGGGCGAGCCCCATGTCGTAAGTAGCTGTGGTGACCGGGGCGATCACCGCTCCAGCCAGCGCCGAGAGGCCCGCCGCCAGAGCAAAGGCGTAGGTCCAATAGCGAGACGGGCGGATTCCCACCAAGCTAGCGGCCAAAGGATTGATTTCGCAGGCCCGGAACGCCTTGCCGACTCTGGTGCGCGAAAAGAACAGGTAGAGAGCCACCAAGGCCGCCCCAGTCACCCCGAAGACCCAGAGCGACTGCAACGACACCGTCCCCCCGAATACGGAGAGTGCCGGTCCCGGCGTGAAGTTTCTCAATCCGTACGATTGGGAGGAGGTGATGACCAACACCACGCCTTCGAGAACCAACGAGATTCCGACGGTCATGATGAGTAGCAGCACCGGGCCGCTCTTTCGTCGAGGATGGAGAACGGTTCGTTCCAAGATACCGCCCAGCGCACTCACGCACATGACCGCTAGCACCACCGCGACGATGAGCGGCAGACCTGCGCGGTGTCCATTGGCACCGGCAAAGAGAATCGCTGCCATCGCCCCGAGCATCACGAAATCGCCTTGGGCAAAATTGATGACCCCAGTGACGTTGTAGACGATGAGCAATCCAAGTCCCGTAAGTGCATTGATTGCCCCAACGGTCAACCCGGCGAACAGGAACGTCATGAACTCTCCCACCGGTCACGCGCCTCCGCTCGCGGACAACCGATCGGGCCTGCGCATCTCTGGCCTCCCCCTTCCAGGACTGCACTCGTCCGACCGGTCTGCGGGAAACCCGTCCACCTCGAAGCCGTCTCGATGCGGGTGGCTGGTGTGATCTGCCGCCGATCCCCAGGGACCTATCGCCAGCGCCGGTTCATCGTGGGATCGACCGTGCCGCACGGGAGTTGGGAGGCGATGGGACTCGTTGCCCCGGTAGCGCTCCGCGACCCGCCCGGCTTGCTCGGACTCGATCTCCTGCAGCCGCACGGCACCAGAACCAGCGCCGAGATGACCGGAATCCGCGGGCCAGCGTCTCAACGTCGATACGACTTGGTCAATTTCGACTTCGCCACACCGACTCCCCTCCCCTGGAACGCCATCCTCCAGCTAGCGTTGATAACCTATCAGATGTAAATACAGATGTCAATAGTGGACCCGGGGCGATCAAGTCCGCATCGAAGTCAGGGGGACGGACTTCGACTTTCCCCGGCTTTGTGGCAGCGGCAAAGTGCGGTCGCCAGGGGGCGGCAGCTGTTGGGCAGGAGGCCCCCTAATTGGACACGTGCCGAGACGCACGGCTGCCGCCCGTGAGGGCTGCTTGGCTCCCGGTCGAGGTCTCAGATTCCCAGGAGCGCGCGGTGGTAGCACTTAGTCGAAGGCGAAGCGGCGCAACCGGTGGCCGGCACCGTCCAACGCTCGGGCCCGTTTCCGACCTCGCCCGAGCCAATCTCAGCCACATTCGTACAGACGCGGTGCTTCCGGTCCCAGGCGCGCGCCCCAGAGGACTCCATCCCCGACGGCACCGTACTCCCAAAGGTCAGTTACCGACCCGTCCATGATCGGCCCGGACCTCTGACGGGCCCCTGCCTCGGGTGCTTTGGATCTTGACAGGCTGTCACCGCGGCTGTAATCTGATGGTTGATCTAATCCTTCCCCTCTCTTGGGAAGACAACCACTTCGTGTCGATCCGTCGACGCAACCATCGAGGAGGGTCTGTGACTTCGTTCACCCACGTGGAGCTCGCCATCGATGCAGCGGTAGCTACGATCCGGCTCAACCGGCCGGAAAAGAAGAACGCCCTCAACCCAGAGATGCACCAGAACATCCATGATGCTCTGACCGAAGTGGAACACGACAAGAGCGTCAAGGTGGTCGTCGTGACCGGGACTGGCGACGCGTTCTGTGGCGGGATGGACCTCGAGAAGTGCTTCCTGGAGCCTTTCGACGATCCAGAGCAGTTCGACGCTTCGAATCAGCTCGCAGTCTCCTGGTCACGGCGTCTGAAGGCCTTCCCAGCCGTCACGGTGGCCAAGGTCAACGGCTGGTGCTTTGGGCACGGCTTCCAGTTGGCGGGAATCTGCGACATCGTGATCACATCCGAGGATGCCGTCTTCGGCATGTCGGAGATCAATTTCGGAATATTCCCCGGCGGGGGAACGATGTGGGTCGCGGCCCACAACATGACTCGCAAACAGGCCCTGTACTACGCTCTTACGGGGGAATCCTTCAGCGGCCGGGAGGCGGTCGCCTTGGGAATGGCGACTCGCGCCGTCCCCGCCGCAGAGCTAGACGCGGCCGTGGACGCCATCGTCGCCTCGTTGGCGAACAAGAATGTGCACGCGCTGCGCACCACCAAGCAGGTGTACGAATCGGCGATCGACCTCGACTTTGCGAAGTCGATCGACATGGAACTCGCCAAGCTGTATGAGCTCTCATACCGAACTGAGAACGAGTGGATCCGGTCGGCTCTCGAGCAGTTCAAGCGCAAGGCCTACCGGCCCGGTCTACAGAGCTATTCGCTCGAAGCCGAGCGCTGATGGACTTCGAGTGCGACGAGGATCAGGTCGCGCTGCGACAGCTCGCCACCGATGTGGCGGGGCGGGTGGATGACAAGTACTGGCAGGACATCGACCAGAACTACCGGTTCCCTTCGGAGTTCTGGGCCTCACTCGCGAAACACGATCTGCTGGGCATCGCTGTACCGGAGGAGTTTGGGGGCAGCGGCCGTAGCTTGCTCGACATGGCGATCGCCGTTGAGGCCCTCTCTGAGGGTGGGGCCGGCATGGAGGGAGGAGCGCTCTTCGTCAGCGGCCCGGTCTTCGGCGGCTGCCTGCTCACCCGCCACGGCAGCAGGGCCCAGCAAGAGGCGTACCTACCGGGCCTCGTGTCTGGCGACCTATGGGCCGGAGCCTTCACCGAGCCCGACGCCGGGTCCAACATCACGATGATTCGGACCCAGGCCACGAGAAAGGGCGATTCCTACCTGATCAATGGCCAGAAGGTCTTCATCTCCCAGATGACCAACTCCCGCCGCATCGTGGTCATGGCGCGTACAGCTGCCTATGACGCTGGACACCGCACCGCCGGGATCTCGCTGCTGCTCGGAGACCTTCCCAGCCCCGCGGTGGAAGCCCGTCCGTTCAAGAAGATGGGGAACCACTTCATGGACACGAGCCAGGTCTACTTCACCGACTATGAAGTCCCCGTCGAGAATGTCGTGGGGGAGGCGGGCAACGCTTGGGCCCCCATGTACGACGTGCTAAACCCAGAGCGCATCATCCTCGCAGCCACGGCGGTTGGGACGGGCAACTTGGCGCTACGAAAGGCAGTTGAGTACGCATCACAACGGCAGGTCTGGGGACGGCCCATCGGGGCCCATCAGGGACTGCAATTCCCTCTCGCCGAGGCTCGGGTGAATCTTGCCACGGCGCGACTCCAGGTCTACGAGGCGGCATGGCTCTACGATCGTGGTCGCGAATGCGGCGTGCAGGCGGCCATGGCCAAGTATGCAGCCTCACACGCAGCCCTGGTTGCGGCCGACTGTGCCATTCAAACGCTCGGCGGGGCCGGCTACATCTCCGAGTCCGGGATCGAGCGGCACTGGCGCAATCTCCGTCTCAACCGGATCGCTCCGGTAACCGACGAGATGACGCTGAACTACATCGCCCAACATGACCTGGGCATGCCCCGCTCCTATTGACATACCCGTGGGAGGGCTCGATGGGCCAAGTCCACATTCACGAAGGGGCATCCAGTGGCGACAGGCCCCCGGTCCAGCCACCGGAAACGATGGCGGCCCTTCGTGTGCACGAGTTCGGCCTCCCTCCCCGGGAGGATCGACTCCCGATCCCGGATGTCGGGCCGAGTGATGTGCTGGTCAGGCTCGTCGCCAGCGTGGTCAGCCATCACGACCTGACCGTCGCGGGTGGGGAGTTTGCCGTCCGCCCAACGCTTCCATATACACCCGGGCTCGAGGGTTCAGGTCGGGTCGTCCGCATCGGAAGCGCGGTCGACCCCGATTCTTTCGCAGTAGGAGCCCCGGTGCGCGTGTACGGAGGCGGCCTCGGGGCCATCCGGTCGGGCACGTGGGCCGAGTATGTTGTTGCTCCGGAGCGTGCCGTCACGCCCATTCCAGGGGGACTCGACTTTGCCGCAGCCGCGGCATGCGGTTCGGTCGCCGCCACCGCTTGGGCAGCCGTGACCGATCTCGGGGGCCTGCTGGCAACCGAGCGGCTCGGTGTAACCGGCGCCTCTGGTGCGGTCGGGTCACTCGTCCTGCAACTCGCCGGACAGCAGGGAGTCGAGTCTCGAGTTGGGTGGGTCCGGTCGCCCGGCAGGGTTGATCGGCTTCCCCAGGGGGTGGAGGCTGTTGCTAACGATGATCCTGTCGCACCCGTCGACCTCCTGGTCGACACAGTCGGAGGCCCCCTGCTGGCAAAACGGCTGGACGCCGTCCGACCGGGAGGGCGTGCGGTGCTGGTCGGCTACACGGCGGGCGAACGGGTTTGCTTCTCGCTCCCGAACCTCATGGCAGCCGACGTATCGCTCCTCCCGCTCAACATGATGAGGAGGCGTGTTCCGAAGGAGGTGGCGTCAAGCCTGCTCGCCATGTTTGCAGACGGCCGGCTCCACGTGGCGGTTGAGCTCGTCCAGCGGCGGGACATCGCCGAGGCGATCGGCCGATTGCGCAGCGCCACGGCGTCGGGACGAGTCGTATTCAAGTGGTGATAGGGATAGAGGCGGAGACTGCGTGCCTTCCGGACGAGGGCTATCGGGAGCCTCCGCTCACAGACGAGGCAGCGAGCAAGAGAGGTGAAGTTACGTGACTGGAGAGAGCAGTAAGTCCGTCGGACTCGAGCAGTCGGAAACCGGTGTCGCGACGATCGTCCTAAACCACCCGCCAGTGAACGCGGCGACTCCCGAACTCATCGAGGAACTCCTCAGGACCATCGACCGTGTCGCCTCAGAAAAGAGCACGCGTTCCATCCTCCTTAGGGGTGCGAACGGCAAGTTCTGCGCAGGGGCGGATATCGTGACCATGAGCGATCACTCGCGCGCGACGTATCGTCAGATGCGCCGCTGGATCGATGTTGAAGACGCTCTCGAACGCCTTGAGATACCGGTCATCTGTGCCATCGAGCGGTTTGCCCTCGGGGGCGGCGCGGAGATCGCGCTCGCCTGTGACGTCCGCATCATCGGGAAGGGCGCCCTCTTCGGGTTCCCGGAAGCGGCGTTAGGTCTCTTCCCGGGTGCCGGCGGGACGCAGCGCCTCACTCGCCTGGTCGGTATCTCGCGAGCTTTCTGGCTGATGGCAACAGGGTCACGCCTCTCGGCGGACGAAGCGCTTGGGTATGGCCTTGTGAATGAGGTTGTTGCCGACGATACCGTCCTTGCTCGCGCCAAGGAGATCGCCGAGCAGCTCGCCAGCGGACCGACACGTGCAATCGGCTTGATGAAGCGCCTCGTCTACGAGAGTTGGGGACGGGAACTGTCGGCGGGTCTCGCGCGCGAAGAGGACGCGGTGTTTGAGGTGCTCTCCACGGCGGACCTGCGAGAGGGTTTCCAAGCCTTCCATGAGAAGCGGCCTCCCCGTTTCTCAGGGAGTTGACCGAGTCCTAATGGCTGAAGAGGCAGAAAATATGGTCAAGTCATCGCCGGAGCTGGCGACTGAGAGGCCCCCCGAGACGGGCGACCCCGATGCCGGGATCCGCTGGACGGTGGCCCATGCCGCGGCTGGGTCGCCATGGTGGCGGTCCCACTTCGAGAGGGCGCACGTGGATCCCAAGTCGATCTCCGGGGTGGCCGATCTGCCGCGACTTCCATTCACCACCAAGGAGGATCTTCGTGCCAGCTATCCCCTCGGCTGGGCTGCTGTTCCGGAATCCTCCCTCGTCCGGTTGCACGCTTCGTCAGGCACGACGGGCAAGCGGACAGTCTGCGCTTACACCGCTCAGGATCTCGCCGACTGGAGGGAGCAGTTCGCCCGGAGCTTCGTGACCGCGGGGGTGACCTCGGCCGACCGGGTGCAGGTCATGGTGGGCTACGGCCTGTGGACGGCCGGCGCCGGGTTTCAGGCCGGAGCCGAGCGGGTGGGTGCGCTGGTAATACCCACCGGCCCAGGCAACCTCGATCTTCAAGTGGAAATGCTGTTGGATCTCGGCACCACGGTCATCTGTTCCACATCGTCATTCGCGCTCCTCTTGGCCGAGACGATCGAGGCCCGAGGCCTCACCGGCTCGCTGGCTCTGCGTGTGGGCGTATTCGGCTCAGAGCGCTGGGGGACCAGGATGCGGGAGCGCATTGAGTCGCTCCTTGGCCTGGAGAGTTTCGACATCTATGGCCTCACCGAACTCTACGGTCCTGGGGTCGGTATCGAATGCACGGAACACGAGGGGATTCACTACTGGTCCGACTACTTCGTCATGGAAGTCGTCGATCCGCTGAGTGGAGAATGCCTGCCCCCAGGAGAGGAGGGCGAAGTCGTGGTGACCACCCTCCGCAAGGAAGGCATGCCACTCATCCGGTACCGCACCCGGGACCTGTCACGCCTCATATCCGAGCCCTGCAAGTGTGGCAGCCCGTTCCCGCGCCTGGCGCGACTGACGGGCCGTACCGACGACATGGTGAAGGTCAAAGGTGTCGCGATATTCCCTTCGCAGGTTGAGACGCTCCTGGGGCGAGTGGAGGGGGTTGGGTCCGAATATCAGCTCCACTTCTACAGGAATGGGGAAAGAGGTGATGCGCTCGTCGTGCGGGTTGAAGCAGAGGACTACCCGGGCCTGAAGGATAGCCTTGTCTACCAGCTGCACGAGGGGCTCTCGGTTCGCCCCGAAGTCGAGCTGCTTCCCCTCGGCTCGCTTCCCCGCACCGAGCGCAAGACCCAACGAGTCTTCGAACACCGAGGCTGACCGAGTCGCGCCCGCCGTGCGGCCACTCGGCGGGCGCGGCCTGGACGGCCGGTGTCCAAGCGTATCCGACTGGGCTCCCTTCGAGATGGACTGAGCATCCGAGCGGCAGCCAGGGCCTTCCACGTCGGCCTACAAGACGGTCCCGCGGGGACCGACAGACATCGGCCCTGGTATCAGCACCGACGCCAAGCGGCTCCGGCCCTGTAATGGACCCGGGGGGGCTCCGGTGCTTAGGCCACCGCCGCCCGGGCGCTCCATCGCATGCCCGATAGCTTCAGACGCGGAGCCATCACCACGTTATCTCACCCCTGTTCATCAGCCCGGCGACCTGGGCGCGAAGCTTGGCCCCGTTGCCAGCAGCACCGGACGACCGCCACCACCAAGCTCAACGCAACGACCAAGCCAGCGATCTTCGCGGTTCTGTCGAGCATCGACCGCGCCACCACCCGTCCCAAGTCGAGTGCCTCGTCGCCTGCTCCATGGTAGCTGTCAACCCTGAGACTGTCTCCTCCGGCACCGTCACCGCCAAGGTCGGCACCGCTCGCCACCCCACGTGCGTCCGCAGCAATCCGCTCCTCAAGCCGCCTCGAGAACTCGTTGAGCACCCGGCTTCCCACGTCCTCGAGCACTCCCTTACCGAAGAGAGCCTGCGGGCCAGTGATCTGAAGATCCGTCTCCACCTCTACCCGAGTGCCGTCCGAAGTCGCCTCAAGGTGGTTGCGAACCGTGGCGACCGCCGAGCCCTGGCCCCTCTCCTCCCTGGCCTTGAGGAGAATGGTGGCGGTCCGCTCCTGCTCGTCGACATCCAGGAACGTGGCCTCGCCCTTGTAGTCGACAGTCATGGGCCCTATGCGTACCCGGATCGCGCCTTGATAGCCGTTCGGCGGCAAGGTCGCCACGATCCTCGCCCCGGGAACACAGTCCGCCACGCTCTCGAGGTCGAGCATCCGAGCCCAGACTGTCGCGAGGTCACTGCCCACAGTGAACTCATTCCGTAGGATCACACCCACGCTCCCTCAGTGCCTCGGGAAACCACGCGCACGCCGCGCGGGTCACCCCGCTCCCCGCTGTGCAGCAACAGGTGGACCCGCTCCCATGGGTTATGACTGTCGGCGACGATAGCGTCGTTCTTGCCGAGCACGTCCTGGATGGCGCTGCATACAGCGTGGAGCGGCGCTCCCCCACCCTCTCCCATACCTTTGGCACCGTTCGGAGTGAACGGGCTGGGGGACTCGATGCTGCCAGATCGAATGCCGGGGATATCCCTGGCAGTCCCAGCGTGGTACTCATAGAAAGATGGTTCCTGAAGCTGGCCGTCCTCGTCGTACTCGAATGACTCGTACAGAGCCGCAGCGATCCCAAGACCAGCCGCCCCATGCACTTGGCCCTCGACGACCTGCGGGTTGATCCGCTTCCCGCAGTCGTCGACGGCCGAGTAGGCGAGGATCTCAACAACGCCGGTCTCCTCGTCGACCTCAACCACGCAAACATGAATCTGACTCGAATAGGTCAGGGTCAGGTTGCCGGTCTTGTGCTCGGTGTCGGGGACCTGGAAAGGCGGGACGTACACGTGACGGCAGTTGAGAGTGACTCTGCTCGCCAACTCGATGGGCAGCACGGCATTGTTGGTGTAAACGAGATTGGCGATGCCGATGAACGGGATCGCCCGAGCCGGCTCCCCTCTCACAGCGCACGCCCCGTCGCCCAACTCAAGCTCATCTATGGGGGCCTGGAGGGCGAAGGACGCCACCTCGAGGATCTCATCCCGAAGCTTCTCCACCGCGCCCATCACGGCCCCCAGGCCGGTCACCGCGAACTGGCTGGCATAGGTGCCGGAGAAGCCGACGAAGGAGTTGTGGGCCTGGTCGAACCCCGTCGTGACGGTCACCTGGTCTGGGGACATGTTCAAGATATCCGCCGCCACCTGAGCGGCGGTGGTCTCGTGGCTCTGCCCTTGTGGGGTCGTCCCGAGGTTGATGTTGACCTCTCCGTAGAGATCGAGCTTGGCGAAGGCAGCCTCCCCATTACCGGAGAACGGGAGGTCCGGATTCACAATTCGAGCCTGGCCGAAATTGTTGGTCCCCGAGTCGAGCGTGCTTCCGATGCCGATGCCGATCCGCTTGCCCGTGCCGGTGCCGAGCTCAAGCTTGCGCCGACGCCAGACTTCGACATCCGCCAGCTCAAGGGCCATGTCGAGCGACAGCGGCAGGTTGCCGGAGTCGTAGACACATCCGTTGGGAGTCTGGTAGGGATAGTCCTCTGGCTGCACGTAGTTCGCCTTCCGCAGCTCGACGGGGTCGAAGCCAAGTTCATGCGCAACGATATCGACGATCCTCTCCAGCATCCATAAGTGCTGCATCCGCGAGTAGCCACGGTTGGGCGATACGGGGCACTTGTTCGTCACCGTCGTCGTGAAGTCGACCTGGACATTCTTGAACTTGTAGCAACCAGGAACCACCTGAGACCAGATCACGGCGCCTAGAGGTTCGTAGTGCAGATAGGCCCCCACATCGTCGTAGGCGCGGGCCTTGACACCGAGGATCGTGCCATCGGCCATCACCGGAACCTCGATGTCGAGAAACGTCCGCTCGTTGCCATGCGTGGATGTCAACATATGCTCGGTACGGTACTCGGTCCATTTCGCAGGCCGACCGGCCTTCTTCGAGAGGAGAGCCAGAGCCGCGATCTGGGGATAGAAGGAGATCTTGTTGCCGAACGCGCCCCCGATGTCGCGCGACGAGAATGAGAACTTGTTGATTGGAACCCCCAGAGTGGGGCCCATGACCATGGCCGCAAACATCGGCATCTGGAGGTTGGACTTGACTTCCACGACCCCAGTTCCCCGGTCCCAATCGACGACAGCGCCGTTGCACTCGAGCGGGGTGGAAGAGAAACGGTGAAAATGCAGGCGGTCGATCTTGACCACGTGGTCAGCGTTCTTCAGGGCCCAGTCGATGTCGCCGAAGTCGTAGGTGCCATGCCAGGCGACATTGGTCCCCGCCTTCTCGTGCAGCACGGGCGCGTCGGGCTCAGCCGCCTTCACTCCGTCCACCACCACCGGAAGTGGGTCGTACTCGACCTCGACGAGCTCGGCCGCATCCCGGGCGGTATCGCGAGAGTCGGCCAGGACCACCGCGACCGCGTCGCCCTGATAGCGGACCGTGTCCACGGCGAGCGGCCATTCCTCTATCCGACCGCCATCTCCGGGAGCGATCTGAAAGAAGGGCACTTGGCACATCTCCCTCGCCTCCGCCCCGGTGAGGACCGCATACACGCCCTCCATCGCCAACGCGGAGGCAGGGTCGATCGAGACGATCCGGGCATGCGCGTGGGGCGACCGAACGAACCAGGCATAACCCTGCCCGTGCATTCCCATGTCGTCGATGAACGAGCCTTGGCCCTGCACTAGCCGACCGTCTTCCTTTCGGGTAATGCTCTGGCCAGTCCAGGACCTCACCCGCTCACGGGTAGCCGCCTGACTGCTCGAGGTGACGCTCACTGTTGGTCCCTCCCCTCCGTGGTCCCCACTGCCGTGGCGCGATGGGCCTCGGCAACCGCGCTGATCGACCGCACGATGTTGACGTATCCAGTGCACCGGCAGATATTGCCCTTGATACCCTGGCGAATCTCTTCCTCTGTGGGGGTGGGATTCTGGCGTAGCAGGTAAGTGGCAGTCATGAGCATGCCCGGCGTACAGTATCCGCACTGGAGGCCGTGGTGGGCGCTGAAGCTCTGCTGCAGCGGGTCGAGCTCGCCGCTCCGGGCCAGCCCCTCGACCGTCTCTATCTCTGCCCCGTCGGCCTGGGGCGCCAGCAGCATGCAGCTCTTCACCAACTGGCCGTTGAAGATGACCGAGCAGGCTCCGCAACTGCCGGTGTCGCAGCCGATGTGGGTCCCGGTAAGATCAAGGGTGTCCCTTAGGAAGTGGACAAGAAGCTGGCGTGCTTCGACCACCCGGTTATAGACCTGACCGTTGACCGTGACCTGGATCGTGTGCGTGGTCCCCTGGCGGATCACTTGCCCCCTCCTTCTGCGATGGCCTCCAGCACCGCTCGCTGCGCCACGACTCTCGCCATCTCGCGCCGGTACTGGCTGCTTCCGTGACTGTCCGCGATGGGCTCCAGTTCGTTCCCGATCGTCGCCGCAGCTGCGCGGACGGACTCGGCAGTCGGTGGAGCTCCGCGCAGTGCGTCTTCCATCCCCCGATGGCGAACGGGCACCGATGCGACCCTGGCCAGCACCACTCGGGCCTCTCCGATCACACCCTTCACCTCCACCCGAGCCGCCGCTCGCACGATCGCCTTGGAATCAGCTGCCACGGAAACCGAGACGTATCCCGCCCCGACCCCGGAGAGGAGGGGCGGGATCGTGACGCTCGTGAGCAGCTCGCCGGGCTCGAGAGCGGTGAGGAAGTAACCCTTGAAGAAGTCCTCGGCCGCAACTTGACGCGATCCCCCGGCCGAGCGAACGTTCATGGTGGCACCCAGCGCAACCAGAAGAGGCGGCAGGTTGTTGGTCGGATCGCTCAGGCAGCAGTTCCCGCCGATCGTGCCCCGGTTACGGATCTGCTGGTCCTCAATGTGGGCTGCCACCCGGGCGACGATGTCGTGTCCCGCACGCACCTCCCTCGAATGATCGATCTCATCGTAGGTGACGCATGAACCGATCTCGATTACCCCTTCTGCCGTACGGGTGATCGACCGCAACTCGGCCAGAGCGCTGATGTCGACCAGAAGGTCTACCGAGGCAACTCGGTGCTTGAGGACATTGGTCAGACTCTGACCTCCAGCCAGCGGTGCCGCACCCACGTTCGATCGCAGCAGGTCGAGGGCCTCAGGCACAGTATCCGGTCGAACATACTCAACCGATTTCAGGAGCATCTGTCAGAACACCTCCGGTGCACAGCCCTATTCGGTGGCAACAATGCAACTTCACACCAGCCGGCTGAAGTGCAGCATGTCGCTCTCATCTCCTGGGGCCATCATAACCCCCAGTTTGATCAACTGTCAACATCCGCGGCGCGACCATCCGGTGGGCATGGGACCCATGTGGACTCCTTGGCCTTGACCAGTTGGTACATCGCGAGATGCAGGGGAACCTCGACTCCGTGGCGGATACCGGCCTGGACCAGTTGGCCGGTGATGAAGTCCACCTCCGTCGGCCTCCTGGCCAGGACATCGTCGAGCATCGACGGATTGTGCCCGTAGGCGCCTCCGTCCGTCTCCCCCCGGCGAACGGCGTGCAGGTTCATCTCCCAGGGGTCCTCATAGAGCGGCATGCCGGCCCCCCTCGCCACCGCCCGCCCCTCTTCCATGAGCTTGCGGACGAGGTTTCCGAGGCCCCATAGCTCACCTTCCTCCCGGAAGTGGTGGTCATGGGGTAGCTCGGTCAACGCCGAGATCGAGTTCACAGTGGCGTTGAAGATCAGCTTCGACCACTGGGCGGGCCGGACGTCATCCATCGCCTGGGCCCTGAGGCCAGCGTCCACCAGAAGGTCGGAGACGGCCATCACGGTCTCGCGCGAGGGACCGTGCTCCCACGGCCCGAGCCAAGTCGGAGCGTCCAGCTCATATTCAACGTGGGAGTCGGAGTGCCGAGTGCCGCTCATGAAGGTGACCGCCGAGATGACCGGCCAGGAGCCGTGGCGGCGGACAATGTCCTCCGCCCCAAGGCCATTCTGAGTGGTCATGATCACCGCTTCGGGCGCCAGCCCGCCCAGGCGGGCCATCGCCTCGTCAAGATCCGTCGCCTTCGTGCATACGATCGCCAGGTCGAAGACGGGCAGACCCTTGGGGTCGGCGGTTGCCATGACCTGGGCGACGAACTCGGCCTTTCCGGAAACGCGCAGCCCCCCCGTCCGAAGGGCGCGTGCGTGCTCGTCTCGCCGGGTCAGGATCCACACCTCAGTCTTCCGGCCAAGATGGCCGGCGAACAGGCTTCCGATCGCTCCGGCGCCGACCACACATATCCTCATGCAGCTCAGCCCCGAACCTTGGGGTGCCCCATTGTGCCCTGTCGCCGCCTGACCACCGGTGGCCCTGCATGCTTCACCGGGGACACCCACACGCCCCCCTCGAGCAACACGAACGGATCCTCCCCCCCCATTTCCCGGCACGTCGCATTGGCAGTAGACGCCAGGTGGTTGTAGAGTTCGAACGCGGCATACGCGGGATCGTGCTGAAGGCATGCCTGCAGAAGCTTCTCGTGCTCCTCACGGCGCGCCCCAACCGTGCGTGGAACTGCCGCCGACAGGCGATAGCGCTCGCTGCTATCCCACAGTGGCTGGATCAGCCGCACCAGCCAGCTCGACCCCTGAGCCCGGTACAGGCCGAGGTGGAAGTCACTGTGGGCCGACCATTGCTCGGCCGAGCCCACGGGATGCTCACTCATGGCGTCGAGCGCGATCCGGGCGTTGGCAGCGTGTTCCTCGGTGAGGACCTTCACCGTTTCGTAGATCGTGAGCGGCTCCAGGATGAGTCGCGCCGTGTACACCTCGCTGAGATCCTCCACCGACAGCTCGGTGAGCCGGGCTCCCTTGTGCGGCACGTTCTCCACCAGGCCCATGGCCCCGAGGCGTCTGACCGCCTCGCGCACCGGCATCGCACTCATGCCAAGCATCTCTGCCAGGTCGTCGATCGGGAGGCGAGCTCCCGGCTTGAGTTCTCCAGCCAAGATCATCTGGTGCAGCGACGTGAACGCCTTCTCGGCCAGAGTGCGGTGTTCACCGCGCGGGGGGTTCTCATTGAAGCCAGCCGAGTGCGCCGACCCCTCCCGTGTGCGCTCAAGCATCTGTCGCCCCCCCCGGCGCCGTGCCGAGAGCGGAGCCAGGCTTGCACCCCCGGCCACGGCTCCAGCCGGTAGACACAGCCACAGTCACAAGTGCGTCGCCTATGCCAATCTGTCTTACTCTCACCACGCCCTCCTCGACTGCCACCGGTGTTGCCCCTGCCTGAACCGATCATGCCAACGAGCCCGGGAAAGGAGGTCGCGAGCCGCCAGGTACCCCGACTGGGCATTGAGGCCGGGGCCCGGCCACGTCCCCGCACCTACGAGCACCAAGCCCCCGACGGGGGTGCGGTAGCGCGCCATTCCCGCTGCCGGACGAAACCCAAAGGTCTGTCGGAGATGCATGCTGCCCGCTATGCTATCGCCCCCCACCAGGTTGCGATTCTGGCGCTCAAGGTCAGCCGGAGACAGGACTGCGCGATCGAGCACAGCCGCGCCCAGACCGGACGCGTAACGCTCCAGCTTCGCCATGACCCGATCGGCGAAAGGCTCGGCTGCCTCATCCCAACTCCGTCCGGCCAGAGAGCCAGCCGGGTCGGTCAGAATGCGAGTCGGCAGCGTTCGCACCTGGACCCACAATACCTGACCGTCCGCCGGGGCTCTGGTGGCGTCGACCGAGCTGGTCTGGCCCACCACGAGGAGCGGCTCGGCCGGCAACCGTCCGGCCAAGGCATCGGCATAGGTCTGGGCGAGATCGTCCACATACGGGGCAACGTGGACATACGCGAAGCGCTGCAGCTCATCGCCGGCGTCCCACGGCACCGGCTTCGACAAGGCGAGATGGACCATCATCGTGGCCGGGCCATATGCATAGCGCTCGAGCGCCCTACTGATGCCCTCAGGCAGGTCACCTGGGGCAAGGAGGTTTCCGACAAGGGCCGTGGGGGAGACGTTCGCCACCACCGCGCGTGCCGCCTGGAGGTGCTGCCCGTCGGCAAGCTCCACGCCAATGGCTCGCCCCCCGGTCACAAGAATGCGCTCAACGGCCACCCCGGTCCGCAACTCGCCCCCGTGCTCGCGGAGCAGGCCGCAGAGCGCATCCACGAGACATGAGGCGCCCCCCTCGGCGACCGACATCCCCACCTGCATGTCGGAAAAGGCCTCGAGAAATGGGAACACTGCCCCGCCGCTCACGTCGGGTCCAAAGTCGAGATGGAGTCCCCAGCAGGCAACCAGCGCCTTGGCCTCGGCACTGACGAGGTAGGCATCCACGAGTTCACGACACGAGCTGGATACCAGCTGGGCCAAGTCGGCCAGCCCCTTCCGACCGAGGGTGCGCGCTGCGGTCACCATCGCCTTGGTCAGCCCATAGGACGAAATGGGGGACGCGTACACGCCAAAAAGAGTGCTCGACACTCGTTCATAGAGTTCGTGTAGCCGCTGCCACCCCTGCGCATCGCCGGGATCAAGCCGGCGCAGTCGCTCCAGGGTCGACTCGAGCCCGACGCTCACGCCAACCGACCTTCCTCCGGGAAAAACGTTGGCGTATGGAAGGTCAGACCTTCGCAACCGCAGACCGTGCCGGGCCAGATCGTCACCGAACTCGGCATAGAAGCGCGAAGCGAGGAACAAGTTGAGGTTCGTCGCAAAGAGATCGTGAACGTACCCCGGCCGAGTGACCTCGGCGCTCATCAGCGCGCCACCGGGACGCGCATTGGCCTCGACGACGACCACCTTCCAGCCGGCCCGCGCCAACATCACGGCGGCGACCAGACCGTTGTGGCCGGCGCCCACGACCACCGCGTCGTAGGTGGAAGCCATCAGATCACGCCGGCTCCTCGCGTCCAGCTCGGTCCTCAGTGCCGTCGAAGACCTTGGCCGCAACGCCAGAGAGCAGCTCGGCCCCGTCAGCTCCCACCAACCAGGTGTCCTGCATGTACATGCAGGACTTGCCATCGCCCGTGATGGCATGCGGGTGCATGGAGATCACCATGCCTTCCACCAGCTCGACCTCGACTCCTTCGCCGATCCTGGGGTGCTCGATCATGGTCATCCCGATCGAGTGTCCGGTGACGTGGCCGAGCCCAAAACCCGCGTCGAGGAAGGGCTGCGACACCGCCCGGTGCACGTCGTGGGCGGTCATCCCCTTCTTCATGGTGCGCCGAGCCAGCTCAAAGTACTGGTCATAGGCAACGAGCATTCTCAGCGTGTCCGGAGCGAGCACGCCCCGACACAGTGGCCTTGTGAATTCCACCCAGTAGCCACTCGGTCCCGCCACCTCAAGTGAGTACAGGAGCAGATCGTCATCCCGAATCGGGTCCACGGACTCGGGAATCCTGAACTCCGGGTCGGCGGCACCGTGCCGTCCCCACAGCACCATGTCCATGGTGTGGCGCCCACACCCGCGTCGAGCAAACTCCGCCTCCGCCTCCGCCATCAAGTCCGCCTGGGTGCGGCCAGGTTGGTAGGTGGCGTGCACCGACCAGAAGCCGGCTTCGTTGATCGCCATGGTGCGCCGAACCTCAGCCAGCTCTTCGGCACTCTTCACCGATCGGGCCAAGTCGAACTGCTCATCGAATGGCACCAGCTCGAGACCGCCAGCGGCAAGGGCCCGGTAGTCCCGGACCGGCATCACGTAGTCGAGCCCGTAGACGCCGACCCGCCTGGCACCAGAGCTCTCCAGGTACTGGCGCATCCAGACCCCGGGGTGCTCGGCGAACACCTTCTCCTCGACCCAACTGTCCGAGTGCGCACCCACGTAGCGTGCCTCGCTCGGAAAGACCGCACAGGGATCCCCGACCAGCGGAAGCAGGACGTAGGCGAACCGGTGCACGATGCGGAACCCCGACAGGTACCGCACCGCACCGTCGAAGCCGGTGTATTCGCTCCCACACACGATGAGGGCCGACACCTCAGCAGCGGCCATCGCCTGGCGAACCTTGGCGTACCGGCGCTCGATCTCCGCCGTGCTGGTCACGCCTGAGACTCTCCCGTTGGAGCTCCCAGTCCGAAGGACCGCTCGACCCCCCTGATCAGAGCCACGATCGCGTCGTTGAGGGGGGTGGGCACTCCCGTCTGGACTCCGAAGAGAGCGATGCCGGCATTCAAGGCGTCGATCTCGGTGCGCCGTCGCGCTTGGACATCCTGCAACATGCTCGCTCGGTGATCGTAGGCAACCCGAGCGGCGTGGTCGATCAGCTCTTCCGGGTCGCTGTCCAGGGTGATCCCGAGCGCCGCGGCCACCGCCACGCCCTCCGCCACTAGCCCGCTCACAAGGCGCCGGGCTTCCTCGACCTCGCACAGGCGCCCGTGGCTGAGCCCGGTGAGCGCGCCGATGGGGTTGGTGGCCGCGTTGAAGATCAGCTTGGTCCACTGCGCTCCCCTGGCATCCTCCAGCGCAATCGTCGGCATCCCGGCCCGGTTGAGCGCGTCAGCGAGCCTGCGGACCTCCTCCATGGGCGCCGGCCGTCCCTCAAATGGGCCGATCCATGTGTCCCCGGTCGTGTCCATCTCGATCACCCCCGGCGACACCACGTGACCAGCGGGAAACGTGGTGCCCCGGATCACTCGACCCACATAGTCGGCGAGGATCTCTTCGTTGCCCACTCCGTTTTGAACGCTGCATACGCTGGCATTGCCGCCCAGGCATCTGGCCGCAGCCTCCATCGCCGGCCTGGTGGCGTAGGACTTGGTGGCAACGATCCCGAAGTCGCAGGGCGGCAGAGTAGTCGCGTCGTCGGTGGCGGTCACCCGAGCGAGCCGGTCAGCTTTTCCCGTAAGCCGAAGGCCTGACCGGTTGATGGCAGCGACGTGGTCGCTGGCCAGATCGTAAGCGAACACCTCCACATCGTCGAGACTCCCGAGGTGAGCGGCGAACAGACCCCCCACAGCACCACAACCGACCACACAGATCCGCATCGACACCTCTCCTACCGCCTACCCGTCAATCCGGCCCCAGGGCCACCATCGCCCGGAACTCCTCATCGCTGACCAAGCCACGCTTGCGCGCACCGAGGACCTTCACCTCCGCGAGCAGTCCGGGCCATTGCTGCTGACTCACTTCCAGCCCAAGCTCGGCCAGCTTGATTCGAATCGAATCGAGGCCACTCTTCTTCCCAAGCACCACTCGCCGCCGCGCCCCCACAATTTCGGGCGCGTACGGCTCGATGGCAGGCGGATCGTGAAACTGGCTCGCCACGGCTCCGCTCTCGCGAGCGAACAGAGCCTCTCCAGTCAGTGGTTTCCACCTGTCGAGGACGTATCCGGAACGCGCTTGCACGAGCGCCGATACCTCGCCCAGCCGTTCCAATCGCAGATTGGTCGAAATGCCGTACAGGGCCTCCAGCGCCATCGCGACCTCGCCCAGGCTGGCATTGCCAGCCCGCTCGCCCATGCCATTGACCGTGCCCTGCACCCAGGTGGCGCCCGCACGCACCGAGGCGATCGCCGCGGCAGTCGCCAGTCCGAAGTCATTGTGCCCATGCCAATGGATGGGCAGCTCCGGCCCGAGCCAGCTACGGGCTCGACCGACGATCAGCGCCGCTGCCTCGGGGCTGGCCACCCCGATGGTGTCCACGATCGCGATCTCGCTCGCACCGGCGTCTACCGCCTTGTGAATGACCTCCTCGAGGAAACCCGAGTCGGCACGGGTGCTGTCCACTGCGAAGAAGCAAACTTTGAGACCGCTGGCCACCGCGTACGAGATCGCCTCCACGACCCGTTGGCAGAGGACGTCGCGGGACATGCCGTAGGCGGACAGCTTCCGGTCACTCACCGGGGACTCGATGACGGTGGCCCGCACCCCGACCTCCAGCACTGCGTCAACGTCAACCCGCAAGGCACGGGCAAAGCCCCAAATCTCCGCAGTGAGACCGGCTGCGACGATCTGCCTCATCGCTTCGGCGTCCTCCGGCGACACCCTGGGAAACCCAGCCTCGATACGGTCAACACCGAGGGCGTCGAGCCCCCGGGCGATGGCGACCTTGTCGTCGGTCCCGAGGGCCACGCCGACGGCCTGTTCACCATCGCGGAGCGTCGTGTCGTAGAGACCGATCGGTGTCGAAGGTTTCCGCCAGCTCTCGCCGAGAGCCTCCCGGTTAAGTTCCCCCGTCCAGAGATCGGCTGGATCGATCATGGGATCCGGAAATCATCACGGAAGGTGCCAAGCCGCTCGGCCCCGCTGGCGGTGATGAGGTAGTCATCCTCAAGGCGCAGGCCCCCGCCCTCGGGCCAGTAGGCACCGGGTTCGATTGCGAGCACCATCCCTGTCCGCATATTGAACGCATCCGCCTGATGGGCAAACGGCGGCTCATGAGCTCGCGCCCCCACCCCATGCGAGACCGGATGGGACGGTTGGCCGGGATAGCCGCCCTTGGCGAGACCGGCACGGATCATGAGGTCGAGCTCGCTGAGAGAGGCACCGTCACCAGCGAAGTCCACTGCCTGGTGGTACACCCCGAGCAACATGTCGAGCAGGCGGTCGTAGCGGTCGTCGAGCTTGCCCGGGCAGAAGTTCTTGGTGAGGTCCGTCCAATACCCGTCCGCGCACACCCAGATCTCGAGCAACGTGGGCTCGTGCTCATAGACCGGCTGATCACCGGTGGCCGTGAAGGTCCGGATACCGGGCCCGGACCAAACCAGGGTGAAGGCCCGGGCCATCTCGACTTGACCCTTGTAGCCGATCCCGGTGGAATGCACGAAGCCTTCGAACATGGCCCCAACCTCGCTGCAGCGCATCCCCGGGACGAGGTGCTCGCGGACGTGTTCCAGGCCGAGGGTCGCCAACTCCTGCGCCAGGCGCATCCGCTCGATCTCCTGGTCCGTCTTGATCATCCTCGCCCGCGCGAGCAGGCCGGAGGCATCGACGACCTCGCCCGATCCGGCCTTGAAGGCGTCGAACCAGGGCTGGGAGAAGACCGTCGGCTCCCCCACCATGCGGTCCATAGCCTGAACCCCCTGGGAGAACTCCAGCCCCACCCGGCGCCCGAGCCCCCGCTCGCGGAGTACCGCCAGGCACAGATCGCGCGCCCGATCCACGGGTGGTCTCGGGTCGCGAGGGTCGTAGCCCGCGAAGGGACGGATGTCGGGTGTCCAGGACATCCGCCGAGCGTCCGCCATCTGCGGCTCGAGGGCGATGAGGGTCGGGTCGCCCTGGCGCGGGAAGACGACGGCGTCATAGCCCTTCATGCACCAGTAGTTGGTGAGATACAAGATGTTGTCAGGGGTTCGAGCCACGATTGCGTCGAGATCCTCCTCCGCCATCATCTCCCGCACTCGGTCAAGTTTCGCTGTGTCGACTGCCCAGGTCATGGCGTTCACCAGCTCCGGAAGGGAGGCGCGGGCTCTCCGTGCGCCTCTTCCCAGGAAATGACAGGATTGCTCATGATGCCCACCCGCTCGATCTCGCACTCCACGACATCGCCGGGCTTCAGGTACCACTTCTCCGCATCCTCCCGGAATCCCGCCACCCCGGACACGGTCCCGGTGGTCAGGACATCTCCCGGGCTGTAACGCATCGGTGAATGGTGGGCGATGAGCTCCTGGAGCGTGACGGCCATCCGGCTCGAGTTCGACTTCTGACGGATCTCGCCGTTGACCCGCAGACACATCTCCAAAGTGTGGGGGTCCCCGACCTCGTCGGGGGTCACGATCCAGGGGCCAAGCGGGCAGAAGGTCTCGATCGACTTGCAGAACGAGAACACTCCCGAACGCATCTCGCGCCGCTGAATGTCTCTGGCAGTGATGTCATTGAAGATTAGGAAGCCCCCTATGTAGTCGGCGGCTTCCTCTTCGCTGAGGTTGCTCCCCCCCTTGGCCATGACGACGGCCAGCTCCAGTTCGTGGTCGAGCTCCTTGGTCAGGTGCGTCGGATGGACGATCGGCTCGTTGGGCCCGATGATCGCGTCGACATTCTGATAGAAGACGATCCAGGGGGCGATCTCATGCGACCAATTGACGTTCTTCGACTCATCCTCATGCTCTCGGAAATTGCCGGAGGTGTGGATCAGCTTCTTCGGGATGATCGGTGCGCGGAGGCGCACGTCGGCCAGCGCAAACGCCCGACCATTGGCGAGACGGGCAGCCTCCATGCCGGCCTCGCCGCCTTCGAAGACCTCCCGAATGGAGGAGACGCCGGCGATCTCGACTGCTTCGTCACCCCGGATTACACCCGGGCGAGTGGTTCCCGCGGCGTCCGTAAACATGATCAGTTTCATTCCATTACCCCTCGCAGATCTGGGCGGCAGCCAGCGCGTACACTTGGGCGGTGCGGACCAGCCCTTGGACCTCGAGATTCTCCCCCTCGGGGCTCGGCAGCCCGCTCGAAGTCCCGTAGTTCACAGCCTCGATTCCGAAACGGGTCAGAACCGACGCGTCCGAAGACCAGCGGACGGTGTCACGCTCGGCGGCAGCGTCAAATACGAGCTGGTGGGCGCTGTCGATGGCTCTGACCAGCGGATGGTCCTCGGCAATCGCGGATCCCGGGGATGTGACGAAGACCTCTGAATCGATGCCTGCTCCGGGGTGTCTTCGGCGCAGATTTGCAACCAGGTCGCCAAAGGCCGCCCTGGCCTCCTGCATCCGCATCGTCGGCGGCACCCGGATGTCGAGGAACAGGTCGGTCCGGTTGGGGGTGCGACTCAGCCGCCACGGCTGCCCGCCCCGGATCGCGCCAATGTTGACCACGCCGGGCTTGCCGCCATAGGAAGTGCGCTCCTCCCACGCGGGTATCCACTGGCGCACATCCTCGAGAACCTCGCCCATTCGCACAATCGAGTTCTCGCCCGAGATACCGGCGGAGAACGCAGTGTGGACGAATGGCCCGTGGGTCGAGATCCGCGCCCAGAGGGTTCCGTAGTGACCCAGGACCACCCGCTGCTCGGTCGGCTCGCCCAGGATGCAGACGTCTGCGATGCCGCCATGGGCCACCAGGTAGTGAGTGCCCGCAGAGTAGCCGCGATACCGAGCACCCCGGAACTCCTCCCCCCACTGGGCGGTCTCGATCTCCCCCACCACGGCCGCC
>JABEUU010000081.1 GCA_013044295.1 Candidatus Dormiibacterota bacterium
CAAAGTTATGTCGGCGTGAACCCACTCCCAGATGCTGAGGCGCTCCCAGCTGCGTCCAAACCAGAGCAGCGTCGCCACCAGCAGGTAGGGGATCCCGGAGTTGAGGTCGGTGGTTCCCTGGGCGAACGGAAGGCCGGCCCCCTGGCCGATGATCCAGATGCCCAGGAACCATGGCAGGCTCAGCAGCAGCGTGGCGCCGGTCCACAGGCCCAGCAGCACCGAAACTGCCAGAATGGTCTCCAGGGCGGCCACGACGCCATTGGCCACCGCGGGTTGGTGACTCACCAGCTGGGCCACCGTGACCAGGAGGCCTCGCAGGGGCTCGGGGCTGACCGACGCGTTGGAATAGATGATGCTGTCGAAGACCTGGTAGGTGCTGGGCTGCCACTCTAGAACAGCATCTGCCAGCAGCAGCAGGCCGAACGCGAGCCTGGCCCCAACCATCCAGGCGGGCACCATGCGCCGTCGGTCCGGCTCCAAAATCCCGTCTCCTGGTGAGCCGCTTACGAGAGCAGTCGGCGCAGCCTGTCCATGCCCTCGTGGAGCTCACTGTCGGCCAGAGCGTAGGACAGTCGAATGTGCCCCGGGGCCCCGAATGCCTCGCCCGGCATCACGGCGAGCTTGGCTTCCTCAAGCAGAACAGTGGCAAGGTCAGCGGACGTGGCGACCTTACGGCCGGCGATGGTGCGGCCCAGGACACCAAGGACGGAAGGGAACACGTAGAAGGCCCCATCAGGAGGTGGGCACTCGAAGCCGGGCACCGAGGCGAGATGGTCAAGGATGTCACGCCGACGCTTGGCGAAGGTGGCCCGCATGGCCTCGACCGACTCGAGCCCCGACTCCAGGACCGCCAGGGCCGCCAGCTGCGAGACGTTGCTGATGTTGCCGCAGACATGCGACTGCAGATTGATCGCCGCCGACACGGCCTCCTTGGGCCCGACCATCCAGCCTACCCGCCACCCGGTCATCGAGTAGGACTTGGCCACCCCGTTGAGGCACAACGTGCGCGAGGCAAGCTCTGGCACCACGTTGGGCATGGAGGTGAAAGCTGCCCCGTCATAGGTGAAGCGGTCATAGATTTCATCGCTGACCACCCACAGGCCGCGTTCGAGGGCCCACCTTCCGATCACCTCCATCTGATCGCGCCCATAGACCGCTCCGGTGGGGTTCGACGGCGATACGAAAAGCAGGACCTTGGTCCGGGGCGTGAGCTGGCGCTCGAGATCATCGACACTCAGCCGAAACCCGGTGGCCTCGGTGCTGGGCACGAACACCGGCACACCTCCGGCCAGCGCCACCGCCTCCGGAAAGGTGACCCAGTACGGAGCCGGGATCAGCACCTCGTCGCCGGGGTCGAGCAGGAGGGTGAAGGCGTGAGCCACCGCCTGCTTGGTGCCGCTCGTGACCAGCACGTTCTCCGCTTCGACCTGAATCCGGGAGTCGCGCCTGGTCTTGGCGGCTATGGCTTG
This sequence comes from Candidatus Dormiibacterota bacterium, assembly GCA_013044295.1. Taxonomy (GTDB): domain Bacteria; phylum Chloroflexota; class Dormibacteria; order Aeolococcales; family Bog-877; genus AG-12. The sequence goes on from JABEUU010000081.1 coordinate 1,470, forward strand.
GCGAAGCTCTGGAAGCCCGGCGGCCGGAGTGTAGTGATGGGCCCTGGGCTCGCGACAAGCCCGGATGGCAGCCTCCACCGCCACCTCTGGCGACGGAAAGTCTGGTTCCCCGGCCGCGAAGGAGATCACTTTTTCGCCGCGCGCTTTCAACTCCTTGGCCCGTGCGTCCATGGCCATGGTGGCCGACTCCGAGATGGCTGCGACGCGGCGCGAGATGGCGCTTGCGTGAGGGGTGGCCAGAGGCAATACAATTACTCCTGATGGCTATGGGTAGTGGTGTAGATCTTGTCATACCACAGCATCTTCGGCCCCAGGACGGGCGGTTCGGCTGTGGCCCATCTAAGGTACCGACTGCGGCGGTGCGAGCACTAGCTGAGGTTGGGCCGACGCTCTTGGGGACCAGCCATCGCCAGGCTCCCGTAAAGGCACTGGTGCACCGGCTGAGGACGGGCCTGGGCGAATTCTTCCAGGCGCCGGCGGGATATGAGGTGGTACTCGGGAATGGTGGCGCCACCGGTTTCTGGGACGTCGCCACCCTCAGCCTGATCGAGCGTCGCAGCCAGCATCTGGTGTTCGGTGAGTTCTCGTCCAAATTCGCGCAGGCAGTCCACGAGGCGCCGTATCTGGATGAGCCCGAGATCATCGAATCACCTCCAGGCACCTGCCCCACTCCGATTGCCAACCCCTCGGTCGACGCCTACTGCCTCACTCAGAATGAGACGTCGACTGGGGTGGCCATGCCAGTGGAGAGGGTGGGCCCCCAGGAGCAGCTGGTGCTGGTGGACGCAACCTCAGCCGCCGGAGGGATGCGAGTAGATCTCAGCCAGACCGATGCGTACTACTTTTCGCCGCAGAAGTGCTTCGCCTCGGACGGCGGGCTCTGGGTCGCCATCCTCTCCCCGACCGCCATCGCCCGAGTGGAACAGCTCTGCCGTTCGGATCGCTGGATTCCGCCCTCGTTGAACTTGTTGACCGCCGTGGCCAACTCTCGCCAGGATCAGACCTACAACACCCCGGCTCTCGCAACCCTGTTCCTCCTCGCGCAACAGCTCGACTGGTTGCTGGCGCAGGGCGGGTTGGAATGGGCGGCGCACCGATGCGAAGAGTCGGCGGGAATCGTCTATGACTGGGCGCTGGGGAGTGATTTTGCAACTCCTTTCGTGAGCGATCCAGCTTGGCGCAGCCCAGTCGTCGCCACGGTGGATCTGGACCCCTCGGTTTCCGCCCAGGACGTGTCGGCCGTGCTGAGGCGCAACGGCATTGTGGACACGGACGCCTATCGCAAATTGGGACGCAACCAGCTGAGGCTGGGACTATTTCCAGCCGTTGAACCCGCCGATGTGCGGCAGTTGACGCTGGCGATCGACTGGGTTGCCGCCAGACTGCGGGAGCAGCATGCCGCCTGACGTTTCTGTAACCGCGGACCGTCGGGGTTAGCCTCCAAATCTCCGCTAACATCTGCTTCGGGTAGCGGGAGTTGCGAACAGATGCTCGCAGAGCGCATCGGAGTGGCCGCTGACGAACTGGAAGGAGTGGGCAAGGCTGCGGGCCATTCACCCCGCGTCCGGATATGGGTGCCTCCCCACGCGGCGGAGGTTTACCGTTGCCGTAGGCCGCCTCGGGGGCCGGCTCCTGATCGCCACTCCAGGCTGATCCGCAGCGGCCGACGGCGTCCGTATCCACGGCTGCGGGGTTTCGGCGGACCATCTCCCCAAACGTCTGACGGTTACGGGCGCAGCTCAGGGCGTGGGCGACGGAACGAGACTAGGTGGTCACCGATGTGACTCAGTGCCCACCGGCAAACGGGGCGAGCCCTTTGCCCTACTTGGGAGGGCAATCGGTGGCGACGACCGTGTTCGAGCATCGGGACCTCCCTGCCCGCTACCGCAAGGAGCCTCGCGATGGGGAGCGGGTGCCCGTGGACCCACCGGAGTTGACTCAATGGCAGCGGCCGAGTTGGTGAGGGCGTGGACTTGGCGCAGGACCTGAGCGAGCCCGGGCTGGGGGCGCTAGAGGCGCTCGGCGATGCCAGCGGCGGTGAGTGGGTGGAGGCGGACCGACAGCTTCGTCCCTGGCTAGAAGCGCGCGCCGAGCTTCGGATCCGGGATTCCGCGATGGCGGTGCTGGTCGCCCAGCAGGTGTTGGTTGACATGCAGGCCCGCAGCCCTCGGGAATTCGCTTCCCCGGAGGATTTGTCGCAATGGTTGGAGGGCCGAGTGGCCCAGACCGCGGCCCTCTTCACGGGGGCCCCTGCCACACCCCAGGTCAGCCGCGAGGAAGTGCGTCCCAAGTCTGAGCCGAGGTGGCTGGGCCTATTGGTCGGACTTCCATTTCTCACTCCTATCAAGCACCTCGGAGCGACATCGCTGTGGGCCGGGACGGCCGCTGCGGCGGCGGCCGCCAGTGGCCTGGCCGCGGTGATCATCACCGGAGGTATCTCGTACCACGGCTACGAGCAGGTTGTGAGCTCGCTCCCGGCCGTGCATGCCCCGATTGGGATCCCATTCGCGGCCCCGACTCCAAGCGGCCAGGGCACCGCGAGGCGCAGACCGGCGACTGGTGGACAGACCCAGACCAACCATGGGAGCCAGCTCGTGCTGGTGGCCCCGCCGACGGTCCGGCAGGCGCGGCCGCGAGCCGCCTCACCAAGTGCTCCCTCCCCCCGTAGCCAGCAGCCCACGGTCCCCAGGTCTCCGGCTTCGCCTCCTACCCCGGAACCCTCACCCGGCGCTGGTATGAGCCCGCCGCCACCGGTGCCCACTCCGGTTTCACAGCCGTCGTGCCCGTCCCGAGTTCCACACCCGCCCCGGGAAAGACCAGGGAGTCGGGC
>JABEUU010000082.1 GCA_013044295.1 Candidatus Dormiibacterota bacterium
CGACGATCACGGACAACGGCCAGTTCACGGAGACCTTCCGCGTTCACTCGCCCAGCGATTGGGAGGTCTTCGAGGGCAAGCCCACTCCGCTGAGCGTCAATGTGGGTGGCTTCACCTACCTCGACGTCCCCAGCGTCTCCGGGACCACGCTGACCTACTCGTGGCAGCGCAGCGCCACCACCCAGTCCTACGCACAATCGCCATACCCGAACTACGCCGCTGGCTTTGCCGCCTTGACCCACGTTGCCGGGGCCAAGTTGGTCCGGGCCGGGGCCTGCATCCAGGCTGGCATCGCCGGTCACCTCTGGCACTTCGCCGCGGCCGCCCCGGGAGCGGTTTACCCTCACGTGTCGGCCTGCATCGCCGATCAATCGGGCGCGCTCCTGACCTACGACCAGGCCCCCATTCAAACCTTCGCGATCACGAGCGTCAATGACGTTGCGGCGATCGCCGTACCCTAGCTTCGGCACCAGCTGGAGCATCAGCTCGGACGGCTGACCAACGATGGCTGGCCCGGTGTGACCCGGCTGGCATCCCTAAGAGGTCTTCTGGTGCCGCGATGCGGCGCGCACCGTCAGCGCCAGGAAGCTTGAGACCAGCGTCCCGTCCGCGCTTGCGTGCTGACCCGGTTGGTGGGCGATGTCCTGCATCAGGGTCCCTGCGACAGGGGACTTCCAGAGGACAGCAGCCGTAGGCCCTGCGGCCGACGTCGCTCCGAGGGGGGCCGAGGTGGCCCGGACTTTGCGGTGGAAACCGCGCCCGAGCGACACCCAAGTGGGGCGGTGCCGGGGGGGCGCGCGAAGCGGTGTCCCGCCCGGGTGCCGAGGTGGCACTGGCCTGGGAAGCACCACGTCCGGCGGTCCGCCGTGGACCAGAGCGCCGGCGGGGAGCCGGCGGCGTTCGGACTCAGGCGACCCGCAGCCCGGTGGCCGGCACGCCAACCCGGCCCACCAGCCACCCTCCACTAAGCAGGGCCAGCGCCAGAAAGACGAACAGCATGGGGAAGCCGGCGTTGGGGTGGAGCCGGTTGCCCAGGTCCAGCAGGGGACCCCCGATAGCGGTCGCGAGAATCCCGGATCCGGCGGTCGCGAGGTTGGAGATTCCCATGTAGCGTCCCGCCTCCGATGGGGGGACCAGATCTGTCACCAGGGCCCAATCGACGGAGAGGAGCATCCCGAAGGCGGCCCCGATGACAATCCCTACCCCGTAGACCCAGAGCAGGGACGAGGCTGGGATTAGCAGCAGGGTGCCCGCGGCTCCCAGCCAGGCGGCGGCGCGCACCACCCGCACCCGGCCGATTCGCTGGGAGAGCTTGCCGGCGGGCAGGGTGATCACGATCGCGCACGTCACCACCACTGCCAGCAGCACCGAGGTCGATCCTGAGGCGTGGTCGGCCAGGGCGCCGCCACCGCCGGGAAAGAAGTGGGACTTGATGAACAGCAGCGCGAAGTCGGTCAGGCCGGTTATTCCCATGAGCGCCAGCAGCCGCGAGATCAACAGCCATGTGAAGTCCGGATTGGCGCGGAAGCGGAAGCTGAAGATGCCGAGCAGAGCTGCCTGGCGCGAGGGGAGAGGCTCGTGCGCCGGCGAGTCCGGCACCAGCCACAGGGTCACCGCCAGGGCGAGCACCAGCACCAGCCCGGCGCTGCCCAGGGCCAGGGCGAGGTGGCCGACAGAGATCAACTGGCCGGTGAGCAAGAATCCCAGGGCGGTGCCCACAAAGACCGCCAGGCCGTAGTAACCAGCGGCTCGCCCACGCTCGTGCTGGGGCACCTGGTCTGGGAGCAGGCCCTGGTAGGCGCCCTCAGCGGTGTTGGAAGAGACCTGCAGGGCGCAGTAGGGGATGATCAGAGCGGCGTAGCTCCCGGCCGTCGCCACGGCGAGCAGGCAGACCAGGTCTGCCAGTGTTCCCAGCAGCATCAAGGGCTTTCGCCGGCCCCATCTGATCCGAATCCGATCCGAGAGTGCCCCAGCCATCGGCTGCACCAGAATCGCCACCGCCGCGCCGGCCACCGAGAGCACCGCCAGGGCGGTGCCGCGATGAGCCGACGGAACGGTGCCCACGATCAGGCGAGGCAGGATGAGCGCACCCATGCCCTGCCAGAGGTAGTTGATGGCGAGCCAGTAGGCGGACAACGCCAGCAGGCGACCGGCGGAGAAGCGGATCGTGACCAGGTCGCCAGCGGGCCCGGCGGCGCCGACCGCCAGCGGCTGGCTCATGGATGCACCGTCTGAGTGACCGTGGCTGTCAGGATAAGGCGCCGACCCGGCCACCGCCCGGGCCCATTTCTTGGCCCGCTGAGCCCGTCAAGGCCCCGGACAACGGCTCGGAGCGGCCCCGGCTCCAGACTGGCCGATCCAGACCTCCTGGCTGGGAGGCGAGCCGGCACGCCCCTGCCCGGGCGGTGGCGGTGGCTTGACAATCTAGATCATGGAAAGCAACCCATGGCGGAGGAGCGAGTCTTGACTGAAGTTGTGATCGTGGACGGGGTGCGCAGTCCGGTGGGCCGCTTCGGGGGCGGGCTGGCGTCGGTCCGCCCCGACGATCTGGCCGCCCTGGTGCTTCGTCAGTTGATCGCGCGCAACCCAGTGGAGGCTGCCGACCTTGAGGACGTCTATCTCGGCTGCACCAACCAGGCGGGCGAGGACAACCGCAACGTGGCCCGGATGTCGGTGCTGCTGGCCGGGTTGCCTTTGGAGGTCGGGGGATGCACCGTAAATCGCCTCTGCGGTAGTGGCATGGAGGCGGTCGCCGATGCCGCGCGGGCGATCCGCGCCGGGGACGGCGGCCTCTTCATCGGCGGCGGAGTCGAGTCGATGAGCCGAGCCCCGTGGTCGGTGCCCAAGCCGGACCGGCCGTATCCCAGGGGCGAGCGCGTCATGTACGACACCGCCTTGGGCTGGCGCTACGTCAATCCCCAGATGGAGGCCATGTACGGTACCGACTCCATGGGCCAGACCGCCGAGAACCTGGCCCAGCAGTACGGGATCGAGAGGAGCGACCAGGACCGCTTCGCGCTGGCCAGCCATCGCAAGGCGGTGGCCGCGCAGGAGGCGGGCCGTTTCGACGACGAGCTGGTCCCGGTGCCGACCCGGGGCACCCTGGTTGAAAGCGACGAGGGCCCTCGCGGCGACACATCGCTGGAGCGCCTGGGGCAGCTCCAGCCCGTTTTCGCGCCCGGCGGGTCGGTCACGGCCGGCAATTCCAGCCCACTCAATGACGGCGCGGCGGCGCTCCTGCTGGCCTCGCAGGAGTTCGCAGCAGGGCACCAGCTGCGCCAGCTGGCCCGGATTCGGAGCGTGGCCGTGGCCGGAGTGCCCCCGAGGATCATGGGAATCGGGCCGGTCTCGGCCACCGCCAAGGCGCTGGAGAGGGCCCGGCTAGCCCTGTCCGACATCGGCCTCATCGAGCTCAACGAGGCTTTCGCAGCCCAGTCGCTGGCCGTGCTCCGCGAGTGGGGAATGGATCCCGGCGACTCCCGTCTCAACGTCAACGGTGGCGCGATCGCCCTGGGCCACCCGGTGGGATGCTCCGGGAGCCGGATCCTGGTCAGCTTGGTCCACGAGATGCGTCGGCGGGAGGTCCAGTTCGGTCTGGCGACCATGTGCATCGGGGTGGGACAGGGGATTGCCATGGTGGTGGAGCGCACCACCTAGAGCCGGCCCGGTCGCCATCTGGAGATCCGTGGCACCTTCGATTCAGATGGCCTTGCGTCGGGTGAGGCCCAGCTGGCCGCCACCGCGAGTCAGGGTCATCCCGAAGTGGGTCGGCCACGTCCAGTTCCGGGAATCCAACTGACGGCGCGACCTCTTCCTCGGTCGGCGCTGCCCCTGCGCCCGGGGGTCGCGTCTGCCAAACTGGTGGCGTAATGGAATCTCCGGAAATCGAGAACCTGATCCTGGCCAATCACGTGGAGGCGGTGAACGGCCTTCTCTACGTGTCCGGCGGGGGCTGGACCGATCACTGGCGGCCCCAGGCTCCCCAACCAGGGCCCCCCGTGGTCAGCCATCTCGGGGTTGCGGTGACGGTCGTGATTCCGGCTGCTGCGCCCCAGGTACCCCAGCAGCTGAGCGTGGGGATCGAGGACCAGCAGGGTCACCAGGTGGCCGGGATGCAGACGATGCTGAATCAGGCCCGCCCTCCCGGCCTTCCGCACGGTCAGGCTCAACGGACGGTCCTGGCGCTCTCCTTCAACATCGTGTTCCCAGCGGCGGGCGAGTATCGCGTGGTCGCTCGGCTCGGGATCTCACCTCCCCGCGAGCTGCCATTCCGAGTTCACGACGTGACCGCCGGAGAGCCGGGGCCGCCTCCGGTCAATTAGGCCGGCCCGTTCCTAAAAGCTACCCGGGAGGTGGAGGTCGTCACCGGGATTGATCCAGCGCGCCCGCCCCAGCCGTTCCACCATGTCCTCGGCGCTCTCGGGTCCCCAGGAGTGGGGCGGGTAGACCTCGGGGTGGCCGTCGGCCTCCCAGGCGTCGATCAGCCCTCCCACTATCTCCCAGGAGCGGTCTATCTCCGCGCCGCTCGGGAACACGGTGTGAACTCCGGCGAGGACCTCGGAGAGCACATGCTCGTAGGCGTCGGGGAGCTCGGATTGAGAGAGCCGGCCGTACTCCAGGTTCATTCCGGCCGGGACCATCTCGAAGCGGGTGCCGGGTCGCTTGGCTCCGATCCGCAGGGTTATCCCCTCGTGGGGCTGGATGCGAATCTGGAGCTGGGTCGGAATCGGCCGCTGGCGGAGTCCCTCGAGCCGCAGGGAAGGAGAGTCTCGAAAGCGGATGACCACCTGGGTGCTGCGCCGGCGCAGGGCCTTCCCAGTGCGGACGAAGAAGGGGACTCCATCCCAGCGCCAGTTCTCCACGCTCAGCATCGCGGCGGCGTAGGTCTCGCGCCGGGACCCCGGGGCCACGCCCCCCTCCTTGAGGTAGCCCTGGTACTGACCGCGCACCGACGTCTGCGGGTCGAGCGGTTGCACGGCCCGCAGCAACTCCAGCTTGGCCTTGCGAATGTCGTTGGCGTCGAAAGTTGTGGGCGGCTCCATCGCCACCAGGGCCAGCAGCTGAAGGACATGGTTCTGGACCATGTCGCGCACCGCTCCCGCCTGGTCATAGTATCCGGCCCTGGTGCCGATCCCCTCCTCCTCCGCGGCCGTGATCTGCACGCTCTGGATCAGGTTTCGGTTCCAACTGGCCTCGAAGATGGCGTTGCTGAAGCGGAAGGCGAGCACGTTCTGGACGGTGTCCTTGGCCAGATAGTGGTCGATCCGGTAGATCTGCTCCTCGCTGAAGGCCTCCTGCAGCTGCCGGTTGAGCTCCCGGGAACTCTCCAGATCGTGGCCAAACGGCTTCTCCACCACCACCCGCCGGCTGGGGTCGCCCCGCTGGTTGAGGTTGGCGGCCGCCAACC
>JABEUU010000083.1 GCA_013044295.1 Candidatus Dormiibacterota bacterium
GCGCAGCCGGGCCAAGTCGTGCAGGTGCTGCTCCGACGCAGCCCGGTTGGTCACCTCCGAAATCATGGCACATGGGACTGGCCGTACACCCGGATGGTCGCCGCCCGGAGCCGGTTTCGCTCGCCCCTTTGCGATCTGGCTCACGTCGCTCGGTTGCTCTGGCCTGGGCGACGGATCCCACCGTGCTGGATCGCCCCCCTCCCGCGCCGGCCCGGATCGGGCCAGGCGCGAGCGAACCCTTGCGGGACCAGGCGCCGCGCCCGAAGCACGCTCAAGGGAACGTCGGCGTGCGGCGGACCGTCGGCCATCTCCCTGGGTGTCGACAGGGTCGCTGCCGCTCTAAGCGCCTGAGCGTGGAGGGCAGCCGAGCGCCCTGGGCCCGCAACCATCCCGAGCAGTGGTCGCAATGGCCCGACGCCGCGGTGGAACCGGCGCCCGAGCGACACCCACTGGGGCTCGGGCCGCGCTGAGGTCCATTAGGGTGGCACGACGGTGTCCTGGCCGGGTGCCGAGGCGACCCTGGCCTGGGGAAAACCCCACTGCGGACGCTTTCCGTTGACCGCTGCGGCCGCCGTGTCATAGAGAACCCCCCGTCGGCAGGACCCGGGGAGACCAAAGGGCGGGCGACTTGAACCATCGCGGCGTTGCCCCAGAGATTGGCCGGCCACCACGATGGCTCGCAACCTGGCTACCAGAGTCACCCGCCGAGAGCAGTCGCCCTGGCCCAGCTGGCGCCGAGCGCCTGGGCGATTGAGCGGCCACTTGGCGGACCAGTAAGACAATTCTGACGGTGAGCACGGGCCACTTGGGCCGGCGCCGGTCGGGCCTCAGGTGCCGGACCGCTCCGAGCTGCCATCCAAGGTCGCACACTCCGAGGCAGGGGGGCTGGGACCAGCTGATCGCCGGCGGCCCCACCTTCGACTGCGGACTCGTGCCATAGCTGCTCCGACTGGATTCGGCGCGCCCCCGAGATGACGATGTCACGGTGCGGCTGACTGTGGCCGACTCGAGGGGGCGCTGGCCCTCCGCGTCGGGCAAGCGCCGCGATTCGAGTTCAGCGGCCTCCCCGAGCACGATACTCCCCAGCGTCGTATAACAGCCTGAGCGACTGGATCTTGCCGCCATCGGCCTGGAAGAACTCGGCGAACCGGACGGGGCCGCCCGGCATTTCGGCGTCGTAAAGGGCGGCGGCTTTGTCCTCGAAATTCAGCCCCTCCAAGATGTGAAGGCCCCGCGTTGTCTGGACGAACCCAGACACTCCCTTGATGAACCGCTCCGCTCCCACGACGTGCCCGGCGATCGGGCCCTCGAAGACCAGGTCCGGGGCCAGTAGGGACCTCAGCCGTACCTCGTCGAAGGAGGCACGGCCCTCCTTCAAGAGGTCGTAGTACTCCTGCATAAGCTGGCCCGCAGTCCTGTTGGTTTCCATCCTGTGGTCCTCCTTTGGGGTAGGTGCTATTGGGTAAGACACCAGGGGACCACCGAATGGAACGCTCCTGGAGCGACAATCATGGGCGGTGGCAGGATCAGGTACGTTTGAGTTGGGGGTACTGACCCGCGCCCAAGCGGGTGACGAGCAAGCCTTCGCTGAGCTCGTGAGCCCCTACCGCCGGGAGCTCCAGTTGCACTGCTACCGCATGCTGGGGTCGGTCAGCGATGCGGACGACCTCCTCCAAGAGACGATGGTCGCCGCCTGGCAGGGCCTCAGCGGCCTGGCCGGCCGCTCCACGCTGCGAGCTTGGTTATTCCGGATCGCCACCAATCGTTGCCTCAACTCGATCCGCAGCGGCCGACGCCGCCCTCTGCCCACCCCCGTCCCGCCGTTCGAGCCTCCAGCACCCACTCGAAGAGGAGCGGTCAGTTGGCTCCAGCCCTACCCGGACGCGTGGCTCGACCTGACGCCCGACCCAGCTCCAGACCCGGCGGCGCGTTACGAGAAACGTGAGTCCGTAGAGCTGGCGTTCATTGCCGCGCTGCAGCTGCTGCCGCCCCGCCAGGTCGCAGTCCTAGTCCTCTCCGACGTCCTCGGCTTCTCCTTGAGGGAAGTAGCGACCATGCTAGACGCCACCCCGACGGCGTCCAAGGGCTTGCTGCAAAGGGCCCGCGCTGCCCTTAGGCGCGAATCCCTTGGCGGCATCGACCGCCCGCCCGAGCCAGGCTCACGCGCCGAGGCAGACCTGGCCCAACGATTCGCGAACGCCTTCAGCGCCGATGACGTCGAATCCCTGGTGGCACTACTGACCGACGACGCCTGGCTGGCAATGCCTCCCGCCCCCCACGAGTACCACGGGATTGAGCCAATCGCGGCGTTCCTACGCGCCAGCGCCGTTGGGAGAGCAGGGCAACGTCTCCAGCTGCGGCCGACCCGCGCCAACGGCCAGCCCGCATTCGCGTGCTATCTCGGAGACGCCGATAGCCACGGTGCCCAACCGTCCGGCCTGATCGTGCTCACCCTCGCGGGAGATCGGGTCACCGGCGTAACCCGATTCCTCGACCCCAAACTTCCGGCGGTCTTCGGCTTCGGTCACTCCTGGTCTGAAGCCGCTAGCGCCGGTCGCCCCGCCAGGAGGCACCCGGGGGCTGCGGCCGTCCCGTTCACACTGCCCAACTGCGAGGTCGAGGTGGAGGAAAGCACGCCGATGGGATCACCCAGGCGAAGGTGAAAGGACCGTCGCTCTCACAGCGCGTCCGGCCTAATCTCAAGGGGTCGCGACGCTCAGTATCGACCTTGTCATTTCGAACCGGCACCGTTGGAAGCGGCCACTGACTGGATCGCAACGATCCGACAGATCTGGACCGAGCGATTCGACCAGCTCGAGCAGCACCTGGAGCGCTTGACCCACAAGAAGGAGCAGAGACCATGAGCGACACCCCGAACAAACCGGATGAACTGACCATCACTCGGATCTTCGAGGCCCAGAGGGAAGTCGTCTTCGAGTGTATGACCACACCCTCCCATCTGACCCACTTCTGGGGTCCGATCGGCATGAGCACACCGCTCGAGGGCATCACGATAGATCGCCGTCCCGGCGGACGCTTCGAGACGGTGATGGTCAACGATGAGACCGGCGAGAAGTACCCAGTGCGAGGTGCCTTCGTGGAGTTCAATCCGCCCCTTGCGTTCTCGTTCACCGAAGCTGGTGTCAACGGCGCCATGATGACGGCGATCGTCTTCAATGACCTCGGTGACGGCCGCACAGAGGTGGTCACCCACCAGACCAATGTGCCGCCGATGCTGATGAGCCCAGAGGCCCAGGCCGGCTTGGAGACCAGCTTCGTCAAGCTTGATGCCTATCTGGCCACCTTGTAGCGAACGCACTGTCTATCGGAGGGGTCCCGGATGGCCGGTTCGGCGGGAGAGTTCTGGCCACCTCGGTGTCGAGCGCTTGCGGTCGCGTGGGCTGGACCCCGCTGGAATCCGAAGTGCAGGTCTCGGTGGCCGGCCAGTAGGGCGGCAATCGCACGCCGGTCTGGTGCCAGGTTATTGACGCGGCCGACGCCCCCTGGGTCTCCCCGCGGCCGTAACGAGGCCCGAACCGCTCAGCGCGCCCACGACGCTCAATCAGGGAGAGACCTTGGCAACGGCAAACCAAGATGCTGACCGTGGCGGTTGCCTCAGGGCGTTGGTGACTGCGTGGAACGGCCCCCAACAAGACACGGCCTTGTCGGGCCCCACCCGTGAGGCACCCCGGCGGCGCGCGCACAGCGCCAGCACCCCATCTCGACGCTCTACCAAGCGATCCTGCGCCGGTAGATGACCCGGGCGAAAAGGTGCGCGACGATGAGGATGCCAACACACCAGGCCAGTGCGATCCAGATGCCGGTGCCGACCGGCCGCTGCGTATACAGGTCGCGGATCGCGTTGATGACGTAGGTCACCGGCTGGTAGTCGGCGAAGGCGCGCACCGGCCCGGGCATGGTGTCGGTGGGCACGAACGCCGAACTGATGAACGGCAGGAAGATGAGCGGGTAGGAGAACGCGCTCACGCCGTCGGCGGACTTCGCGGTGAGACCGGGGATTACGGCGATCCAGGTCAAAGCCAGGGTGAACAGGATGAGGATGCCGGCGACTGCGAGCCACGGCAGCACTCCCGCCCCCGAGCGGAAGCCCATGAGGAGGGCGACGAGTACGACGACAAGGAGCGAGATCAGATTGGCGACCAGTGAGGTCAGGACGTGCGCCCAGAGCACCGACGACCGTGCGATCGGCATGGACTGGAATCGCTCGAAGATGCCGCTCTTCATGTCCAGGAAGAGCCGGAAGGCGGTGTAGGAGATGCCCGAAGCAATCGTGATCAGCAGAATGCCGGGCAGCAAGTAGTCGACATACGAATGCGACCCTGACTTGATCGCGCCGCCAAACACGTAGACGAACAGGAGCAGAAGGGAGATGGGCATGATCGTGGTGGTGATGATGGTGTCCGGGCTGCGTGCGATGTGGCGCAGGGACCGTCCCAGCAGGACGGCGGTGTCGCCTAAGAAATGCTTGGTCATCGTTTTTCCTTAATTGCGCGTGCCGCCGCTGCGGTCATCGCCAGCGTCGTCATTCTTGCCGTCGTCACCGACCATGGCGAGGAATACGTCCTCAAGGGTCGGCTGTTTCTCGACGTATTCAACCTTGACGGGTGGGAGCTTCTGCTTGAGCTCAGCCAGGGTGCCGTTCACGATGATCCGACCCCCGTGGAGGATCGCGATCCGGTCGGCGAGCTGTTCGGCCTCGTCCAGATACTGGGTCGTGAGCAGCACCGTCGTGCCCTGCCCGGCGAGCTCCTTGACGGCCTGCCACACGTCCAGGCGCCCTTGGGGGTCGAGCCCGGCCGTCGGCTCGTCGAGGAAGATGACCGGGGGATTCCCGATGAGGCTCATCGCGATGTCGAGGCGGCGGCGCATACCACCCGAGTACGTGGATACCCTGCGCGCGGCCGCGTCGGTCAGTGAGAAACGAGCGAGCAGGGCATCCGCGATCACGCCCGGCGCCTGGAGGTGCCGCAACCGGGCGACCAGCACGAGGTTCTCCCGTCCGCTCAAGATCTCGTCGACGGCCGCGAACTGTCCGGTGAGGCTGATGGACTGCCGCACGTCCGCCGCGTGCGCGACGATATCGAAGTCGTTGACACTGGCAGTCCCCGCGTCGGCCTTGAGCAGCGTCGATAGGATGTTCACGACCGTGGTCTTGCCCGCCCCGTTCGACCCGAGCAGGGCGAAGATGCTGCCCCGAGCGACGTCGAAGTCCACGCCCCGGAGCACCTCCAGCTTCTTGTACGACTTCAGCAGGCCCTGCACGTGGATCGCGGGCCCCGGCACCTGACTGGCTGTTGTTTGCATCTCCCTTCTCTCTTTCAGTACGTCGATGTGCGCAGTCCGGCGGCCCAGACGGCCGGCCGGAAGACATGCGTGGTCATTCACCTCTCCATCTCGGGCGTGAGTGGGGGGGTCAGGATCGGCGGACGGTGATGTCGCCGAACGAGGAGCGCGCGCGCACCTCGACGGTGTCCTCACCCGGTTGCGGGGGGCCGGCCGCCTCGAGCTCGTTGAGCACGGTCCCGAAGTGGGTCTGGAGGTCGAGCCAGGCGGCGACGCCCTCACGGACACCCACCTCGACCTTGCCGTGGCCGGTCTGCGCGTTGATGGAGCCTCGCATGACCTCCCCGAGACGGACATCGCCGTAGCCGGTCCTGGCGGCGACCGCCTGCTCGGCCCGGTCGACGGTGATCCTTCCACAGGGGGCTCGCACCTCGAGGCCACCACTGACCGCGCCGATCCAGGTTTCGCCGGTGGAGCCCCTGATCGTCGCGGCGCCATCGATGGCGCCGATCCGTACCGACCCCGCCCCGGTGCTGACCTCAGCCTCCCC
>JABEUU010000084.1 GCA_013044295.1 Candidatus Dormiibacterota bacterium
GACCTCGAAGACGGTGCGCTTCCCGGCGAAGTAGGCTGAGAGTTGCGCGACCACATCGGGGAAGGCTTCCTTGTCCTCGACCCACCGGCTGCGCTCCGCAGGTGGGTGTGCTGCGTCGGCAATGACCAGGTTGGTCAGAGCATCACCCTGGCCAGCCACGGTGAGCCGGCCGATCGGGCTGTCGACGGTCCGATAGCGGGTCAGCTGCATGATGGTTCCTCCGGTGGCCAGTGGTTGATCGGATGGGCCTGGGTGGCCCACAGGTACTGGACGGCATAGGACCTCCACGGCTGCCACCGTCGGCTGTGGGCGAGCAGCGCGGCAGAGGTGGTGGGTAGGCCGAGCGCGGCGGCGCCCTTCGCCACACCCATATCGGTCGCCGGGAAGGCGTCAGGGTCACCGAGCGCCCGCATGGAGATCACAGCGAGCGTCCATGGCCCAATGCCGGTGACCCCAGCCAGCTGGTGGCGGGCGCGCTCCCTGTCGGCTCCGATGCCGAGCTCGATGGTGCCATCCGCCAATGCCGCGACCAGTGCGAGTACGGTTGCCCGACGAGCCCTCGGTATGGCGAGCTCTTCCGGATCGAGCTCGAGGAGGACCCCGGCCGAGGGGAATACCCGGCTCAGACCGCCTGATGGGTCGTCGATCGGTGCGCCATGGCGCTCGGCGAGGCGGGCCGCGTGGGTGCGTGCCGCCTTGGTCGAGACCTGCTGGCCGAGCACGACCCGCAGCGCCATCTCGGCCCCGTCCACGGTGCGCGGGATGCGGCGGCCAGGGGCCTTCGCCACCAGGGAGGCGAGCGCCGGGTCGGCGACCAGGGCGTCAGTGATCGCCTCGGGGTCGGCATCGAGATCGAGAAGGCGACGGCACCGGGCAATGGCGGTGGGGAGGTCACGCAGATCGTCGAGGGCCAGCCGGCAGGCTACGTGGTCTGACCGGGGCGCGAGCGCCACGATGCCGTTCCCGTTGGGCAGCCCGAGCGTGCGGCGATATGCACCGTTGCGGACCTCCTCGCATCCCGGTAGGGCCGTGGCCCCCAAGTGGCCAAAGAGGCTGTCGGGGATGAAGGGCTTGCGAAACGGGAGGCGGAACGCCAGCCCACCTGGGGTTCCTGCCCCGATCGGCGCTCCCGGAGCACCGCGACCAAGGGCCCGTGCACGCAGCTCGCTGGGGGTGCCGGCGAACACCCAGCGCACCGTGTCGTTGAACTGTCGAATACTTGAGAACCCTGCGGCGAAAGCCACCTCGGCGAAACCCATGGGGGTGGTCTCGATGAGCAGCCTTGCGGTCTGGGCACGGTTGGCCCTGGCAAGAGCAAGCGGACCCGTGCCAACCTCGGCTACCAAGTGGCGCTCCACCTGGCGGGCGCTGTAGCCGAGGCGGGACGCCAGGCCTGAGACACCCTCCCGATCCACGACGCCGTCTGAGATCAGGCGCATTGCCCGAGCCACCACATCCTGGCGCGCGTCCCACTCCGGCGAGCCGGGCGACGCGTCAGGGCGACACCGCTTGCAAGCGCGAAATCCGGCGTGCTGGGCCGCCGCGGCGGTCGCGTAGAACACCACGTTCCGGGTCAGCGGCGACCGGGCTGGGCAACTCGGCCGGCAGTAGATCCTGGTGGTCTTGACCGCGGTCACGAACCAGCCGTCAAAGCGGCCGTCCTTGGACCGCGCGGCCCGGTAGCAGCGGTCGAAGTCCTCATGCATTCGCCCAGTGTGGCACCCGACATGGCGCGCTGCTGGCGGGATTGCGACATCACGGTGGAGGCTGCGGCCGAGGCTGCCCGCACCGACACGCAAGTTGGGGGCCGGGTGGGGGGTCGCGAGGCGGGCGCTTCACCAGCGGTCGGTCTCGCGGCCCGTGGGACCCACCGCTGGCAGCGGGTCACCGGCCGATATCTCGTAGTGCCGCTGAGTGAGGGCGATGAGCGCCCCCACCACCAGCACAGCGGCGGACAGACCGAGGCCTGCCCGGAGCCCGGCCGGGCCATCGGAGAGCACTCCAGCCAGCACCGGGCCCGCACATTGGCCCAACGCAAATGCGACTGTGAGACTGGCGATCGCGGGAGTCCAGTGATGGGGCCGAAGGGAGCGGCGAGTGACCATGGTCACCGCCGTAACCACGGCCAGGAACGACCCCCCGAACAGCGCGGCCGACCCCATGACGGCCTCGGGCGATGAGGACACCAGCGGCAGCAAGGCGCCAACGCTGACCACGCCGAGGACCATGCCCGGAGCGCGCCCGCCGCGGAGGCGGACCAGCGGGCGTACCCATAGGAAAGCACCGGTTACGGAAGCCGCACCGAGGACGACCCAGAAGACGGTGATCTCCCCCGGCCCGGCTCCGCGGCCCTTCAGGAAGGCCACGATGAAGGTCATGTAGGCGATGTAGCCCGCCCCGAAGAGGGCGTAGCTGACGAACAGGGCCCGGAAGCGGCGCGCCGGCCAGCGCCTGTCCGCGGTGGGCGCGGTCGGTGGCTCCCGGCTGGCACGGGCTGCCGGCGTCGCAAGCGCGAGCGCTAGGAGGCCGAGCCCCGCCAGAAGCACCCAGGCCCATCGCCAGCCGCTTGCCACCGGAGTGGAGGCGAGCAGGAAGGGGATCGCCAGGCCCGACACCGCTATCCCCGCTCCGCCACCAGCGAAGTAGATGGCGAGGAGCGATGCGGCCCGGCGCGCGGACCCGGTGGTGCCGGCCTCAGCGACTAGCCCGGCGCCCGTGACAAAACAGATCGCCCCGGAGACCCCGACCAGGGCTCGCAAGGCAACCAACACGGCGGTGTTGCCGGTGGCAGCAGTGGCGAGGAGGGATGCCACAGTGACGGCGAGTCCTCCCAGAAAGGACCCGCGCATCCCCAAGCGACGCGCGGCCGGGGCGGCGAGCAGGGCTCCGGCGAGGTATCCGAAGGCGTTGGCCGTGTTCATAGCTCCGGCGATGGCGAACGACCAGCGCAGCTCAAGCCGCATCGATGGGAGCAACAGGGCATAGGCGAAACGGCCCAGTCCGAGCGCCACCGCAGGTCCGAGCGCCAGGCCGAAGGCAATCGCGAACCCAGGACCGTGGGGCGGCCCGCCCTCCTTGCTATGGCGCCGTCCAGGCGGAGTTGGCGGAGTTGTCTGGCTCAGTGGTGGCCTGCCTGGCGATACTGGTCCCACGCTTCAAGCGCGTCAGTAGTGAGCGCAGGTCCGGGGTCGCCGTCAGTTCCCACACCGGGGTCGCCGTTCACCAGCACTCGGGCCCTGGGGGCGTCGGGGAGCAGCGCCAGGTCAGCGCCGAAGCGGGCCCGGGCGGGGGTGCGGGCTGGCTGGTCCGCCCTGTCGGTGAGCTCAGGGAGCACCGGCTGGGGACGGCAAGAGGCCAGCGCCTCCCAAACGACGTCGAGATCAAACACGTCGTCCATGACTGGCTCCGGACCAAGCGGTGGACAGAGCGGGGCGGTTGCTGTGGCGTGGGGCATGGCCACGACGGCGTGGCGAGCGGCGCACCCAGGCGAGCGCCGACCCCGCCACTTGGGCGCTGCAGCAAGATTCTCATGCCTCGATGCTACGGTCGGCTCAGCCGCAGATGGCGCCACGACGTCGGACAGCGGCGGAGCCGCGCCGGTCTCTGACCCCTTGGGGGTCAGTCTCCGCGAGGGGCTGCACCGGCCACTCCCATGAGGGGCCCGTGGAGCAAACCGGGCGTGGGGCCGAGTGTGCCCATCCTCCAAGGGACTGTGCGCAACCAGGGGTGGCAGTTCGGGAGACGAGCACCGCAGGCGCCGCCTTGCCCTGGGGCTACACCTCATGGTGGTCAAGTGGCGCTCCCGACGGCACTGCCAGCGCCCCGCAGCTACCGGCAACGAGACCAGCCTCGCACTAGGTAGCTGGTGTTTTTCGGTGGGTGAGGTGGCGAGAGGAGGAGTCGGGTCCGAAGAATGACCAGCAGGTAGTTCCTGACTGGGGGTGAAGATGACTCTGGGCATGGCCGACCGGCAAGACGAACTCTTCGACGAGGTGGTGCGGTTCTGCGACGAGACGCTGCCGGAGCGCTCCATCTACGTGCTGTTGCATCGGGAGCGGGACCGGCTGTTCCCTGACGAGACCTTCGCCGACCTCTTTACCGACCGGGGTCGGCGCTCGGTGCCACCGTCGGTGGTAGCCGTGGTGATGGTGCTGCAGCGGCTGGAGGGGCTGTCAGACCGGGAGGCGGTGGAGCGCTACAACTTCGATGCACGCTGGCGCTATGCGGCTGGGGTCGGCGGCTACGACAGTGGCGGCTGGCGGAGCTTCGCCCATACCGTGCTGGTGGACATGCGAGAGCGGCTGCGGCGTTCGGAGCGGCCCAATCGGATCTTCGAGACCGCGCTGGGCGCCGCCCAGGCGGCCGGGCTGGTGGGGCGGCGGCGGGTACTGGACTCGACCCCGCTGTACGACGCGGTGGCGACCATGGACACGGTCACCCTCATCCGGTCGGCGGTGCGGGGCCTGTTGAAGGTTGTCAACGGAGCGGTGGCTGAGGAGCTGAGAGCGGTCCTTGCCAGTGGTGACGACTATGCGAGTTCGGCCAAGCCCCAGATCGACTGGGATGATGCCGAAGCCCGCGAGGCGCTCGTGGACAGTCGCGCCAAGGACGCCTTTGCCTGCTTGGCGCTGCTCGACGGCAGGACCCTGACCGCCCCGGTCGCGGAGGCCGCCCGGCTGCTGGCCACGGTGACCGGCCAGGATCTTGAGGAAGGCAGCGATGGGGTGTTCCGCATCGCCCGGAGAGTGGCCAAGGACCGGATCATCTCCACCGTCGACCCTCAAGCCCGCCATGGGCACAAGACTGCGGCTCGAGGTTTCGACGGCTACAAAGGACATGCGGCGGTGGACCCTGACTCGGAGATCATCACGGCCACTGTGGTCACGCCTGGCAACGC